>NZ_ALNS01000035.1:0-50994 GCF_000286655.1 Enterobacter sp. SST3 | reverse complement strand
CCTTACCCGGCCTACGTTTCCCCTCAGGCTCCCTGCATCGTTCTTATACGTGACGCATCCTCTCCCGGCGTGACGCCGAAATAGCGCTTAAACTCCCGACTGAACTGCGAGGCACTTTCATAGCCCACCCGCATCGCCGCCGCGCTGGCCTTCATGCCGTCGTGGATCATCAGCATCCGCGCCTTATGCAGCCGGTAGGTTTTGAGGTACTGCAGCGGCGAGGTGCTAGTTACCGATTTAAAGTTATGGTGAAACGCCGAGACGCTCATGTTCGCTTCCGCCGCCAGCTGGTCGACGCTGAGGTTCTCCGTGTACTGGCTTTCGATACGCTTGAGCACGCGGCTTATCAGGCTGAAGTGGGTCTGTCGGCTCACCAGGGCAAGTAACGCGCCGCCGCCCGGGCCCAGCAGCACGTGGTACAGAATTTCTCGGATAATCTGCTTGCCCAGTATGCGCGCGTCCAGCGGCCTCTCCATGACGTCCAGCAGACGCTCAATGGCGCAGAGGATCTCTTCCGACAGCGTTGCCGAGTTGATCCCGCTTGAGGCCATCGAAGGCTGGAAGAGTTCGTCTTCGCCAATCTCCATCAGCAACTCCTGCAGCTGGAGGATATCAACATTGACGCGGATCCCCGCCAGCGGAACCGCCTCTGTCGCGAAGGTTTCACATTCGAAGGGTAAAGGTACTGTCAGCAGCAGATATTCATTGGTGTCGTAGCGGAACACGCGCTCGTTGATATAGCCAATTTTATGGCCTGAAAAGAGAAAAACGATGCCCGGCTGGTACATGACCGGCGTGCGCGTTCCGGGCTGCGTGCCGTAGAGCAGGCGAATGTCCGGCAGCAGATCGCTGGCACGATTTTCATTATCTATCAATCTCTTAATCTGCGCAGTGAGCTGCTGGCAGATAGCCTCACGGTTCATCTTGCGTTACTCCGGGTGCGGTTTTCGACGTTGACAGTGTGCGTTGTTTTCCGCGCTTTCTCCAGCGCTCTGTAGAAATGGGCAAGACATCGGCAGGAATGTGCATTGAGGGCGTAGCCCCGGACAGCCACAATGTGCAGCATCAGGTCGCCCTCTGCGCACCACGGTTTTTCACCCACTAAAGGGAACGAGCAATGAACAACTTTAATCTTCACACCCCAACCCGCATTCTGTTTGGTAAAGACGCTATCGCTGACCTGCGCGCACAGATCCCTGCTGACGCCCGCGTGCTGATCACCTACGGTGGCGGCAG
The DNA here is from genome assembly GCF_000286655.1 of Enterobacter sp. SST3. Classification (NCBI taxonomy): domain Bacteria; kingdom Pseudomonadati; phylum Pseudomonadota; class Gammaproteobacteria; order Enterobacterales; family Enterobacteriaceae; genus Enterobacter; species Enterobacter sp. SST3. Next base: position 49,758 of record NZ_ALNS01000035.1, on the reverse strand, counting down.
CGTGAAAAAAACCGGCGTGCTGGATCAGGTTTACAGCGCGCTGGACGGTCTGGACGTGCGTGAGTTCGGCGGCATTGAGCCAAACCCGTCCTACGAAACGCTGATGAACGCGGTGAAAATCGCCCGCGAAGAAAACATCACCTTCCTGCTGGCGGTCGGCGGCGGCTCCGTGCTGGACGGCACCAAATTCATCGCGGCGGCAGCGCACTATGCTGACGGCATCGATCCGTGGCACATTCTGGAAACCCGCGGGAGCGACATCAAAAGCGCTATCCCGATGGGCTCCGTGCTGACCCTCCCGGCCACCGGTTCTGAATCCAACAAGGGCGCGGTCATCTCCCGTAAAACTACCGGTGATAAGCAGGCCTTCATGAACGAACACGTTCAGCCTGTCTTCGCCATTCTGGATCCGGTCTACACCTACACCCTGCCTGCGCGTCAGGTCGCGAACGGCGTGGTCGATGCCTTTGTTCATACCGTTGAGCAGTACGTCACGTATCCGGTGAATGCCAAAATCCAGGATCGTTTTGCGGAAGGCATTCTGCTGACGCTGATTGAAGAAGGTCCGAAAGCGCTGAAAGAGCCGGAAAACTATGACGTTCGCGCCAACGTGATGTGGGCCGCCACCCAGGCGCTGAATGGCCTGATCGGTGCTGGCGTGCCGCAGGACTGGGCGACCCACATGCTGGGCCACGAACTGACGGCGATGCACGGTCTGGATCATGCGCAGACGCTGGCCGTTGTGCTGCCTGCGCTGTGGAATGAAAAACGTGATACCAAACGCGCCAAACTGCTGCAGTACGCTGAGCGCGTGTGGAACATCACCGAGGGTTCTGACGATGCGCGTATTGATGCCGCCATCGAAGCGACCCGCAGCTTCTTTGAAGGTCTGGGCGTGCCAACGCGTCTGTCTGGCTACGGTCTGGACGGCAGCTCTATCCCTGCCCTGCTGGCGAAACTCGAAGAGCATGGCATGACCCATCTGGGCGAGCACGGCGACATCACCCTGGACGTCAGCCGCCGTATTTACGAGGCGGCACGCTAAGCGTTTTTGTCCCCCCGACTTTCGTTTTTTGACATTTCGTCCAGACTTAATGCACACCCCATCGCCGGAGTATCCCTCCGGCGATGCGCACCTGAAGGAGGAAAAATGGCAAACCAAACCGTAATCAAGCTGCAGGACGGCAACGTGATGCCCCAGCTGGGGCTAGGTGTATGGAAAGCCGGTAACGACGAGGTCGTCTCCGCCATTCATAAAGCCCTGGAAGTCGGCTATCGGTCGATTGACACCGCCGCCGCGTACAAAAACGAGGACGGCGTGGGGACCGCACTGGCCAGCGCCGGTGTTCCCCGCGATGAGTTATTCATCACCACGAAACTGTGGAATGACGATCAAAAGCGTCCCCGCGAAGCCCTGCAGGAGAGTCTGGAGAAGCTCCAGCTCGATTTCGTCGACCTGTATCTCATGCACTGGCCGGTTCCGGCCATCGACCATTACGTTGATGCCTGGAAAGGGATGATTGAACTGCAAAAAGCGGGGCTGGTGAAAAGCATCGGCGTCTGTAACTTCCAGGTTCATCACCTGCAGCGGCTGATTGACGAGACGGGCGTCGCGCCTGTGATTAACCAGATCGAACTGCACCCGCTGTTGCAGCAGCGCCAGCTTCACGCCTGGAACGCCACGCATAAGATTCAGACCGAATCCTGGAGCCCGCTGGCTCAGGGTGGTGAAGGGGTATTCGATCAGAAAATTATCCGCGACCTGGCGGATAAATACGGCAAAACCCCGGCGCAGATCGTCATTCGCTGGCATCTGGACAACGGCCTGGTGGTGATCCCGAAATCGGTCACGCCATCGCGCATCGCCGAGAATTTCGACGTCTGGGATTTCCGTCTGGACAAAGATGAGCTGGGGGAAATTGCGAAGCTGGATAAGGGCAAGCGGCTTGGGCCAGACCCGGATCAGTTTGGCGGATAGTCGCGTAAAAAAGCCGGGTGGCGGCTGCGCCTTACCCGGCCTACGCGCTGGCCTGTAGGCCCGGTAAGCGCTAGCGCCACCGGGCTTTGTTACAGGTTTAACCGATCTTACGTTTTACGTTCTTCTTCGTTCCCGCTCCACCGTTCGAACGCTGATGCACAATCGGCGTGTGCTTGGTCAGCGCCGGGCGCGTATTGCGATTCTGGCGACGCGCTTCGCGCATCTCCTCCAGCGTCGGGGCCGGTACCAGACAGTCGCGGCGCGAGCCGATCAGGTGCTTTTTGCCCATCTCTTCCAGCGCCTGGCGGATCAGCGGCCAGTTGGCCGGATCGTGGTAGCGCAGCAGCGCTTTGTGCAGACGACGCTGTTTATCCCCTTTCGGCACCACCACGTCTTCACTCTTATAGCCAATCTTACTCAGCGGGTTCTTGCCGGTGTAGTACATGGTCGTCGAGTTGGCGAGCGGTGACGGATAGAAGTTCTGCACCTGATCCAGGCGGAAGCGGCGCTGCTTCAGCCACAGCGCCAGGTTCACCATGTCCTCATCACGCGTGCCCGGGTGGGCGGAGATGAAGTACGGGATCAGATACTGCTCTTTGCCCGCCTGCTTCGAGTAGGTGTCGAACAGCTGCTTAAAGCGATCGTAGCTGCCCATGCCCGGCTTCATCATCTTCGACAGCGGGCCTTCTTCGGTGTGCTCCGGCGCAATCTTCAGATAGCCACCAACGTGGTGCGTCGCCAGCTCTTTGATGTAGCGCGGATCTTCCACGGCGATGTCATAACGCACCCCGGACGCGATGAGGATCTTCTTGATGCCCTTCAGATCGCGCGCGCGGCGGTAAAGGTTGATCGTCGGCTCGTGGTTGGTATCCATGTGCTCGCAAATGCTCGGATAGACGCAGGAGAGGCGACGACAGGTCTGCTCCGCGCGCGGTGATTTGCAGCGCAGCATATACATGTTGGCGGTTGGGCCGCCAAGATCGGAAATCACGCCGGTAAAGCCCGGCACGGAGTCGCGAATGGCTTCGATCTCATTGATGATCGAATCTTCAGAGCGGCTCTGAATAATGCGCCCTTCGTGCTCGGTAATGGAGCAGAAGGAACAGCCACCGAAGCAGCCGCGCATGATGTTGATCGAGAAGCGGATCATCTCATACGCCGGGATGCGGGCGTTGCCGTACGCCGGGTGCGGCACGCGCTTGTACGGCAGCGCAAAGACGCTGTCCATCTCTTCGGTGGAGAGCGGGATCGCCGGCGGGTTGATCCAGATAAAGCGCTCGCCGTGCTTCTGCATCAGCGCGCGGGCGCAGCCCGGGTTGGTTTCATGGTGCAGAATACGGGACGCGTGCGCGTAGAGCACCTTGTCGGCTTTCACCTTCTCGTAGGAGGGCAGCAGTACGTAGGTCTTTTCCCACGGCTTCGGGCGCGGCGGCTGCACGACGATCGCCTTCGCTTCCGCCTTCTTTGGCTCTACCGGTTTGTTATCGGCACACGGCAGATCGTCGCCGTACGGATGTGGGATCGGGTCGATTTTGCCAGGCATATCGATGATGCGGGAATCTACCCCGCGCCAGCCCGGCAGCGCCTCTTTCACCATGATCGCAGTATTGCGCACGTCGCGGATGCTGCTCACCGGCTCGCCCTGCGACAGGCGGTGCGCCACTTCCACCAGCGGACGCTCGCCGTTTCCGTAAATCAGCATGTCGGCCTTGGAATCCACCAGCACCGAGCGGCGCACGGTATCTGACCAGTAGTCGTAGTGTGCGGTACGGCGCAGGCTCGCCTCGATGCCGCCCAGGATCACCGGCACGTCTTTCCAGGCTTCTTTGCAGCGCTGGGTGTAGACGAGGGTTGCGCGGTCCGGACGTTTGCCCGCCACGTTATCCGGCGTGTAGGCGTCGTCATGGCGCAGCTTACGGTCGGCGGTATAGCGGTTGATCATCGAGTCCATGTTGCCCGCGGTCACGCCGAAGAACAGGTTCGGTTTACCCAGACGCATAAAGTCGTCTTTGCTGTTCCAGTCAGGCTGGGAGATGATCCCCACGCGGAAGCCCTGCGCCTCAAGCATGCGGCCACAGATGGCCATGCCGAAGCTCGGGTGGTCAACGTAGGCATCGCCCGTGACCAGAATGATGTCGCAGCTGTCCCAGCCCAGTTGGTCCATCTCTTCCCGGGACATCGGCAGGAACGGCGCCGGTCCAAAGCAGGCCGCCCAGTACTGGGGTCAGGAGAAGAGGTCACGATCCGGCTGGATCAGGGAAATTGCGCTCATAATGCTTCCGAAGAAAAAATAAACAAAAGGAGCGGGATTATACGCTGTTCATCTGCCAGATTTGAAGAAAAGGATGCAGGAAGCAGGCAGATATTCACGGAAGTCGTTAAAATACGCCGCCCTGATAATTTTGGATCATAATATTCACTCTATTTTCCGGTGATTTGCCCCGGAATGCGTGTTTGTGCGGAGCTCAGTTGTGAAGCCCAACGATTCGTTACATGTCTCCCAGCTGCGGGTTGTCCTGCACCTCTGCGGTTTCCTTGTGCTGCTGTACAGCCTTTCCATGCTGCCGCCGATGGTTATCGCCCTGCTGAACAAAGAGCGGACCTACTTTGCCTTCCTGACCACTTTTTTAACCTTTTTTAGTCTCGGAGGCTTAACCTGGCGGGCAACCCGCCACGCCGGCATCCAGCTGCGCACCCGCGACGGTTTCGTGATTATCGTGCTGTTCTGGCTGCTGTTTTCGTTGATTAGCGCCATGCCGCTCTGGATGGATGACGGGCTTCAGCTCTCCTTTGCTGACGCGCTCTTTGAAGGGGTTTCCGGGATCACCACTACCGGAGCGACGGTGATCGGGGACGTCAGCGCCCTGCCTAAGTCGTACCTCTATTACCGCGCTCAGCTGAATTTCATTGGCGGGTTAGGCGTCATCGTGCTGGCCGTCGCGGTCCTGCCGCTGCTGGGCATTGGCGGCATGAAGCTCTATCAGTCAGAGATGCCGGGGCCGTTCAAGGAGGAGCGTCTGACGCCCCGCCTTGCCGATACCGCGCGCACGCTGTGGGTGACCTACTTCGCGCTGGGCGTGGCCTGCACTCTGGCCTACTGGCTGGCGGGAATGTCCTTTTTTGACGCCGTCTGTCACGGGCTTTCGACCGTGTCACTGGGCGGCTTCTCCACCCGCAGCGAGAGCATTGGTTTTTATGACAGCCACGCAATCGAGCTGGTTGCCGGGGCGTTTTCGCTGCTCTCCGCGTTTAACTTCACCCTCTGGTACGTCGCCATTGTCCGACGCACCCTGAAGCCGATTCGTCGCAGCCCGGAGGTTAAATTCTTCCTGAGCGCCGCTGCGGCGATTATCCTCATCACCGCCTGGCAGGTCTGGCATGCAGGCATGTACAGCCCCACGGATAGCCTGGTGCACGCCTTCTTCCTTGCCAGTTCGATGATGACCGATAACGGCCTGTCGACCGCCGACTACGCCCAATGGCCCACCCACACCATCTTCCTGTTGTTGAGCGCCAGCTTTTTTGGCGGCTGCGTAGGCTCGACCTGCGGCGGGATCAAAGCCCTGCGTTTTTTGATTATGTTCAAGCAGAGTATTCAGGAGATGAACCAGCTGGCGCATCCGCGCGCGCTGCTGAGCATTAAGGTGGGCAAAAGCGTGGTGAATGAACGCGTCCTGCGCTCGGTCTGGAGCTTCTTCTTTCTCTACGTGATGATCACGGGCTTTTTTGTCTGGGCGCTTAATCTGATGGGCTACGATCTGTTTACGTCATTCGCGACGGTCGCCGCCTGTATCAACAACATGGGGCTGGGATTTGGCGAGACGGCGTCGACGTTCGGCACGTTAACAGAAGGGGCTAAGCTGTTGATGTGTGCGGCAATGATCTTAGGGCGTCTGGAAATTTACCCGGTGCTGATTCTGTTCTCGCGCTTTTTCTGGCGGGCATAAACCATTCCCGGCGAACCGGGAATGTCAGAGGTTATGGCGCGGGGTTGATCAGCATTTGCCCTACGGACCCCCTGTCCATCATCTCCAGCGTCTGGCTGTGGAACAGGAACGGGAAGTGCGGCCACGAAGGCTGACCGTAGTAGACGAGCAGTTCAACCTGACCGTCCACCCAGACGGTATCTTTCCAGCCGCGATCTTCCGGGAACGGCATCGCGCCGTTAACGTTGCGGATCAGGAAGCTTACCCCTTCAATATGGAACGACTGCGGCATATCTGAACGCACCGTCCAGCGCTCCCAGGTGCCCTGTTGCGCGGTGATGTCGATGCGGTTGACGTCCCACAGCGCACCGTTGATGCCCGGATCGTCGCCCAGGCTGATATCACGGCTGCGCACCGGGGAGCCGCTCATGATCTCCTGCGGCAGCAGGCGCATGGGCAGGCTATCGGTCACCAGCGGCAGCAGGCCGGTTGGACGCAGGGTCAGCACCAGGGTCGAGACAAGAATGCTCGACGGTTCAAAGAACCCGCGAATACGGTCAACAATGCTTGCCGCTTCGCCGCAGGTCACAGAGACTTCATCCCCGTTGGTCATATCAATGAGAATTTCGCGACGCTCACCCGGCGCGAGCGCCAGCTGTTTGACGGACACCGGTGCCGGTAAAAAACCCTGATCGCCGGAGATGACGTGCAGCGGACGGCCATCGCTCATCTGCAGCTGATAGCGGCGCGAGTTAGACGCGTTGAGCAGGCGCAGGCGCACCCAGCCACGGGACACTTCGACATACGGGCTCTGCGCGCCGTTAACCAGCAGCGTATCGCCAACGAAGCCACCGCTCCCCGGTTCGCTGTATTCCGGCGTACCGAAATTATCCAGACGTTTGTCCTGGATGATAATCGGGAAGTCATCCACGCCGTAGTGGTTCGGGATCGGCAGGGATTTGCTGACTTCATCTTCCACCAGCCACATGCCGGCCAGGCCGTTATAGACCTGCTGCGCCGTGCGGTTAGGGGTGTTGGCGTGATACCACAGGGTTGCCGCGCTCTGGCGAATCGGCAGAACGGGCGCCCAGTCGGCGCTGGGCGACATCATGCGCGCCGCGCCGCCAATCAGCGGGCCAGGCACCTGCAGGCCGCTGATGGTCATGGCGACATTTTCAGGGGTACGGTTACTGTAGATGAGCTTTACGTCATCGCCATTCCACACGCGTATGGTCGGCCCAAGGTAACGTCCGTTAATGCCCCAGACCGGCGCACGCGTCCCCTGGGTAAAGGACCAGTGGCTGCGCTGCAGCGTCAGGAAAAGCGGCTGGCCGCGACGGGATTCAATGAGTGGCGGAATAGGCAGCGGCTGTTGCTGCCCGGCGGCGCTGGCTGTCAGCGGCATCGCACCCGCACAAAGGGCGATCCCCGAAGCCTGAATAAACTGACGCCGACTGAGTGACATATAAGCTCCATCTGAAACGACTAACAACGCGGGAATTCGTTTTCCCTTCAACGCCGGGTTAGATCTTACCGGCGGCTTCTCTCTCTGCGACTTCTTTGTCGAGCAGCGCAATATGCTCAGCCATCAGATCACGGCAGTGCGCTGCCAGCTCGCGCACCTGATCTTTACCGTATTTGCTGGTATCGACGGGTGGCAGCATTTCGACAATCACCAGCCCGTTATTCAGGCGGTTAAGATTAATCTTATTCGAAGTATTGGAAACGCACACAGGAATAATTGGAACACCTGCCGCAATTGCGGCATGAAACGCACCGGTTTTAAACGGCAGCAGGCCGCGGCCGCGGCTGCGCGTCCCTTCCGGGAACATCCAGATTGAGATCCTGCGCTTTTTAAAATGATTCACCACTTCTGCAATGGTGCCGTGCGCTTTTGCACGGTTATTACGGTCAATCAGCAGGTTACCGGTAAGCCAGTACAGCTGACCAAAAAACGGGATCCACAGCAGGCTTTTTTTGCCCACCGTCACGGTCGGTGGAAGCACGATATTAGAGGCCGTCACCATATCGTAGTTGTTCTGATGGTTGGCGATATAGATGGCGTTACCGAAATTCTCCGCCCCTTCCGGCAGACGTTTTTCAACTTTCAGACCAAACAGCGGCGCAAGACGCCCGAACATATGGCCAAAGGTGGCGACATGCTTCGGATTACGCGGGCTGAACAGGCAGTAAATAGAGCCGAAAATACAGACCAGAATGCAGTAGATAACGGTAAGAATAAGACGAACAATATATAGCATAGCGACCTCTGAAGCCCCAACAGCTGACAATTATACTTCACCTGTGGCCAGGTAAGGACTTTATTACGAGCGCGTATTGTTAATCGCAACGCACGAATTAACAACGATTTTACGGGAAATTTTATTGAAATTCCCCCTCCGGACAGAGGGGGGATATCACGACATTACTCTTCGCTGTCACCCGCAGCGCTGCGTGCAGGAGAGTCAATCTCCACGCGATCGATACGCTGCAGACCGCGCATCAGCGAGCCGCGGCGACCGCGCTCGCCCACCACCTTCTGCAGCTCTTCCGGACGAAGCTTGATTTTGCGCTTGCCGACGTGAATGGTCAGCGTGCTCTGCGGCGGCAGCAGGAAGAGGTGCGCCAGGCCATCTTCGCCTTTCGCGGCCTCCGCCGACGGGATGTTGATGATCTTGTTGCCCTTGCCTTTTGACAGCTCCGGCAGATCGCTGACCGGGAACATCAGCATACGTCCGGCGGTGGTGATCGCCAGCAGCATGTCGCTTTCGTTCTCAATCACCAGCGGTGCCATTACGTGAGCGTTGTCCGGCAGGCTAATCAGCGCCTTACCGGCACGGTTGCGGGAAACCAGATCGTTGAAGGTACAGATAAAACCGTAGCCCGCGTCAGACGCCAGCAGCAGCTTCTGGTCATCGGCTTCCATCAGCATATGGTCAACCGTCGCGCCCGGCGGCAGCGTCAGCTTGCCGGTCAGCGGTTCACCCTGCCCGCGCGCGGAAGGCAGCGTGATCGGGTCAATGGCATAGCTGCGACCGGTGGAGTCGATAAACGCCACCGGCTGGTTGCTCTTGCCTTTCACCGCCGCTTTAAAGCTGTCGCCCGCTTTGTAGCTGAGCCCCGGCGCGTCGATATCGTGGCCTTTGGCGCTGCGCACCCAGCCGCTCTGCGACAGGACAATGGTCACCGGCTCGGACGGCTGCATGTCGTGCTCGTTCATCGCCTTCGCTTCTTCGCGCTCGTGCAGCGGAGAACGACGGTCGTCACCAAACGCGTCGGCATCAGCCTGCAGCTCTTTCTTCAGGAGGGTATTCATCTTGCGTTCGGACGCGAGGATCGCCTGCAGCTGATCGCGCTCTTTTTCCAGCTCGTTCTGCTCGCCGCGGATCTTCATCTCTTCCAGTTTGGCGAGATGGCGCAGCTTCAGCTCGAGGATCGCTTCGGCCTGGGTTTCGCTGATGCCAAAGCGCGACATCAGGGCGGGCTTCGGCTCGTCCTCGGTACGGATGATCTCAATCACCTCGTCGATATTGAGGAACGCCACCAGCAAACCTTCGAGGATATGCAGGCGCTTAAGCACTTTCTCCAGACGATGGTTCAGACGACGGCGTACCGTATCGCGGCGGAACGTCAGCCATTCGGTAAGGATCTCCAGCAGGTTTTTCACCGCCGGGCGTCCGTCGAGGCCGATCATGTTCAGGTTAATGCGGTAGCTTTTTTCCAGATCGGTGGTGGCGAACAGGTGGTTCATCACCTGCTCCATGTCCACGCGGTTAGAACGCGGCACGATCACCAGACGGGTCGGGTTCTCGTGGTCAGATTCGTCACGCAGGTCGTCCACCATCGGCAGCTTTTTATTGCGCATCTGGGAGGCGATCTGCTCCAGCACTTTGGCACCGGATACCTGATGCGGCAGCGCGGTGATCACCACGGCGCCGTCTTCTTTATTCCACACTGCGCGCATGCGCACGGAGCCGCGACCGTTCTGGTAGATTTTGCGGATTTCCGCACGAGAAGTGATGATCTCAGCTTCGGTCGGGAAGTCCGGGCCCTGCACGATATCCAGCAGATCGTCGAGCGAGGTTTTCGGCTGCTCAATCAGGGTGATGGCGGCTTTCGCCACTTCACGCAGGTTGTGCGGCGGAATGTCCGTCGCCATACCGACCGCAATCCCGGTGGTGCCGTTCAGCAGGATGTTCGGCAGACGCGCGGGCAGCATCTTCGGCTCCTGCAGCGTACCGTCGAAGTTCGGTACCCAGTCAACGGTCCCCTGGCCCAGCTCGCCCAGCAGCACTTCGGCATATTTAGAGAGGCGGGACTCGGTATATCGCATCGCCGCGAAGGATTTTGGGTCGTCCGGCGCCCCCCAGTTCCCCTGACCATCCACCAGCGGGTAACGGTAAGAGAACGGCTGCGCCATCAGCACCATTGCTTCATAGCAGGCGCTGTCGCCGTGCGGATGGTATTTACCCAGCACGTCACCGACGGTACGGGCGGATTTCTTGAACTTGGCGGTGGCGTTCAGCCCCAGTTCGGACATCGCATACACGATGCGGCGCTGAACGGGCTTCAGGCCATCCCCGATAAACGGCAACGCCCTGTCCATGATGACGTACATGGAGTAGTTCAGGTAGGCGTTTTCCGTGAATTCATGTAGCGCGAGGCGCTCTGCCATATCGCTCATTACGTGTGATTCCTCAACTCAGAAACCGAAGGGTTTCAGGCAATATTGCCGCAGATACTACCCTATCTGACGAGTTGAGTCACAAAGAAAAAGGGCCGCTTATGCGGCCCTTTTCGGGTTATTTGTTCAGCTTAATGACCTGCTTCACGTCGATTTCAAAATCGTTCCACTCTTTATCGACCTTGCCCTGGATTTCCACTTTATCCTGCGGGGTGACGGTCACGCCGTTCCAGCGCTTGTGGTCAATTTCCACGTTCACCGTGCCGGTCTCATCGCGGAAGGTGTAGCGGTCATCGGACAGGCGCTGGGTGATGTTCCCGCGCAGCTTCACCCAGCTGTCGTCCTTCATCTCTTTCACCTTCACCGCGGTGGTGAGGTTGGCGTCGTTATCGACAAAACCGCCTGCCTGCGTCTGGGTCTGGGTTTGCGTGGCGGACGGGCCGTTAAATCCGCCCTGCGCAGCAAAAACGGGGGCAGTGGCCATCATCATGATGGCGGCAATGGCAGCGAATTTTTTCATATTAACTCTCCCTTTAATCTGGTTTCGCAGTCCATTAAACAGGGTAATCCTTAACAACTTCTTAAGGGAAAAATTTATTTATTATTGCTGTACAGCAGGCGCTTACAGAGGGTTTACTGACGGCATCAAGGAGGGAATATGCGCATTTTACTGGTAGAAGACGACACGCTAATCGGCGACGGTATCAGGGCGGGTTTAAGCAAAATGGGCTTTAGCGTGGACTGGTTTACCGACGGCAAAACCGGTCAGGCCGCGCTCGCGTCTGCGCCCTATGATGCCGTGGTGCTGGATCTGACGCTGCCGCAAATCGACGGTCTGGACATCCTGCGCGCGTGGCGCGAAAGCGGGCGCAGCGAGCCGGTATTGATCCTGACCGCGCGGGATGCGCTTAACCAGCGCGTGGAAGGGCTGCGTCTTGGCGCGGATGATTATCTCTGCAAGCCGTTCGCGCTGATTGAAGTGGGTGCCCGCCTCGAGGCGCTGGTCCGCCGCAGCCACGGCCAGACGCATAGCGAGCTACGCCACGGCAAGGTCACGCTCGATCCGACCCGTCTCGTCGCCACGCTGGACGGTGAACTGCTGACGCTGAAGCCGAAAGAGTTCGCGCTGCTGGAACTGCTGATGCGCAATGCAGGCCGCGTGCTCCCTCGCAAGACGATTGAGGAAAAACTGTATACCTGGGACGACGACGTCTCCAGCAACGCGGTAGAAGTCCACGTTCATCATCTGCGCCGCAAGCTTGGCAGCGAGTTTATCCGCACCGTGCACGGCATCGGCTATACCCTGGGTGACGCATGAAGCTGACGCAACGCCTGAGCCTGAAGCTGCGCCTGACGCTCCTCTTTTTAGCGCTCTCCCTGACGGCATGGTTTGCCGCCAGCCTGGTGGCCTGGCAGCAGACCACCCACAAGCTGGATAAGCTCTTTGACACGCAGCAGATGCTGTTTGCCAAACGGCTGCTGACGATGGATCTGGACGAGATCCGCGCCCCCGAGCGGATGCGCGAGATCCCAAAAAAAGTGAAGCATGGCCGTCTCGATGACGACGCGCTGGCTTTCGCCATTTACAGCGTCGAGGGCAAAATGCTGCTGAACGACGGCGAGAACGGGCGCGATATTCCGTACCACTATCGCCGCGACGGGTTTGCTAACGGGCAGCTCCAGGACGACAACGACGAATGGCGTTTCCTGTGGCTGACCTCACCCGACGGGAAATACCGCGTGGTTGTCGGTCAGGAGTGGGAGTACCGCCAGGATATGGCGCTGGACGTGGTCAGCTCGCAGCTCACGCCCTGGCTGGTGGCGCTGCCGGTGATGCTGCTTTTGCTGGTTCTCCTCCTGATCCGGGAGCTGAGGCCGCTCAAAAAGCTGGCGCAGACCCTGCGCTCCCGCTCGCCGGATGCGACCGATGCGCTTGTGCTTCAGGGTGTGCCCACGGAAGTGCGCCCCCTGCTCGACTCGCTGAATCACCTCTTCGCACGTACCCAGGAGATGATGACGCGCGAGCGCCGCTTTACCTCTGATGCGGCTCACGAGCTGCGCAGCCCGCTGGCGGCCCTGAAGGTGCAAACTGACGTGGCGCAGCTCTCGCAGGACGATCCGCAGGCGCGGGAAAAAGCGCTGGCACAGCTGCATGCGGGAATCGACCGCGCTTCGCGGCTGGTGGATCAGCTCCTCACCCTGTCGCGTCTGGACTCGCTGGATAACCTTGACGATGTCGAACCGATCACGCTTGCCGATTTACTTCAGTCGGCGGTGCTGGATATCTGGCATCCGGCGCAGCAGGCAGGGATTGATATTCGCCTCATCAACCATGCCCCGCAGGTCAAACGTCAGGGGCAGCCCCTGCTGCTCAGCCTGCTGGTGCGCAACCTGCTGGACAACGCCATCCGCTACAGCCCACGCGGCAGCGTAGTGGACGTTACGCTGGACGCGCGTAGCTTTAGCGTGCGCGACAACGGTCCCGGCGTTGACCCCGAGGTGCTGGCGCGCATCGGCGAGCGTTTTTATCGTCCACCGGGCCAGAACGCCACGGGCAGCGGGCTGGGGCTTTCTATCGTCAGGCGCATTGCCGCGCTGCACGGGATGCACGTCTCGCTGAGCAATGCGGCGGAAGGCGGCTTTGAGGTGAAGGTCAGCTGGTAACGGATTATTGCATCTCCAGCAAAAGACTTTGCACATTTTGCTCATTTTTCCGCTCCGTCCTCGCGCGTAGAATACCCGGCATACTCTCATCGTCGAGGACAAAAAATGAGCAACATTCTGATTATTAACGGTGCAAAAGAATTTGCGCACTCTAAAGGCCAGCTGAATGACACCCTGACCGAGGTCGCGGACGGTTTCCTGCGCGACGCCGGGCATGATGTTAAGGTCGTGCGCGCGGACAGCGACTACGACGTGAAGGCCGAAGTGCAAAACTTCCTGTGGGCTGACGTGGTGATCTGGCAGATGCCAGGCTGGTGGATGGGCGCGCCGTGGACCGTGAAAAAGTACATGGACGACGTATTCACCGAAGGTCACGGTTCGCTGTATGCCAGCGATGGCCGCACCCGCTCTGACGCGTCCAAAAAATACGGTTCAGGCGGCCTGATTCAGGGCAAAAAATATATGCTGTCACTGACCTGGAACGCGCCGCTGGAAGCCTTCACCGAGAAAGATCAGTTCTTCGAAGGCGTGGGCGTAGACGGTGCTTATCTGCCGTTCCACAAGGCGAATCAGTTCCTGGGCATGGATCCGCTGCCGACCTTTATCGTTAACGACGTGATTAAAATGCCTGATGTCCCGCGCTATATCGCAGAATATCGCAAGCATCTCGCGGAAATTTTTGCTTAACTGGTAGCCTGGAATTAAAGGAGTAGTAAACATGCTTACCGTTATCGCAGAAATCCGTACTCGTCCAGGTCAACATCACCGCCAGGCGGTGCTGGATCAGTTCGCGAAAATTATCCCGACCGTACTGAAAGAAGAAGGCTGCCACGGCTACGCGCCGATGGTGGATGCCGCCACTGACGCCAGCTTCCAGGCGACCGCGCCGGACTCGATCATCATGGTTGAGCAGTGGGAAACCGTCGCGCATCTTGAAGCGCATCTGCAGACCGCGCACATGAAAGCGTGGAGCGACGCGGTGAAGGGCGACGTGCTGGAAACCCACATCCGCATTCTGGAGCAAGGGGTTTAGGTTCGTGGAATTTGCCGGGTGGCACTGCGTTTACCCGGCCTACAAAACCTGAACCGTAGGCCCGGTAAGCGCTAGCGCCACCGGGCTTTGTTGTTTTTAGCTGCTTTTCTTCCCCGGCTTTAACCCGCGATGGAGTTCGTTGATGCGCTTCATCGACTTGATGGCGCGCTGCGGTTCGGTGGCGGCGACGGATAAAATGATCATCTCCAGACAGAGCAGCACCGTGCCGTGGAGCGGGATTTTACCCTTTTCACCGCCGCGCGGGACGTGGATCACCACGCTGGCCTCCTTACTGAAACGCGAATCGAGGGCGTTGGTCAGCAGGATGGTGGGAATGCCCAGACGTTTAGCTTCACGCAGGGTGGTTTGCCCTTCCCGGTGCGCGGATTTCTGCGCCATCATCACCAGCACGTCACCGCGCTGAAGCGCAATCAGCTGTTCGGCAAGCCCGATCCCGGTACGGTTGAGCGGCGTGGCGGGTAACCCCATACGGCTGAACAGCCTGGCGGTGTACTCGGCCAGAATACCGGAGGCGCCAATGCCAAATATGGCGACCTGCCTTGCCTGCGCCAGCAGTGAGACCGCCTGCGCCATCGCGTAGCGGTTGTGGGGCTCGGATAACACCTCGCAGGTGTGCTGATGTCCCTCCAGCACGAAATCAATGCTCGCGTTGACGTCGCTGGCGAGCGTGTTCACCGTGGTGGACATCTTTTCGCTGGAGGTGACCACCGGGCCAAACCACTGCTCCAGCGTCTGCTTGAGATCGCGCAGCCCGGCGAACCCCAGCGCCTGTATGGCGCGGACCACCGTGGCATCCGAGGTTTTCAGTACGGCGGCAATCTCCATGGCGGTCTGCTCCATCACCGCCTCGCGGTTGTCATGGATATAGCGTGCGACCTGCAGCAGACGCGGCGTCAGCTGATGCGCCCGCGCGCGAAAGCGGTCGCCATAGACATCCACGCGCCCCTTCTCTTTGCGGATCACCGTGAGGCCTCCGGCAGCGGACGCCCGGCAATCTGCGACTGCACCTGCGCGGCCATCAGCCCTAAAGACGCGAACGAATTCGAGATCGCCTCTTCACGCGAGATCAGCACGTAATGCCCGCTCCGGCAGGCAGTCAGGAACTGACACCAGCCCGGCATCACCGCCTCCATCGCTGCCAGCTCGTCCTGCGGTTTACCGCCCGTATCCCCGCGCCAGGTAGCAAAGACGAAATCGGCATCCAGCTCCGGCAGGCGCTCGGCGCTGACGTCGATGCGCCCCCCTTCCGGGATGGACTCAATCAGTGGCGGGAATTTGAATCCGGCGTCGCGCAGAACGCGGCCCAGCGAGTGGTAGCTGTGCATGGCGTTGATTTTCCCCTGATTGGCCTGAATCACCGATACGGTGATTTTGCGCGTGTCGATGGTCGCCTTCAGCGCCTTGATTTGCTCCTGATATCGCCGCTCCAGAACCTTGAGCCGCGCCTGCGTTCCTGTCAGTTGAGCCAGCTTGCGGTAGATTTCCGGCGCGCCGCCGTCGAGATGATCGATGCTCACCGTCGGGGCAATTTTCGCTAATTGTTCCACCGGCGTGTTGCGGGTCGGCTCGGTAACGATCAGGTCAGGTTTGGCGGCGGCGATAGCTTCGATGTCAATATCCGCCGTGCCGATAAATTTGATATCGGAATTATCGAAGTCGACGCCGGTTAACATGCCGCTGGAGCGCAGAAAATGGCTGCCGTCCGGCCGCGTGCGGCCATGGCTCGCCACCGGCGGCACGCCAAGCTCAATCAGCGGAATGGTAATATCCAGATCGTGTAAGGAGACAATCCGTTTCGGGTGCACCGGCACCACCACCTTTCGGTTCAGATCGTCAGTAAAGGTCTGCGTCGGCTCCGCCGCGCTCACCGCGAATCCCACCAGCAACAGCATCGAAAACAGTACGCGCATCATAATCCCCTAAAATCTGTCCCGGCGCTGCCAGAGCAGCAGCAGGAAAAACGGTCCGCCAATCAATGAAATGACAATTCCCGCCGGCAGCTGCAGCGGGAGGAATGCCAGACGTCCGACGTTATCCGCCAGCAGCACCAGCAGCGCGCCCAGCACGGCGCTTCCCGTCAGGAGCGCGGTCTGACCACCGCGCAGCAGCAGGCGCGCCATATGTGGGGCAATCAGCCCCACGAAGCCAATGCTGCCCACGCAGGAGACGCAGGCCGCCGTCAGCACTACCGGGGCGAGAACCCGCAGCAGTGCCAGCCGGGTTGTGCGCACGCCAAGGCCCGCGGCGGCCTGATTGCCGAGCAGCGCCACGTCCGCTGCCCGCGCGGTAAAGAGCAGCAGCGCAAACGCGGGGGCAGCCCAGAGCGCGGCCAGCCCCACCAGCGTCCAGTTTGCCGCGTGCAGGCTGCCCGCCAGCCACAGCATCGCCGTCTGCACGTCGCGCACGTCGGCGGTGGTGATAAAAACGCCCATCGCCGCGGCAAACGCCCACGACACGCCGATGCCGATCAGAATGAACCGCGGGCGCGAGATATCGCGCGCGAGGACGATCACCAGCAGCGCGGTGAGCAGCCCACCGGCCATGCCAACCAGCGGACGCCAGGCCAGGCTCAGCGCCGGGAACTGAAAAATCAGCAGCAGTACCGCCGCGCTACAGCCCTCCTTCACACCGATAAGCCCCGGGTCAGCCAGACCGTTGCGGGTGATGGACTGCATCGCCGCCCCCGCCATCCCGAGCATCGCGCCGCACAGCACCGCCATCAGCAGGCGCGGCAGGCGGATATCCATCACGACGTAGCGCGTCTCCGCCGTCAAAGTTTCAGGCGAAAACAGCGCCCGCCCGATGGCAGAGGCGGGAATGGGCAGAGAACCGTGCGTCAGGCCAAAGCCCAGCAGGCCTAGCGCCATCAGCGCGAAAAGCGACAGGTACGCCAGCGCCTTCGGACGAACCAGCACCGATAAACGACCAACACGGATCGCGCGGAGCCCGGCCCGGTTCATTTGAACATCCTCGAGGCCATAAGGATGAACACGGGCGCGCCGACCAGGGCCGTCATGATGCCGGTTGCCAGCTCCCAGGGGGTAAACAGCGTGCGGGCAGCGATATCCGCCAGCAGCAACACCAGCGCACCGCAGAGGGCCGACAGCGGCACCATCACGCGTAAATCGACCGACACCAGACGGCGAATGAGCTGCGGCACCACAAGGCCGATAAAGCCAATCGGTCCGGCGATGGAGACGGCCGCGCCGCAGAGCAGCGCAATGGCCAGCAGGGCAAGGAGGCGGGTTTTCAGCAGCGACACGCCAAGCCCCTGCGCCATTCTGTCGCCCAGCGCCAGCATGTTGAGCGAGGGCGACAGCCCGATAGCAAGAACAAAACCAGCGGCTGCAGCCCACAGGGCGCTCTGGAGCATCTGCGCGTTGATCCCGGCGATATCACCCGCCAGCCAGGTACGCAGAGAGAGTAGCGTCTGTTCATCCAGGATTAACACCGCGGCGGTAATCGACGAGGCAAACGCCGACATCGCCACGCCGCACAGGGTGACCTTCATCGGCGTGAGCCCGGTGCGACCGGTCGAGGAGAACATCAGCACCAGCAGAAACAGCGCGGCGGCACCGGCGGCGGCAATCAGCGGGCGACCAAACGGCAGCGAAAGCCCAAGCGCGCTGGCGATCACCACCGCGAGCGCTGCCCCGGCGTTGAGCCCCAGAATATGCGGCTCGCCGAGCGGGTTGCGGATCACGGACTGCAGCAGCACGCCCGCCACGCCGAGCGCGGCGCCGGTAACCATTGCGGCGCAGAGGCGCAGCAGCCGCAGTCTGATGATGATGTTATGGTCGAAATTGCGCGGGTCGAAGTGAAAGAATGCCTCCACTACCGTTTGCGGGGCGATAAAGCGTGCACCGATCCCCAGATGAGCAATCGCCCCCATCGCCAACAGCAGGGTGAAAATCAGGAAAGCCAGAGAGATGCGCATCATGGCTTCTGAATGCTCTGGCGAAACGGCATAAAGAACGGTTTGCCGGTCAAGGGGTTGATGGACATATGCACGTCCACATCAAACACCGCTTTGATCAGCTCCGGCGTGCAGGCGTCGCCTTCATGTAACACCCCCTCGACTTTTCCCTGGCGTAAAAAGACCAGGGAATCACCGTAGTTCACGGCAAAGTTGAGATCGTGCAGCACCACCACGACGGTACGCCCGTGCTGGCGGGTCAGGGCGTGCAGCAGTTCCAGGATCTCCACCTGGTAGCGAAGATCGAGGAACGTGGTGGGTTCATCCAGCAGGATATACGGCGTTTGCTGCGCCAGCGCCATGGCGATCCAGCAGCGCTGACGCTGGCCGCCGGATAAGCTTTCCACCGGCATATGGGCAAACGCTGCCGTGCCGGTCAGGCGCAGGGCCTCTTCCACCGCCAGTTCGTCCTCGTCGCTCCACTGGCGCATAACGTTTTGCCAGGGAAAGCGGCCGCGCGAGACCAGCTCAAAAACGGTTAACCCTTCCGGGAGCAGCGGGGACTGCGGGAGAATACCAAGCTGGCGGGCGACGGCTTTGGTCGGCTGCTCGTGAATGGCTTTACCGTCCAGCAGCGCGGTTCCCCCAAGCGGCTGCAGCAGCCGCGCGATAGTGCTCAACAGCGTGGATTTCCCACAGCCGTTCGCCCCTACCAGCACCGTCATTTTCTGCTGAGGGATGGCAAGGGAGATATCATCAACGATGATTTTTTTCTGATAGCCCGCAGAGAGGTTCTCCAGAACCAGTCCCGGTTGTTTTGTGTTGTGAGCCACGTGAACGCCAACGTAATAAAAAAAGCGCAACAAATATAAATAAAAATCATTCTCTTTTGAGAGTTTGACGCCACGCCATGTAGTAGTCAAGCGAAGAAACACCCTGAAAAAACCAGGGGTAACGGAGCGTTACCGTGCAGACCAAAAAATTAACAAATCATTATTTTTCAATTAAATAATTCATTACCCTTGTACTTTCCCGTTGCGTTTCATGCATGTAGCCGATTTTTATCATTTTTCATTTACTACTACATTCCCGCATGATTGAATGATTCTCAATTACATGTTCGATGCCGGTTCTGGCTAACGAGCAGAGCATAAAAGGGCAATGACTCACACATTCTTCCGTGAAGGTGATTCACGGATATTTTGGGATAACAGATGTAATGGCTACGTTCACACCTTCACTCTCTGGGGTAAAAGGGCGCGCGCTCTTTTCACTGCTGTTTATGGCGCCGCTGGCCCAGGCGGCGGACACCACCGCGGCTAAAGACGGCGAAACGCTTACCGTCACTGCCGATCCAAATACGCCGGCGGAAGCCACCAACGGCTACCAGCCGCTGAACACCTCCACCGCAACACTGACCAACATGCCGATGCTGGATATCCCGCAGGTGGTGAATACGGTCAGCGATAAAGTGCTGGAGGATCAGCACGCCACCACGCTGGATGAGGCGCTCTATAACGTTAGCAACGTGGTCCAGACGAATACCCTCGGCGGTACGCAGGATGCCTTCGTGCGCCGCGGGTTTGGCGCGAACCGGGACGGCTCGATCATGACCAACGGCCTGCGCACCGTCCTGCCGCGCAGCTTTAACGCCGCCACCGAGCGCGTGGAGGTGCTTAAAGGCCCGGCCTCAACGCTGTATGGCATTCTCGATCCGGGCGGCCTGATTAACGTCGTCACCAAACGCCCGGAGAGAACCTTCGGTGGTTCTCTGTCCGCCACCTCCTCCAGCTTTGGCGGCGGCACCGGACAGGTCGATGTGACCGGCCCGATCGACGGCACGCGTCTGGCGTATCGCCTCACGGGTGAGTATCAGGACGAAGATTACTGGCGTAATTTTGGCAACGAACGCAGCACCTTTATCGCCCCATCCCTCACCTGGTTCGGCGATGATGCCACCGTGACCGTGCTCTATTCGCATCGCGACTATAAAACGCCGTTCGATCGCGGAACGATCTTCGATCTCAACACCAAAAAGGCCGTTGATGTCGATCGCAAAACCCGCTTTGACGAGCCGTTTAACGTGACCGATGGTCAGTCCGATCTGGCGCAGCTCAACGCGGAATACCGCCTCAACAGCCAGTGGACCGCGAAGTTCGACTACAGCTACAGCCAGGATAAATACAGCGACAACCAGGCCCGCGTGATGGCCTACGATGCAAAAACCGGCACCCTGACCCGCCGGGTGGATGCGACCCAGGGCTCGACACAGCGCATGCACAGCACCCGCGCGGACCTGCAGGGGAATGTGGATATTGCAGGCTTTTACAATGAGATCCTGACCGGCGTGTCGTATGAGAATTACGATTTGCTGCGTACGGACATGATGCGCTGTAAGAACGTCAAAGGTTTCAACATCTACCATCCGGTTTACGGCAAACTCAACAAGTGTACAACCGTCTCCGCCGCAGACAGCGACCAGACGCTCAAGCAGGAGAGTTATTCGGCCTACGCGCAGGATGCCCTGTACCTGACGGATAAGTGGATCGCCGTCGCCGGGATGCGCTATCAGTATTACACCCAGTACGCGGGCAAAGGTCGTCCGTTCAACGTCAACACCGACAGCCGCGACGAACAGTGGACGCCAAAGCTGGGGCTGGTTTACAAGCTCACGCCATCCGTCTCGCTGTTTGCCAACTACTCGCAGACGTTTATGCCGCAGTCGTCCATTGCAAGTTACATTGGCGACCTGCCGCCGGAAACCTCAAACGCCTACGAAGTGGGCGCGAAGTTCGACCTGTTCGACGGCGTTACCGCCAATATCGCGCTGTTTGATATCCACAAACGCAACGTGCTGTACAACGAAAGCGTGGGAGGTGAAACCATCGCCAAAACCGCGGGCCGCGTGCGCTCCCAGGGCGTGGAGGTGGATCTTGCCGGATCGCTGACCGAGAACACCAATATTATCGCCAGCTACGGCTATACCGACGCGAAGGTGCTGGAAGACCCGGACTACGCGGGCAAACCGCTGCCGAACGTGCCGCGCCATACCGGCTCCCTGTTCCTGACGTACGACATTCATAATGCGTTTGCGGGGAATACCCTGACGTTGGGCGGCGGCGGACACGGCGTGAGCCGTCGTTCAGCGACCAACGGCGCGGATTATTATCTGCCGGGCTATTTTGTGGCGGATGCCTTTGCGGCCTATAAGATGAAGCTGCAGTATCCGGTGACGCTGCAGGTCAACGTGAAGAACCTGTTTGATAAGACCTACTACACCTCGTCCATTGCGACCAACAACCTGGGCAACCAGATTGGCGACCCTCGCGAAGTGCAGTTTACGGTGAAGATGGAGTTTTGATGTAAAAAAGCCCGGTGGCGCTAGCGCTTACCGGGCCTACGATCCATTCCCTCTCCCTGCGGGAGAGGGTTAGGGTGAGGGCATCAAGCCTCAATATCCGCCATATCACCTTTCTCCTGCAGCCAGTTACGACGGTCTTCCGAACGTTTCTTGGCAAGGAGCATATCCATCATGGCGTTGGTCTGCTGTTCGTCTTCATCGCTGATCGTCAGCTGCACCAGACGGCGCGTGTTCGGATCCAGCGTCGTTTCGCGCAGCTGCATCGGGTTCATCTCGCCCAGCCCCTTAAAGCGCTGCACGTTAGGCTTGCCCTTCTTACGCTTCAGCTGTTCCAGCACGCCCGCTTTTTCTTCTTCCGTCAGCGCGTAGTAAACCTCTTTGCCGAGGTCGATACGGTACAGCGGCGGCAGCGCCACGTAGACGTGACCGTTTTTCACCAGCGTGCGGAAGTGCTTCACAAACAGCGCGCACAGCAGCGTGGCGATGTGC
This sequence comes from Enterobacter sp. SST3, assembly GCF_000286655.1. NCBI lineage: Bacteria > Pseudomonadati > Pseudomonadota > Gammaproteobacteria > Enterobacterales > Enterobacteriaceae > Enterobacter > Enterobacter sp. SST3. Next base: position 27,686 of record NZ_ALNS01000035.1, on the reverse strand, counting down.
AGACCGTCGGAGTCCGCATCCGCAAGAATGCAGATCTTGCCGTAGCGCAGCTGGCTCAGATCGTCGCTGTCCGGATCGATGCCGATCGCGACCGAAATATCGTGGACTTCCTGCGAGGCCAGCACTTCGTCTGAAGACACTTCCCAGGTGTTCAGGATCTTACCCTTGAGCGGCATGATCGCCTGGTATTCACGATCGCGCGCCTGCTTGGCCGACCCGCCCGCCGAGTCCCCTTCCACCAGGAACAGCTCGGTGCGGTTGAGATCCTGCGCGGTACAGTCCGCCAGCTTGCCCGGCAGCGCTGGGCCGCTGGTCAGCTTTTTACGCACCACTTTCTTCGCGGCGCGCAGACGACGCTGGGCGCTGGAGATCGCCATTTCGGCCAGCATTTCTGCCGCCTGAACGTTCTGGTTCAGCCACAGGGTAAACGCATCTTTTACCACGCCGGAGACAAACGCCGCGCACTGGCGTGACGACAGACGTTCTTTGGTCTGACCGGCAAACTGCGGATCCTGCATTTTCACGGAGAGCACGTAGGCGCAGCGGTCCCAGATATCTTCCGCCGACAGCTTCACGCCTCGCGGCAGGATATTACGGTATTCACAGAATTCGCGCATCGCGTCCAGCAGCCCCTGACGCAGGCCGTTGACGTGGGTCCCGCCGAGCATGGTGGGGATCAGGTTAACGTAGCTTTCGGTCAGCAGCTCGCCGCCTTCCGGCAGCCACAGCAGCGCCCAGTCCACCGCTTCGGTATCGCCGCTAAAGTTGCCGACGAACGGTTTTTCCGGCAGCGTTGGCAGGCCGTTTACCGCTTCGCACAGGTAGTCGTTCAGGCCATCGGCGTAGCACCAGGTTTGCTCGGTATTGTTAACGTGATCTTTAAAGGTGATTTCCACGCCCGGGCAAAGCACCGCTTTGGCTTTCAGCAGGTGCGTCAGGCGGGATACGGAAAAGCGCGGGCTGTCGAAGAAACTCTCGTCAGGCCAGAAGTGGACGCTGGTGCCGGTGTTGCGTTTGCCGCACGTGCCGACAACCTGCAGATCCTGCACCTTCTCGCCGTTTTCAAACGCGATGTTGTAGACCTGACCATCGCGACGGACGTTCACTTCCACGCGTTTGGACAGGGCGTTGACGACGGAAATCCCCACGCCGTGCAGGCCACCGGAGAACTGGTAGTTTTTGTTGGAGAACTTACCGCCCGCATGCAGACGACAGAGGATCAGCTCAACGGCCGGGACGCCCTCTTCCGGGTGGATATCCACCGGCATGCCGCGCCCGTCGTCAATGACTTCCAGCGACTGATCGGCATGCAGGATGACGTCAACGCGTTTGGCATGGCCTGCCAGCGCTTCGTCCACACTGTTATCAATAACTTCCTGGCCCAGATGGTTTGGGCGCGTCGTATCGGTGTACATCCCCGGGCGGCGGCGAACCGGCTCAAGCCCGGTGAGGACCTCAATGGCATCAGCGTTATAGGTTTGCGTCATGATTTAAACTAGCAATTCGCATTGATTGTCAGTGGCTGTGCAGTCCAAGAAAATCGACAATCTGGGTGAAATGATTCTCAAAGCCCGTGAAAGCATGGTTTCCGCCCTCTTCTATAGTCTGGCGGCAGGAGGCGTAATACGCCACTGCCTGGCGGTAATCCAGCACTTCATCACCCGTCTGCTGCAGCAGCCAGATGAGATCCGGCGCCTCGAGCGGGTCGACCTGCATAACTTTGAGATCGTAAATATGGCGTGACTCTAGCACATATTGCTGGCCGGTGTAGGGGTTCTCGTTTTCGCCAAGAAAGTCCCGCAGCAGCTCAAATGGCCGTACCGCCGGATTAACCACCACGGCGGGCAGCATAAAGCATTGCGAGAGCCAGGTGGCGTAATATCCCCCCAGCGATGAACCGACCACACCAAAGGTTTCGCCGCCGTGCGCAAGCACGATGGATTCCAGCATTTCCGCGGCTTCTGCCGGGTAAGGCGGCAGCTGTGGGATAATCATCTCAACGTCAGGGTGATGCTCGCTCAGCCACTGGCGAAACTGTGTCGCTTTTGCGGAGCGCGGCGAACTGTTGAATCCGTGCAGATAAAGGAGCGTAGACATCAATAGCCTTCTGAAGCGGTGTCCGGGCGGAACTGTGCGCCGGTCAAACGGCAGACTTCCGTGGTCAGCGTGCCGTCGGGATGCAGTTCCAGCCAGCGCCAGCCTGGCGCGATGGTATCCAGCGTAAAGTTGGCGCAGTGCGGCTTAAACTGAACGCAGGTCGACGGCGTCGCCAGCATGCGGCGTCCGTTCCAGTCGAGATCCTGTTCCTGGTGAATATGCCCACACAGCAGATTTTTCACCCGCGGGAACTTCGCCAGCACGCGATCCAGCGCCGCGGAGTTGCGCAGGCTGTGCTGATCGAGCCAGCTGCAGCCCGCCGGCAGAGGATGATGATGAAGCAACAGCAGCGTGTGACGTTCAGGTTCAGCCGCCAGTTTGGTCTCAAGCCAGTCGAGCTGAAACTCGCTTAACTCACCGTGCGGGACGCCAAACACCTGGCTGTCCAGCAGCAGGATCTGCCACTGTTCACCCGCAAAAACACATTTCGCCGGAGAAATCCCCGCATCCTGGAGAGAACTGTACATGGCGGGCTGAAAATCGTGGTTACCCGGCAGCCAGACGCAGGGCGCGCTAAAGCTCGCGATGCCTTCAGCAAAATGCTGGTAGGCCGCGGAAGATTGGTCCTGCGCCAGATCGCCCGTTGCGACAATCAGATCGCATGCACGGTTTTCAGCGTGAATGGCGCTCAGTACCGCCTGATAACTCTCCCAGGTATTCACCCCCAGCAGCGTTTCATGCTTTTCGGCAAAAAGGTGGGTATCGGTGATTTGTAATATCCTGACTGGCGCCCCACCAGCAACAGTCAGGTTCAACAGGCTTTCCAAATGGTGTCCTTAGGTAGGTTTATGACGCTAACAAACCGGAATCGCCATTGCTCCATGTGCTAAACAATACCTTAGCCAGTCGGCTAAAAACTGGTTAATTTGATGCTTTTCGTCGCGTTGATGCAACTTTTTATTCGGGTAATCATACCGCGCCTTGAAGCGAAAGATCTGCTGGCTTGAACACACTTCAGCGACCATCGCGTCGTGATAGAGGCGTACCGTCATCGACGGCAGGCTCCAGTAGCTAATGCTGGGTGCCGTTTGCTCAATCTCCACCAGCGTAGTGTAGCGCGTTGATTCTGTTATCGTTAATCGATACTGCGCGTTGCTCACCTGATAGCTTACCGTTTCGCCGGGTGCGTCGTTTCTCGGCAGCAGGCGGCGCAATTGTGCAAAATTCGTTTCGCACAGGCGCATCATTTCTGGGAAGTCAGGCGTATAGCGCTTCATTTTTTCCACTCGTTTCGTAATGTCTGATAATGCAGCTGCAGCCATTGCAGGGCGATGACAGACGCTGCGTTGTCGATTTTCCCCTCTTCTACCCACTGATAAGCCTGTTCCCGGCTCACCACATGAACCCGAATATCTTCGTTTTCATCAGCCAGACCGTGAATCCCTTCTGCGGTCGTGGCGTCCACTTCGCCCACCATAATGGATAAGCGTTCGCTGGTGCCACCCGGACTCGCCAGATAGCTCAACACCGGTTTGGTGCGGCCCACCACCAGCCCCGCCTCTTCCAGCGCCTCGCGCCGGGCGACGTCTTCAACCGTCTCGCCTTCTTCGATCATCCCGGCCACCATCTCCAGGAGCCACGGGCTCTCACTGACGTCATAAGCGGCGATGCGGATCTGCTCCACCAGCACGACTTCGTCACGCACTGGGTCAAAGGGTAGCAAGACTGCCGCATGCCCGCGCTCAAAAATTTCGCGTCTGATTTCGCCGCTCATTTCACCGTTAAACAGGCGATGCCTGAAACGGTAAAGATCCATTGAAAAAAAACCGCTATAAAGCGTTTCTCGTGCAATAATTTCTACATCGTTTTTGGCGAATGTCACGGGCAACTTTTCTGGTTTTTGCATGAGTCGAGTCCTGGTAGCAATGGTGATGAAATTGTGAATTTCAAGGCTGTTTGGCTGCCGTTTGTAAGGCTATATGATAGATTGGTGCAAATTACCGCCAGATGGCACGTAACGCCAACCTTTTGGTGTGGATGATTCTGTTAGAATCGGCAATTATTTTTTAATTAGATCAGCGCTAATACTGCTTCACAACAAGGAATGCAAATGAAGAAATTGCTCCCCATCCTTATCGGCCTGAGCCTGACGGGCTTCAGTGCAATGAGCCAGGCGGAAAACCTGTTACAGGTCTACCAGCAGGCACGTCTGGGCAACCCTGATTTACGTAAATCAGCGGCCGATCGTGATGCTGCGTTTGAAAAGATTAACGAAGCGCGTAGCCCCTTGCTGCCACAGTTAGGGTTAGGTGCAGATTATACCTACAGCAACGGTTTCCGCGACGCTAACGGCGTAAACTCCAATGCTACCAGTGCCTCACTGCAATTAACACAGACGCTGTTTGATATGTCCAAATGGCGTGCCCTGACCCTGCAGGAAAAGAGCGCGGGCATCCAGGATGTGACCTATCAGACCGACCAGCAGACGCTGATCCTGAACACAGCTACGGCGTACTTCAACGTGCTGAGCGCCATTGACGCGCTCTCCTACACCGAAGCGCAGAAACAGGCCATTTACCGTCAGTTAGATCAAACCACCCAGCGCTTCAACGTGGGTCTGGTGGCGATCACCGACGTGCAAAACGCCCGTTCACAGTACGACACCGTGCTGGCCAACGAAGTGACCGCGCGTAATAACCTCGACAACGCGCTGGAATCCCTGCGTCAGGTCACCGGGAACTACTATCCTGAGCTGGCCTCCCTGAACGTCGACAGCTTCAAAACGGATAAGCCGCAGGCCGTTAACGCCCTGCTGAAAGAGGCGGAAAACCGCAACCTGACGTTGCTGCAGGCGCGTCTGAGCCAGGACCTGGCCCGCGAGCAGATTCGTCAGGCGCAGGACGGCCATCTGCCAACCCTGAGCCTGAGCGCCTCTACCGGCGTTTCTGACACCACCTACAGTGGCTCTAAAACCAATTCTGCCCAGTATGACGACAGCAATATGGGCCAGAACAAGGTGGGCCTGAGCTTCTCCCTGCCGCTGTATCAGGGCGGTCAGGTCAACTCCCAGGTGAAACAGGCGCAGTACAACTTTGTTGGCGCGAGCGAGCAGCTGGAAAGCGCCCATCGTAACGTGGTGCAGACCGTACGTTCATCCTTCAACAACGTGAACGCCTCAATCAGCAGCATCAACGCCTATAAACAGGCCGTTGTGTCTGCACAGAGCTCCCTGGACGCGATGGAAGCGGGTTACTCGGTCGGTACACGTACTATCGTTGACGTGCTCGACGCCACCACCACGCTGTACAACGCGAAGCAGCAGCTCTCCAGCGCGCGTTATCAGTACCTGATTAACCAGCTGAACATTAAGCAGGCTCTGGGTACGCTGAACGAGCAAGACCTGCAGATGCTGAACAGCGCACTGGGCAAACCGGTCTCTACCTCTCCGGACAGCGTTGCACCGGAGAACCCGGAGCAGGTTGCCGCGGTTGATAACTTCAACGCTAACGGCACTACCCCTGCTGCACAGCCTGCTGCCGCGCGCACCACAGCGCCTGCCAGCAAGGGCAACAATCCGTTCCGTAACTAAGCATTGCCCGATGGCGCTTCGCTTATCGGGCCTACTGAATCGTAGGCCGGGTAAGCGCAGCGCCACCCGGCGCAAAATCACATCCGAACGTAAGCCAACGTAAAGATCCCCCTGATTCCGCCCCTCTTCGCTTCATTTTCAACCACTCATCCTCTATCCTGAGCGTTATTACCACTGGGTCCTGGAAGACAAACATGAAACGGACAAAAACGATCAATCACGCGTCGTTCCGCAAGAGCTGGAACGCACGTCACCTCACCCCTGTTGCGCTGGCGGTTACCGCTGTCTTTATGCTGGCAGGCTGTGAGAAAAACGATGAAACGGTTTCGCTGTATCAAAACGCGGACGACTGCTCCGCCGCAACCGGCAAAGCGGCCGAATGTAAAACGGCCTACACCAACGCGCTGAAAGAAGCGGAACGCACCGCGCCGAAATATGCCTCACGCGAAGACTGCGTAGCGGAATTTGGTGAAGGTCAGTGCCAGCAGGCACCGGCTCAGGCAGGCACGGCACCTGAAAATCAGGCACAGGCGCAGTCCAGCGGCAGCTTCTGGATGCCGCTGATGGCAGGCTACATGATGGGCCGTCTGATGGGCGGCGGTGCGGGCTACCAGCAGCAGCCGCTGTTTAGCTCGAAAAACCCGGCCAGCCCGGCTTACGGTCAATATACCGATGCCAGCGGTAAAGGCTACGGCGCAGCGACTCCGGGCCGCACCGTAACCGTACCGAAAACCGCGATGGCGCCGAAGCCTGCGACCACCAGCACCATCACCCGCGGCGGGTTCGGTGAGTCTGTGGCGAAACAGACCAGCATGCAGCGCAGTGCATCAGGCACCTCTACTCGCTCAATGGGCGGCTGATCATGGAACGAGTCAGTATTACCGAGCGCCCGGACTGGCGCGAAAAAGCCACCGAGTACGGCTTTAACTTCCACACCATGTACGGCGAGCCGTACTGGTGTGAAGACGCTTACTACAAGCTCACCCTGGCCCAGGTTGAGAAGCTGGAAGAGGTCACGGCTGAGCTGCACCAGATGTGCCTCAAGGTGGTGGAAAAAGTCATCGACAGCGACGAGCTGATGGCCAAGTTCCGCATTCCAAAGCACACCTGGAGCTTTGTCCGCCAGTCGTGGAAAACGAATCAGCCTTCGCTTTACTCTCGCCTGGATCTGGCGTGGGACGGCGTGGGTGAACCGAAGCTTTTAGAAAACAACGCCGATACGCCAACCTCCCTCTATGAAGCGGCATTCTTCCAGTGGATCTGGCTGGAAGACCAGATGAACGCCGGAAACATGCCGGAAGGCAGCGACCAGTTCAACAGCCTGCAGGAGAAGCTGATCGAGCGCTTTGCCGAGCTGCGCGAGCAGTTTGGCTTCAACCTGCTGCATCTCGCCTGCTGCCGCGACACGGAAGAAGATCGTGGCACGGTTCAGTATCTGCAGGACTGCGCCGCCGAAGCGGAAGTGGCGACCGAGTTCCTCTATATCGAGGATATCGGCCTGGGTGAAAAAGGTCAGTTTACGGACATGCAGGATCAGGTCATCAGCAACCTGTTCAAGCTCTACCCGTGGGAGTACATGCTGCGCGAGATGTTCTCCACCAAGCTGGAAGATGCGGGCGTGCGCTGGCTGGAACCGGCCTGGAAGAGCATTATCTCCAACAAGGCCCTACTGCCGATGCTGTGGGAGATGTTCCCGAATCACCCTAACCTACTGCCAGCGTACTTTGCGGAAGATGATTACCCGCAGATGGAGAAATACGTCGTTAAGCCGATCTTCTCCCGCGAAGGCGCGAACGTGTCGATCATCGAAAACGGTAAAACGCTGGAAGCGGTTGAAGGGCCTTACGGCGAGGAAGGGATGATCGTCCAGGCGTTCTATCAACTGCCGAAATTTGGCGACAGCTATACGCTAATTGGCAGCTGGCTCATTAACGATCAACCTGCCGGAATTGGCATTCGCGAAGATCGCGCGCTGATCACGCAGGATCTGTCGCGGTTCTACCCGCATATTTTTGTGGAGTAAGATCTGCCGGGTGGCGGCTTCGCCTGACCCGGCCTACGGTTTTGTAGGCCCGGTAAGCGTAGCGCCACCGGGCATATTTTCACCCTACCTGCACCGACAGCATACTCAGACTTCCCATCTCTAATCCATCGACCGGGATCGTAACCGGCTCCTCACCGTCCCATGCGCCAAGCACGTACAGCAGCGGCAGGAAATGCTCCGGCGTCGGGTTAGAGAGCGAACCGCCTTCGTGATCCAGATAGTTCACCAGCGGATGCGCCTCAGCCGGGCCTTGCCAGGTCAGGTTCGCTTTAACGTAGTCGTTAAAAGCGGTCGCCCACGGGTATGGCGTGTTTTCGCCATGCCAGCGCGCCGTACGCAGGTTGTGCACCACGTTGCCGCTTGCCACCAGCATGATGCCTTCATCACGAAGCGTCGCCAGCTTGCGCCCCATCTCCAGATGCCAGGCAGCCGGTTTGGTGCTGTCGATGCTCAGCTGCACCATCGGGATATCCGCATCAGGATACATTTTGATCAGCACGCCCCATGAGCCATGGTCAAAGCCCCAGGCTTCTTTATCCAGCGCAACCGGAACAGGCGCCAGCAGTTCCACCAGCCTTTGTGCCAGCTCAGGCGAGCCGGGGGCCGGATAATGCGTGTCATACAGCGCCTGCGGGAAGCCGCCAAAATCGTGAATGGTCTTTGGCGCTTCCATGGCGGTCACGCCCGTGCCGCGGGTGAACCAGTGCGCAGATACCACCACAATCGCTTTTGGACGCGGCAGCGTCTCGCCCAGATGACGCCATGCGCGGGTATAGACGTTATCTTCCAGAACGTTCATTGGGCTGCCGTGGCCTAAAAACAGGGCTGGCATACGGGATGAAGTCATGATGATATCCTTACAGAAGGTGTCAATTTAATGGTGCTACATTACGCGCAATCGGACAAATATGAACGCTGATAAGCGTGAAGATCATCATCAGGAATTTTGAATGTAAGGAATGTGTAAAGCCGGGGTTCGCCCCTCGCTTTGCCAGAAATGAATCATTTATATTAATGATAATCATTATCATAAGGAGCAATCCATGTCAGTCCCTCTGATCCTGACCATACTGGCGGGCGCCGCGACCTTTATCGGCGCAATCCTCGGCGTGCTTGGTCAGAAGCCGTCAAACCGCGTGCTGGCCTTCTCGCTGGGCTTTGCTGCCGGGATCATGCTGCTTATCTCCCTGATGGAGATGCTCCCTGCTGCGCTGGGCACCGACGGGATGTCTCCCCTGCTGGGCTACGGCATGTTTGTCGTTGGCCTGCTGGGTTACTTTGCCCTCGACCGGATGCTACCCCACGCGCATCCCCAGGATTTAATGCAGAAAAACGTAACGCCTGTGCCGCGGAATATTAAGCGAACGGCGGTTCTGCTCACGCTGGGAATTAGCCTGCATAACTTCCCGGAAGGGGTCGCGACCTACGTGACGGCCAGCAGCAATCTGGAAATGGGCTTTGGCATCGCGCTGGCGGTGGCCTTACACAATATTCCTGAAGGACTGGCGGTCGCCGGACCGGTGTATGCCGCCACGGGCTCGAAACGTACCGCGGTATTCTGGGCAGGAATTTCCGGGATGGCTGAAATCCTCGGCGGTGTCCTGGCCTGGTTGATTCTCGGAAGCCTGGTCTCCCCTGTCGTGATGGCCGCCATTATGGCCACAGTTGCCGGGATTATGGTGGCGCTTTCCGTCGATGAATTAATGCCGCTGGCGAAAGAGATCGATCCCAATAACAACCCCAGCTATGGCGTGCTGTGCGGAATGTCGGTCATGGGCTTAAGCCTGGTGTTATTGCAATCTGCAGGTATCGGTTAGGATTAGTCTGCCTCCGTATAATACGGAGGCAGACTTTCGAAACGTTAAGATATAGATAGAAATGATACGTTATTTTGTTGCCTACAAAGCCCTTGCAAAATATATAGCTCATAGAAATAGAATGATGAAACTTTATCAGTCCATTATCTGAGTTACTGCATATATTATGAATGTTAGCCGATGCTTACAATCAACATTAATTATATATTAATATAATCTTAAAATAGCTTTAAGATGCAGTAATCGCATCTCCCCTTCGTCCTCCCATATACTCCATTTGCGTTTTGAAACTTATATTCAGAGTATGAATTCGTTTGAAAAAGGATATTTTCATGTATATGGGTAAAAAAATTCTATTAGCTGTAACTATCGCTGCCGCAGTATCGGGTTCCGCCTTTGCTGCCGAGCAGGGGTCGGGAAAAATCAAATTCAAAGGCGTTGTGATTGATGCGCCTTGCAGCATTGCACCAGACAGCGTTGATAAAAAAGTCGATCTCGGTGAAGTGACCACAGCCGTGATCAATGCCAACAAGAAGTCTTCCGCAGTTCCGGTTGATATCAATCTGGAAAACTGCCAGCTTGACGATCCGGCCGACGAGACTGACACACCAGTGACCAAAGTCGATGTCACGTTTACCAGCTCAGCGACAGACGCGACCGACACCAGTCTGATGACCAATACCTATGCAAGTGGTGCACAGAACGTGGGCGTTCGTCTTCTGAATAACGCCGAAGCCAACATCACGCTGGGTGCTGCTAATGAGGTTGCTCTGCTGGCAGGCTCAACGACTCAAACGCTGCACTTCAAAGCATTAATGGAAGTGGTAACGGGTAAAACGGCGACTGCTGGCCAGGTGGAAGCCACAGCCAACTATATTCTGGCGTATAAATAACTACGCCATGTTTCAAATTAAACCGGCTGGCATTTAATGTCAGCCGGCGTTGAATGTATTTATTAGAGTAACAGGGCGATGACATATAAATTACAATGCATAATTATTATGACGTCCCTGTTTATGGCGGAACTTGCCTCCGCCACTGAATTTAACATCAATGCCATCGATAAAGATCAGCGTGGCAGCGTTGATTTATCTCTTATTAAAGATCAAATATCGATCACACCAGGCGACTATTTTGTTACCGTTTCAATTAATGATATCCCGCTGGCAAATGGCTGGCAGCTCCGCTGGCAGGAGATAGACAAGAGCGTACAAGTCTGTATTCCACCTGAACTGGCCGATACATTTGCTCTGCAGGACAATATCCGTAGCGCATTGGCGGAAAAAGACGGGTGCGTCGACTTTGCATCAAAACCGGATATTAAATTTAATTTTGAGCAATCCAGCCAGACGCTGAAGGTCACGATACCTCAGGCCTGGTTACAGTACCGTGCCGCAGACTGGATGCCCCCTTCAACCTGGGACAACGGTGTGCCGGGCGTACTACTGGATTACAATCTTTTTGCCAGTCATTACCAGCCGAACGATGGCAGCAGCACGGATAACGTCAACACTTATGGCACTGCCGGCGCGAATATGGGCGCGTGGCGACTGCGCAGTGATTATCAGTATACTCAAACCCATACCGACGCAGGTTCAGAGAATGACGGGCGCTTTTCACGCATCTATATGTTCCGTCCTCTCCCCTCGCTCGGAGCCAAACTCACACTGGGAGAAACGGATTTCCAGTCCGCTATTTTTGATGCCTTCACCTATACCGGAGCCTCCCTGATTAGCGATGAGCGCATGCTGCCATGGTCGCTGCGCGGCTACGCGCCACAAATTACCGGCCTCGCGCAAACTAACGCCACGGTAACGGTTAGCCTGGCTGACCGTGTCATTTACCAAAGCAACGTTCCGCCAGGGCCGTTTGTTATTCAGGATCTAAACCAGTCTGTACAGGGTACGCTGGACGTCAAAGTGACAGAAGAAGATGGGCGCGTAAGCACCTTCCAGGTTTCTGCGGAATCGGTGCCTTTTTTAACCCGAAAAGGTCAGGTTCGCTATAAGCTGGCGGCAGGAAAAGCACGCAAAGACGCCTCGCATGACGTTGAAGATAACGCGTTTATGAGCGGCGAATTCTCCTGGGGGATGCTGTCACAAACCTCCCTCTACGGCGGTACGCTCGCCGATGGCCATCGCTACCGGTCCGTTGCCGCCGGAATAGGTCAAAACATGGAGTACCTGGGCGCGCTCTCTTTTGATGTGACGCAGGCGACCAGCCAGTTGCCCAATCAGAATAGCCAGACAGGTTACAGCTACCGTTTCAACTACAGTAAGCGTTTCGATACCACCGGCAGCCAGCTTACGCTCGCCAGTTATCGCTATTCCGATCCGCAGTTTCTCAGCTACGCCCGTTTTCTGGATGATGACAATAACGATCGGCAGTCAGAAAAACAGACGCTCAGCGTGACGGCAAGCCAGTACATTTCGGCGCTATCGCTCAACCTCTATGTGAACATGCTGCGTCAAACCTGGTGGAACGATTCCTCCTCCACGACGGGCAGCGTGACCGCAGGCTATAACTTTGATATCGGTCGCTGGAAAAATCTGGGCGTCACCGTGTCATGGAGTAAAACCCACTATGAAGACGAAGACGACGATACGCAGTTCTATCTCTCACTGAGCGTACCGCTCGATCCCGATCATCGTCTGAATTACGACCTGCGCAACAGCGACAGTCTGAGCCAGAACGTATCGTGGTATGACACATCAGACCGCAACAACACCTGGGGCGTTTCGGCAGGTACCGAAAGCGAGAAGTCAGATGCCGGCGCGCAGGTGAGCGGCAACTATCAACATTATTCTCCTTATGGCGACCTGAATCTCTCCGGGAGCGTTAAGGCTAACGAATACAATTCCCTGAGTGCCAGTTGGACCGGTTCATTCACCTCGACGGCTAAAGGCGCTGCGCTGCACCGCCGCAGCTACGGTAACGAGCCGCGCGTGATGGTCAGTACCGATGGCGTAGGCAACATCCCGCTGAACATGTCGCGGGATGAAACCAATCGCTTCGGGATTGGCGTTTTACCGTCCATCTCCAGCTATTCGCCTTCCAGCGTGCAGGTCAATATGAACAACCTGCCCGATGGCGTAGACGTTGACACCCGCGTCGTCACCTCAACCTGGACGGAAGGTGCCATCGGGTACCGTCAGATCGCGACGCGTGCAGGCAATGATATCGCAGGCATCTTACGAACTGCCTCTGGCACGCCGCCGCTGGGCGCCGTTGTTCGCCAGCTGGAAGACGATCGGCAGATTGCCATGGTCGCCGATGACGGCCACGTCTGGCTCGGCGCCGTAGAGCCACAACAACAGTTTCGCGTGACGTGGGGAGACAATCAGCAGTGCCGCTTCACGTTACCTTCACACCTTGAAAACAGTATGCAGTTGATACTGCCATGTCAGTAAGAAATCATGATGAAATTAACCTTACTCAAAAGCCTGTGCCTGATGCTGGTCGGCACAGCATTCACCACTCACGCGGCCGTAAACCTGGACCGCACGCGCATTGTCTTTCCGGAAAGCGACAAGGCCAGCAGCCTGAAGATTGAAAACCAGAGTAAAGCGCTGCCCTATCTGGCGCTCTCCTGGATTGAAGATGAGAAAGGCCGTAAAGAAGACAGCCATTTCATGGCGCTGCCTCCGATTCAACGCATTGAAGCGGGTTCCGCATCACAGGTCAGGATCGTTAAGCAAGCGGCCACCAGTCAGTTACCGAAAGACAGAGAATCCCTGTTTTATTTCAACCTGCGCGAAGTGCCGCCGAAAAGCACCAGCGCCAGCGATGAACGCAGCGTCATGCAGGTGGCGATGCAGAGCAGGATCAAGCTGTTCTGGCGCCCTAAAGCGATTACCAAAAAACCCGGCGAGCAGGCGGAAATGCGGATGGAAGTTTCAGCCACTGCGAATGGGCTGACCATACATAACCCGACGCCGTACTACATCACGCTGGCGTGGCTCAGTAAGAATGCCAGAACCATGCTGCCAGGCTTCGACAGCCTGATGCTTGCGCCTTTCGCGACAGCAACAACCTCTACCGGTGACTACCACGGTAACTATTACAGCATCGGTTATATCGACGATTACGGCGCGCTGAAAAAGGTCGACGTACAGTGCGCGGGAACGGCGCAGTGCTCGCTCACCGAACGGAAGATCGAAAAAGATGCGCAATCTCGCTAACGTATTGTTCATAGTGCTGCTCTCAGTGATGCCTTTAAGAGAAGCGCTGGCGCTCGACTGCTACCTGGGCGGTTCGGGCGGCCCCGTAGAAGAAACTAAAACGATCTCGCCGTTTGCTATCCCCAGTAATGCACAGGCAGGTGAGAAAATTTGGGAATCGGATGACATCAAAATCCCGGTGACATGCAACCACAATGTCACAAGCAGCTTTCAACCGGAGGATATTTTTGGCTGGGTGAATCCTTATCCTTCAACCTCCGATCCCTATTATGAACTGGGCGTAACCTATGAAGGGATAGACTACGATGCAAAAGGCCAGCCTAACGGCGTCGATACCCGACAGTGTCTGGACAACCAAAACATCACGATTTATACCCCCGAGCAGATCCGACAAATGGGATGGGAAAATCGTATCTGTTCCGGTAACCCGGATGATATCCACACTTCACGAACCTTCATTGCTCGTCTGCGCTTATACGTAAAAATTAAAGCCATGCCGCCTCACGGCTACGTCAGCTCGCTGAGCGATTACATCGTTGTCCAGTTTGACGGAAAAGGCGGCGTGAACCAGATGTCGGATGCGAAAAACCTCAAATATCACATCAACGGGCTGCAAAATATTACCGTTCTGGACTGCGGGGCAACGTTCAGTATTTACCCTGAGAACCAGGAGATTGATTTCGGCACCTTTAGCGCACGCGATATCGTGAATCAACAGACGCGTAAACGGACCTTTTCGGTGAAGACGACGAAAGTGCAGGATGCCCAATGTTCAGATGGCTTCAAAATGGACTCGTCGTTCTATACAAATGAAGCGCTTACCGCCAACGATACCGCACTGCTGATAGGCAATGGCCTGAAGCTGAGGATCATTAACGGAACCGAGCCCTACACCTTTAACCACTACAACGAATACGTGGATTTTACGGGCAGCACGCTTGAGCATGAGCAGCAATACACCGCAGAGCTGTCGCCGGTCGAAGGAAAAGCGATCCAGTCCGGCCCGTTCGAAACGGTGGTGCTGTTCAAAATTAACTACCACTAGAGACAAAAAAGCCGGGTTTCCCCGGCTTTTTCACATCAGCCATTTCAGCTGGCTTTGCGCTCGTGCGCCTGGCGATACTCGATCAGATCTTCAATCGTTACCACCGGCATGTTGTGCAGACGTGCGAAGGTGATGCACTCTGGCGCACGCGCCATGGTGCCGTCGTCGTTGGTCAGTTCACACAGCACGCCCGCAGGTTTGAAGCCTGCCAGCGTCACCAGGTCGATCGTCGCTTCGGTGTGACCGCCGCGGGTCAGCACGCCACCCGCCTGCGCGCGCAGTGGGAAGACGTGGCCTGGACGATGCAGATCGGATGGCTTCGCATCATCAGCAATCGCGGCACGTACGGTGGTCAGACGGTCAGCCGCAGACACACCGGTGGTCACGCCATGCGCCGCTTCAATGGTCACGGTAAATCCGGTACCAAAGGCGCTGGTGTTGTTTTCGACCATCATCGGCAGCTCGAGCTGCTTACGACGATCTTCGGTAATACACAGGCATACGATGCCGCTGCCGTGACGGATGGTCAGCGCCATCTGTTCAACGGTCATGTTTTCGGCGGCGAAAATCATGTCGCCTTCGTTTTCACGGTTTTCATCGTCAAGCACCATCACACCGCGGCCTTCGCGCAGTGCATCCAGTGCATGTTCAACACGTTGAGTTGAAGTGCCAAAAGAGGAAAGTAGCGTCTGATTCATGGTAAAAAAAACCTCATTAACATTATGGTTACCAGAATCAGGGCAGTCTTAGGAGCGCCGTATAAGCGGCAAAAAGATAACGTGAGCGGGCCCATGCCCGACTGGATCGTTACTCTCTCCCATCCGGACTCTAACCGTCGGCCCCGGAATTACACCGGATCTGCTGACCTTTGAGAATTCACCCAAAGCGCTCGCGGGCTTTCAGCGTTAAGCTGATTTACCGCCGGTGGGGAATTTCGCCCCGCCCTGAGAATAAGCGAGATAACTATAACGCTATTGATTATCCTGGGCAATGCATAAGCATCAAACAATTTTGTTTACCCCGGGCATGACGCGCTACAATGGACACTAACACCTTTTCATCAAGGGAAACGACAATGATTGACCCGAAGAAAATTGAGCAAATTGCGCGTCAGGTTCACGAGTCTATGCCAAAAGGCATTCGTGAATTTGGTGATGACGTTGAGAAGAAAATCCGCCAGACGCTGCAGGCGCAGTTGGTTCGCCTTGATCTCGTCAGCCGCGAAGAGTTTGACGTGCAGACCCAGGTTCTGCTGCGCACCCGCGAGAAGCTGGCACTGCTGGAACAGCGTCTGACCGAGCTGGAAAACCGCAATGCGCCGGAAGAAGTGAAGCCAGCGCCAGCCATTCCGCCGGTGGATAACCAGGAGTAAGTGCGGCCTGTTGTGCCCGGTGGCGGCTACGCCTTACCGGGCCTGAATGAACGCGTAGGTCGGGTAAGGCGCAGCCGCCACCCGACATAAAAAAACGGGCCAATAGGCCCGTTTTTTACTGACTGTCTTTCTGGATCTTCTTGATGATGTTGGTGGTTGAACACCCGTCCTCAAAGTTGAGCACCATCACCTCGCCGCCGTTGGCCCAGACCTCTTCGCTGCCCGCGATTTGCTCCGGCTTGTAATCCCCCCCCTTCACCAGCAGGTCCGGCAGAATACCGGCAATCAGGCGCTGCGGCGTGTCTTCTTCAAACGACACCACCCAGTCCACGGCTTCCAGCGCGCCGAGCACGATCATACGCTGCTCAAGCGGGTTCACCGGACGCGTTTCACCCTTCAGGCGCTTCGTGGACGCATCGCTGTTCACCGCCACAATCAGGCGATCGCCCAGCTTTCGCGCATTCGCCAGATAAGAGACATGGCCCGCGTGCAGGATGTCGAACACGCCGTTAGTCATCACCACTTTTTCACCGCGCTTGCGCGCGGCAGCAACGGCCACTTTCAGTTCCTCTTCGGTCATGACGCCAAAGCCGGTATCCGCACGGCCGCGCACCGCGTTTTCCAGCTCGATTGGGGACACGGTTGAGGTACCGAGTTTACCGACGACCACACCTGCCGCGGCGTTGGCGAAGTAGCACGCTTCTTCCAGGGAGTTCCCCGCCGCCAGCGTCGCCGCCAGCACGCCGATCACCGTATCACCGGCACCGGTCACGTCATACACTTCCTGCGCCTGGGTTGGCATATGCAGTGGTGCCTTGCCCGGCTGCAGCAGCGTCATCCCCTGCTCGGAGCGGGTCACCAGCAGCGCAGATAATTCGAAGTCAGCAATGATCTTCATGCCGCGCTCAACCAGCTCTTCCTCGGTTTTGCATTTGCCCGCCACCGCTTCAAACTCGGAGAGGTTTGGCGTCAGGAGGGTTGCGCCGCGATAGCGCTCAAAGTCGGTGCCTTTCGGGTCGATCAGCACCGGTACGCTGGCCTTACGCGCCAGCTGGATCATCGTCTGCACGCTGGCCAGCGCGCCTTTCGCGTAGTCGGACAGCACCAGCGCGCCGATATTGCCTAACGCCTGGTTAATGCGCTCGTGCAGCGGCTCGGGATCAACGCCTTCGAACCCTTCTTCAAAGTCGAGGCGGATCAGCTGCTGGTTACGTGACAGCACGCGCAGCTTGGTGATGGTCGGGTGGGTCGGAACAGAAACGAAGTCACACTTCACGTTCACGTCCGCCAGCGACTTGCTCAGCGCGCGCGCCGCATCGTCGATACCGGTCAGGCCAACCAGACGCGAGTGCGCGCCCAGAGAGGCTATGTTCATCGCCACGTTTGCCGCGCCGCCGGGACGCTCTTCAATGGTGTCGACCTTAACCACCGGTACCGGTGCTTCCGGAGAGATGCGGCTGGTCGGCCCATACCAGTAGCGATCCAGCATTACATCCCCAACAACCATTACTCCAGCACGTTCAAACTCTGGCAGTGTTACTTTCATTCCTGACTCCAGAAAGATTCACAATTTGCGCGCGATAATATCACACTTGATTTGTTACGCACGGTTCCACCAGCCACTTCTGCCAGCTGGCCGTTACCTGAGCGCGCTCTGCGACAAAACAGTCCAGCGCCACGTGCCCGGGCTGCTCCTGTAGCGCCAGGTGATGCAGCTCGTCGCGCAGCGTGGTGTAGGCGCGGGTTAAAGCCTGCGCCTCCTGCTCGTCCATGATGTCGTTTTGCGCCAGCAGCTCCAGAATGCGCACGTTATCCGACCAGCGGATCAGCTTCGGCTTGTCGTGCGCGTGGAGCAGCACCAGATACTGGGTAATGAACTCAATATCGGTAATCCCGCCCTCGTCGGCTTTGATATCAAAGCGATCGCGGTGTTTATTACCCAGGTGCGCGCGCATTTTCTCGCGCATCTCGCGCACTTCCGTCTGCAGCGTACTGCCCTCGCGCGGGGTGGTCATCACATCCTTACGGACGGCATCGAACTGCGTTTTGAGCTGCGGATCGCCATACACCACGCGGGCGCGCACCAGCGCCTGATGCTCCCAGGTCCAGGCTTCATTCTTCTGATAATCGGCGAAGGACTCCGTTGAGGTGACCAGCATACCCGCCGCACCGGACGGACGCAGGCGCGCATCGACTTCATACAAAATGCCCGACGAAGTGCGGGTGCTGAACAGGTGCATGATGCGCTGGGCCAGGCGCAGATAGAACTGACGCCCGTCAATCTCACGCTCGCCGTCGGTCATCACGTCAACCGGGCAGTCGTGCAGGAAAATTAAATCCAGATCGGAGCTGTATCCCAGCTCCCAGCCGCCGAGCTTGCCGTAACCGACCACGGCAAACCCTCGCCCCTCACGGTCAGCAAGGTGCTTCGGCTGGCCGTAGCGGGCCACCATCTGCACCCACGCCTGCTGCACGACCGCGTCGATGATCGCCTCCGCGAGCCAGGTTAAGTGATCGCTCACTTTCATCACCGGCAGCGTTCCAGCGATGTCCGCCGCCGCCACGCGCAGCATCTGGGCCTGCTTAAACTGTCGCAGCGCCTCCAGCTGCTGCTCTTCGTCCTCTTCCGGCACGCGCAGCAGATACTGACGCAGCTCGTCACGGTAGGCATCCGTCGCCGTGGGTTGATACAGGGTGTTTGGGTCGAGCAGCTCATCCAGCAGCAGCGGGTAGCGCGCCAGCTTGTTGGCCACCATCGGGGAGGCGGCGCAGAGGGAAATCAGGTGCTTCAGCGCCCCCGGAAACTCGCTCAAAAGCTCAAGGTACGTGGTGCGCGTGATGATCCCGCTCAGCAGCGGCATCATGCGCGACAGCGGCACCGGCGCATCCGCCCGCGAGCAGACCTCGCTCAGCAGGTGCGGCATCAGGTAATCCAGCACCTGACGGCCGCGCGGGCCAATGGCGCGCTTGTTCAGCTCAAGACGGAAATCGGCAATCAGCGCCACCACGCGATGGCGCGCGTCGTCGGTTAGGTGCGACAGCACCGGCGTGGTGTCATCTTCCTGGAGCGCGTCCTGCCACAGCTCGCGCCAGTGCTCGGAAAGGGCATCGTCCTGCGATTCGCTTTCGTCATCACCGATCAGCTCGTTGAAGATGCGGCGCACGCCTGCCATATGGGCATCGAGCCGTTCGGTCAGCGTTGACCAGTCAGCCACGCGCATCCCCCAGGCCAGACGCGCCCGGTTAAGGTCATCCGCCGGCAGGGTCTGAGTCTGTTCGTCATTGATGCTTTGCAGCAGGTTTTCCAGACGGCGCAGGAAAAGATAGGCCTCGCGCAGGGTTTGCGCGTCGCCGTCCGGCAGCAGGTGAAGCTGCTCAATAGCGCTCAGCGTCGGCAGCAGCGAGCGGGACTGTAGCGACGGTTCGCGTCCGCCGCGAATCAGCTGGAAGACCTGGACGATAAATTCGATTTCGCGAATGCCGCCCGCGCCGAGCTTGATGTTGTCCTTCAGCCCGCGACGGCGAACCTCACGGGCGATCATCCCTTTCATATTGCGCAGGGACTGGATGACGCTGAAGTCAATATAGCGACGGAACACGAACGGGCGCAGCATGGCGCGCAGCTCGTTGGCGTAGGCGTCATCGCTGTCACCCATGATCCGCGCTTTGACCATCGCGTAACGCTCCCAGTCGCGCCCCTGCTCCTGGTAATAATCCTCCAGCGCGGCAAAGCTCAGCACCAGCGGCCCGCTATCGCCGAACGGACGCAGGCGCATGTCCACACGGTAAACAAAGCCGTCCTGCGTCGGCTGATCCAGCGCCTTAATCAGACGCTGACCGAGGCGGGTAAAGAACTGGGCGTTGTCCAGCTCGCGACGGCCGCCGCGCGTGGAGCCGTTCTCAGGCCAGGCGAAAATCAGGTCGATATCGGAGGAGAAGTTCAGCTCGCAACCGCCCAGCTTGCCCATCCCCAGAATCAACAGCGGCTGAGGAACCCCTTCCTCGCTGCACGGCGTGCCCCACTCTTTACAGCAGGCGGCGTAGAGCCAGTCGCGCGCGGCGACAATCAACGTCTGCGCCAGCTCGCTTAACTGCTGCAACGTACTCTCTTCACTCACCAGTTCCAGCGCCTGCGCCCAGGCAATGCGCACCATCACACGACGGCGGAACTGACGCAGGACGCGCATCAGCGTCGCCTCATCCGTGACGTCTTCAAGCGCGGCCTGCAGCCAGCCGGCATAGTGCCGCCACTCGTTCGCCTGCGGCGGTGCGTTCTCAAGCTCCGCCAGCCAGTCCGGGTAGACGGCAATGCTTTCCTGCACAAAATCACTGAAGACGAGCACGCTTTTCGCCTGCTCGCTTAACGATGACGCCGGTAATGACTCAGGCAGACGTTCGCAAACGGTCTGCCACTGCTGCTGTAACGGTGAAGAAAGCGGCATTCTAGGGGTTCCTTGCCAGAGTTAACGTTTTCCGCTGTGCAGCCAGTACGGCTCCTGCGAAATGGCCTCATTACGGAAATGCTCAATTTCAATATGCTGACGGGTTTCGATGGCATTCTTCAGCCCCTGCCAGTTTTCCAGCCACGCCTGCGCCTGTGGCCCGTCGTAGGCACCGGAAAGGAGCAGCATGCTGTCGATGTTGCGCGAAAGACGGGGAAGCTGATCGCCATACTTATCACCGAGCGGATACGCAAAGGTGCTCTTCAGTTCAGCGGCATGACGGGAAAGATGAATGTCTGCGAAACGCTTAAAGTTTTCCGCGATTTTGGCCTCGGCTTTCGCATCCAGGAAGGCGCGCCAGCCGCGCGTCACCAGAAACTCGGTCAGCGCCAGTTTTGCCGAAGCGGCTTGCGGACTGTAGATCGCCGTCTGCGCAGATACGTCCGAGAGCATCAGCGTTTCGGTTTGCGTCAGGAGATCACGTAAGTGAGCGCTCGCTTTGCGAGGAACAATACCGCCGAAGAGCGTCAGGGTATGGCGCACCAGGGCAATGGCCGCCAGCACGTGGGATTTGGCGTTTTTCACATTTCGCACCCACAGCTCTTCATGGTACTGCCACTGAGAAAGCGCCAGCTCCAGCGCGGCTTCCAGCCCCAGCTCAACGCTGGCTTTCGGCGCAACGCGCAAAATGGTCGTCTCTTTCAGCACGCGCGGCGCATTTCCGGCGGCCAGATGGTAACCCCGCGCGGCTTTGCTCAGGCTCCCCTGGCGCAATCCAGACTGGTTCACCAGCCTGCGCGCCAGCTTCAGCACGTCATTTGCGTCCCCTTCCAGCAGCTCAAGCTCCAGTTCGCAGATCGGCTCCTGGTACTCACCCGCCTTCACCTCACCCAGATCGAGGGCGATTTCGATGCGGCTTTTACCTTCCGTCACCAGCCATTTCTCGCGCCAGAAATCGGTGCTGAACAGCGGCTGCACCTGCTCCGCCAGCGTGGCAGGCAGCTCGCCTTCCGGCCAGACTTCCGCCGGAAAACGTTCCAGCTCAAGTTCTGGCTGACTGATGTCGATATTGTATTCCGGACGCTGATGTAACCCGCCGACCACGCGGCCGGCAATTTTCATCGTCATCTCGTAGCGCCCACTCGCGCCACGGATGCGCAGCCCCATATCGTGGCGGCGTAGCCAGTTATCCGGCGTTTCGTAATAGATATTAAGCAGTTGTACCGGTGCATGGTGTTCGCCGGAGAGCGTATGCAGATGCTGGCGGAGTGCGTCAACGCTGTCTTTTTCGACGATAAATTTTAATTCGATTTCCTGAGCCATAGCCTTGTACTTTTGCGGGCGTCACAGACGCGTCAATGAGGGCGAACTTCCTCGCCATTTGTTTGTCAGTACATAGTATTTTGCGCCAAATTGCCATGCAATGAGCAATTTGACGGGCGTAAATGTGTAGAGTCGTGACACAGATGATTCTGATTGCTGATGAATGCTTTGCGTAGAGACACTGTTGCCACTACTATCGTTCCACTATTTATGAAAATAACGACTAATGATGCTTAAATTACGCCTGATTGGACTTACTTTACTCGCTTTTAGCGCCGCAACCGCAGTGCACGCTGAAGAGAAGCGTTACGTTTCTGACGAACTGAACACCTGGGTACGCAGTGGCCCCGGAGATAATTATCGCCTCGTGGGCACGGTAAATGCCGGCGAGGAAGTCACCCTGTTACAGACCAACGCGGACACCAACTACGGTCAGGTTCGCGACAGTTCTGGTCGCACGTCCTGGATCCCGCTGAAAGAGCTGAGCACCGTGCCAAGCCTGCGCACCCGCGTACCGGATCTGGAAAATCAGGTGAAAACCCTGACCGACAAGCTGAACAATATCGACGGAACCTGGAACCAGCGTACCGCCGAGATGCAGCAGAAAGTGGCGCAGAGCGACGGGGTGATTAACGGCCTGAAAGAAGAGAACCAGAAGCTGAAAAACGAGCTGATTGTCGCGCAGAAGAAAGTGAATGCCGCCAACCTGCAGCTCGATGACAAACAGCGCACCATCATCATGCAGTGGTTTATGTATGGCGGCGGCGTGCTGGGCGTCGGTCTGGTGCTGGGTCTGGTTCTGCCGCACCTGATCCCAAGCCGTAAACGTAAAGATCGCTGGATGAACTAATTCGTCTTCTCTGCCAGACTTACGTATCATTCTGGAAAAGAGAAAACGGGAGTGTCAGGCGTGAAGAGTTATCTGGTCGGTGGTGCGGTACGTGATGCGTTGTTAGGTCTGCCGGTCAAAGATAAAGACTGGGTGGTGGTTGGCGCCACCCCGGAAGAGATGCTCGACGCGGGCTACCAGCAGGTAGGCCGCGATTTTCCCGTCTTTTTACACCCGAAAAGCCGCGAAGAGTACGCCCTGGCGCGTACCGAGCGGAAATCAGGTTCGGGCTATACGGGCTTTACCTGCTACGCCGCGCCGGACGTCACGCTGGAGGACGATCTCCTGCGTCGCGATCTGACCATTAACGCGCTGGCGCAGGACGAGCACGGCCAGATTATTGACGCTTATGGCGGCCAGGACGATCTGCGCAACCGTCTCTTACGTCACGTCTCCCCTGCGTTTTCTGAAGATCCGCTCCGCGTGCTGCGCGTGGCGCGTTTTGCCGCGCGTTACGCCCATCTCAGCTTCCGCATTGCCGATGAGACCATGGCGCTGATGACCGCCATGACCGAGGCGGGCGAGCTTGAACACCTGACGCCAGAGCGCGTCTGGAAAGAGACCGAGAATGCGCTCACCACGCGTAACCCGCAGGTCTTTTTCCAGGTGCTGCGCGACTGCGGCGCCCTGAAGGTGCTGTTCCCGGAAATAGACGCGCTGTTTGGCGTACCGGCTCCGGCGAAATGGCATCCGGAGATTGACACCGGCGTGCACACGCTGATGACCCTGAGCATGGCGGCCATGCTCAGCCCTGACGTGGACGTGCGCTTTTCCACCCTGTGCCACGATCTCGGCAAAGGCTTAACGCCAAAAGAGCTCTGGCCTCGGCACCACGGGCACGGTCCGGCAGGGGTGAAGCTGGTCGAAGGGCTGTGCCAGCGCCTGCGCGTGCCGAACGAAATCCGCGATCTGGCGAAACTGGTGGCCGAATTCCACGACCTGATCCACACCTTCCCGATCCTGAAACCGGCCACCATCGTTAAGCTGTTCGATAACATCGACGCCTGGCGCAAACCCCAGCGCGTGGAGCAGATCGCGCTCACCAGCGAGGCTGACGTGCGCGGGCGTACCGGGTTTGAAGCCTGTGACTACCCGCAGGGACGTTTACTGCGTAAAGCCTGGGAGGTAGCCAAAGCGGTGCCGACGAAGGACGTTGTCGAGGCGGGATTCAAAGGCCCGGACATTCGCGAAGAACTGACGAAACGGCGGATTCAGGCGGTATCAGAGTGGAAGGAAAAGCATTGCCCTCAGCCAAAAGACTGAGGGCAGTCGGTCAGAAGAAGACCACGTAAACCGCAGCCGCGACGATAAAGCGGTAGATCGCGAACGGAATGAACGAGATACGCTTAATCAGCTGCAGGAAGGTTTTGATGGCAATCAGCGCCACGATAAACGCGGTGATGAAGCCGACGGCGAACATCGGAATGTCGCCCGTGGTGAGGAAACCGATGCTTTTATAGAGGTCAAGCGCGGTGGCCCCCATCATCATCGGCACCGCCAGCAGGAACGAGAACTCTGACGCGGCGTAACGGCTTACGCCCATCAGCATCCCACCGGAGATGGTTGCGCCTGAACGGGAGAAGCCCGGCCACAGCGCCAGACACTGGAAGCAGCCAATGATAAACGCCTGACGATACGTCATATCGTCCAGCCCTTCCGCGCGCGGCGTTTTTGGCTTCAGCACTTCCGCGGCGATCAGCAGAAAGCCGCCCACCACCAGCGCGTACATCACGTTAATCGGGTTAAACAGCGATTTGATGGCGTCGTGGAAAACCAGCCCCAGCACCACCGCCGGGATCATCCCGAGCAGAATATGGATCAGCGACAGGCGGCCTTTACTCATCCCTTCGTGCTGCGGCGGACGGCCAAAATGGATACCGATCAGGCCAAACAGACGGCGCCAGAACATCACCACCACCGCCAGAATCGAACCCAGCTGGATCACCACTTCAAACGTTTTTGCAGTATCGCCTTCAAAGCCCAGCAGATGACCAACAATGATCATATGGCCGGTACTGGAAACCGGTAAAAACTCCGTCAATCCTTCGACCACACCCAGTATTGCCGCCACCAGCAGCGAGTGCATATCGCTCATCTATAAACCCCTAAAAAAATATAAAAAAACGGTCGCCCCAACGGCTACCGTGAAAGATACAGCTTTAAGACCGGTATAACCTAAAATGGTTTAGCTATTATGACGTTAAATCTTCCCTTTCAGATTTGTGCCACGCTCGATAATGACGCCCACGTTGGCCGCGCGCGCCACCGCGCCCGGTTTGCTCAGCTTGATGCGCACCCACGGTGAGTTGAATTTTTTCAGCAGCAATTCTGCGACCTCTTCCGCCACCCGTTCGACCAGCGCAAAACGTTGCCCTTCCACGTGGCCGATGACCGTTTCACTGATGTCGGCGTAGCTGAGACAGTCGTTCACGTCATCGCTTTTTGCCGACTTGCGGTTATCCCAGCCCATTTCGATATCGAACACCAGCTTCTGCTCGATGGTCTGTTCCCAGTCGTAAACACCAATAGTGGTGATTACCGAAAGTTGCTCTATAAATACAATATCCATCACGACCTGCCTGCTTTTTGGCTAAACCGGATACCACTTCCGGCGAATTATGCGTATTATCCACAGATGCTGAGAATACAGATACATTTTCAAAACGGAACAGCGTTATGAGTGCAATCGCGCCTGGAATGATCCTCCTCGCCTATCTTTGCGGCTCAATCTCCAGCGCCATTCTGGTCTGCCGCATCGCCGGGTTACCTGACCCGCGTGAAAGTGGTTCCGGGAATCCGGGAGCGACCAACGTACTACGAATTGGCGGCAAGGGAGCAGCCGTAGCGGTTTTGATTTTTGATGTTCTGAAAGGGATGCTACCCGTCTGGGGCGCGTATGCGCTGGGCGTCACGCCGTTCTGGCTGGGGCTCATTGCCATTGCTGCCTGTGTCGGCCACATCTGGCCCGTATTCTTCGGTTTTAAAGGCGGCAAAGGCGTGGCAACCGCCTTTGGTGCCATTGCGCCTATCGGCTGGGATTTAACCGGCGTGATGGCTGGCACCTGGCTGCTCACCATTCTGCTGAGCGGCTATTCGTCGCTGGGCGCGATCGTCAGCGCGCTGATTGCCCCGTTCTACGTCTGGTGGTTCAAACCTCAGTTCACCTTCCCGGTATCGATGCTCTCCTGCCTTATCCTGCTGCGTCATCACGACAATATTCAGCGCCTGTGGCGTCGTCAGGAGACCAAAATCTGGACGAAGCTCAAGAGGAAGAAAAAAGACGCTCCGTAAGGTTAGTTATGCCTTATAGCCAAATGTGATTTTGGTCACCTTCTGCCTGTGGTAACTGTTAATGACACAATACAACCATATAAGAAGAAAATGGCAGAAATCACAGAAACAACTCCCCTTTCAACGGCAGGAAAACGTTCCGATGGCGACATCCAGTGGGTGCGCAGCGCATCGGATGTTTCACGCCTCGTTAATGATGGTTCTCAGGGCCGGGCCAATGCTCGCATCGTGATCGGTATCGCGCTGGGCGG
This sequence comes from Enterobacter sp. SST3, assembly GCF_000286655.1. Taxonomy (NCBI): domain Bacteria; kingdom Pseudomonadati; phylum Pseudomonadota; class Gammaproteobacteria; order Enterobacterales; family Enterobacteriaceae; genus Enterobacter; species Enterobacter sp. SST3. The sequence goes on along the minus strand of NZ_ALNS01000035.1, from coordinate 1,345 downwards.
GATTTTCCTCGATGCCTACGATCTGGGCGCGCTGGCCTTCGGCATAAAAGATATCACCCGCGAATTTAACCTGACGCCCGCCGGTACCGGCATGGTGGCGTCCGCCATTACGTTTGGCGCGATTGTCGGGGCGCTGCTCGGCGGTTATCTCACGGATAAAATCGGGCGCTATCGCGTCTTTATGGCCGACATGCTCTTCTTCGTGGTGGCCGCCATCGCCTGTGCGCTGGCCCCGAACGAATATGTGCTGGCGGGTGCCCGCTTTGTCATGGGGCTTGGCGTCGGGATCGACCTTCCCGTGGCGATGGCATTTTTAAGCGAGTTCGCCAGGCTAAAAGGCCCCGGCAATAAGGCCTCCAGCGTCGCCATGTGGTGCCCCACCTGGTATGCCGCCATCAGTATCTCCTACCTGCTGGTGCTCTTCTTCTACGCCGTGCTGCCGGAAAGCCACAGCGACTGGCTGTGGCGCCTGATCCTTGGCTTCGGCGCGGTACCCGCGCTGGTGATTATCGCCATCCGCAGCCGCTACATGAGCGAATCGCCGGTCTGGGCGGCAAATCAGGGCAACCTGAAGGAGGCGGCGTCTATTTTGCGTCAGTCGTATAACATCAATGCCCACGTGCCGCAGGATGCGCTCAGCCAGCCAGCTCCCGTCGTGAATAAAGCGAAATGGTCCAACTATCTGAACCTGTTCCGCGGCGTCTACTTACGCCGCACGACGCTCGCCACGCTGCTGTCCGTCGTCTCTTCGTTCGCCTATAACGCGGTGGCGTTTGGTCTGCCGGTGATCATCTCCAGCTTCTTTGTCCAGTCGATGCTGACCACCATCCTGATTTCTCTGGCGCTTAACCTGCTGTTTGCCTTCGTCGGCGGACTGCTGGCGGTACGCTACGTGCCGCGCTTCGGCGCATGGCGGATGTCGCTGGCGGGTTACGCCTGCCAGCTGGTCGCGCTGCTGGGCCTGGGGCTGATTGGTCGTCCGGAAGGCGCCACCGAAGGCGTGCTTGCCGTGGCAATGCTGGCGCTCTTCCTGTTCGGCCAGGGCTTCGGCCCGGGCGCGCATACCATGACGTTTGCCTCACTGAGCTACCCGACCTCGCTGCGCGGCGTCGGCGTTGGCCTTAACCAGACGCTGATGCGCAGCAGCTCGACGCTGTCGCTGTTCCTGTTCCCGCTGCTGGTCGCCTCGCTGGATACCGCCGTGTTCTGGGTGATTGCGCTGGCGCCATTTATCGGCCTGGCCTCGCTGCTGGCGATCCGCTGGGAGCCGTCGGGGTATGATGTGGATGCGGAGGATTACCGCTAATCATAAATAACGTCATCGCCTTTCTTGCCGGGTGGCGCT
>NZ_ALNS01000034.1:0-74520 GCF_000286655.1 Enterobacter sp. SST3 | reverse complement strand
AGGTGCGGGGTTTTTTGCTTGGTGCGTCAGAAATCATGCCGGATGGCGGCTTCGCCTTATCCGGCCTACAAAACCTGTAGGCCCGGTAAGCGCAGCGCCACCGGGCATGGCAGACCGCACGATCCCACGGTAAAAAGAAGCAAGAATACTAAAGAAGGGATTTATAAACGCAGAAAAGCAAAAACCCAGCCATAGGCTGGGTTCTTTAAATAGTGGTGCCCGGACTCGGAATCGAACCAAGGACACGGGGATTTTCAATCCCCTGCTCTACCGACTGAGCTATCCGGGCAACGGAGCGCATTAAACCGCAATCGCGCCTTATCGTCAACATTATTTCGGGAAAAGCTGTTCAATTGCTTAACTTTGCGGCAATCTGATGGTTTACGCGTCGAATACGTCAAATTTAACAGGTTCGCTTACGTTAACGCCCCGCCCATACGGCACTGAGCAAAGCGCAGAATATCTTCCGCCAGTCGGTGCGCCGTATCCACATCGGCCTGGCTACGGTTCACCAGCATGCGGCTCAGGCAGCCCTCCAGCACCAGCTCCATCTGTTTCGCCACCATTGCCGGGTCATCCACTTCAAGACGGGTCAGCAGCTCGTGAGTGAAGTCATGCGCAGCCCGTTTTTGCTGCTCCGCCAACTGATGGACAGGATGGTCGGGATCGGGATAGAACGTACAGGCCGCAATAAACAGGCAGCCCGGATAGCGATTGTTGCTGACACATTCCGTCAGGGCGGTATAGCGCGCCAGCAGCTTTTGTTCCGCAGTCAGTTCTTCATTCAGCATCAGCTGCCTGCGCCAGATATCAACCTGCTGGCTGAGATAGCGCAGAGCATCATAAACGAGCGCCTCTTTATCCGGCCAGAAGCGCTTAAGATCATCCAGGGGGTAATCGATACGGTCGGCTACCATCTCAAGCGTGGTGCTGGCGATCCCATAAATCTCAAGTAATTGCAGGGCTTGTCCCAGTACGTCTTCACGTTGCACGGTTATCTCCTCCGCTATTCCCAACGGTATGTTCCGTTTAAAGTGTTGTTTACGGTTGGCGATTGCGCAAATGCGCGCTAAATGCCGCTGCATCCATAAACCCGGTTACACGCTGTTCTGGCTGCTCCTGACCCTGTTGATTGAAGAACAGAATGGTTGGCAGCCCGAGCACGTTAAGCTGCTTCAGCAGAGCCTTATCCTGCGCATTATTGGCGGTTACGTTCGCCTGGAGCAGAACCGTCTCTTTCAGGGCGTTTTGCACCTGTGGATCGCTAAAGGTGTATTTTTCAAACTCTTTACAGGCGACGCACCAGTCGGCATAGAGATCGAGCATCACCGGTTTGCCCTTCGCCTGCGCAAGCGCGCTGTTGAGCTCATCGACGTTCTTAATCTGCATAAAGTTCAAATGCGCCTGCGTCTGGCCGACCGGCGAGCCGAACGCCCAATCCTGCAGAGGACGCACGCTCACCAGCGCGGCGGCGAGCAGGAGAATTTGCACCAGGCGCATCCACGCTTTTTTGGCCCCCAGACTGACGATAAATGCCCAGGAGAAGAACGCTACGCCGAGCATCGCCCACAGGCGAGTGCCCCAGACGTCACCCGTAATGCGTTCCAGCAGAAACACCGGCAGCGCCAGAATCACAAAACCAAATGCGGTTTTCACCGTCTCCATCCACGGGCCGCTCTTCGGCAGCAGGCGGTTGCCAAAAACCGTGACCAGAATGAGCGGCAGGCCCATGCCCAGCGCATAAAGGTACAGCGTACCGCCGCCGAGCCACAGATTGCCGCTCTGGGCAATATAGAGCAGGATGGCGCTCAGCGGGGCAGTGGTGCAAGGGGAGCAAATCAGTCCGGCGATGGCCCCCATCATAAACACGCCGCCTGCCGAGCCTCCCTGCTGACGATTACTCATCAGCGTTAAGCGGGTTTGCAGAGCAGACGGTAACTGCAGCGTGAACAGGCCAAACATCGACAGTGCCAGCAGAATAAATATCGCCGACAGGCCAATCAGCACATAAGGGTGCTGAAGTGCGGCCTGGAACTGCAACCCGGCAGCGGCGACCACAAGGCCGAGCGCCGTGTAGGTCAGCGCCATACCCTGCACGTAAATAAAGGCCAGCAGCAGCGCGCGTGCGGTGGAAAGGCGCTGTTTGCCGCCCAGTACGATGCCAGAGATGAGCGGATACATCGGCAGCACGCAGGGGGTAAAGGCAATGCCAATGCCAATCAGTAAGGCCCACAGCGCGGAGAACGGAAGGTCAGCGGTATCCTCATGCTTCTCGCCTGAAGGAAGAGGGGAAATCGTGGGCGACGCTTTCACCTCACTAAGCGGAACCACCTTTGTTTCCGGCGGATAGCAGAATCCGGCATTCGCGCATCCCTGGTAGGTCACCGTCAGGGTCGCGCCTTTATCCGCCTGGTTCACCGTAACGGGCACGCTCAGGCGCTGGCGATAGATTTCGCTTTTGCCGTAAAACTCATCTTCATGCCACTCGCCAGCGGGCATTTGTAATGCGCCCACGCTGGCCTGAGCAGGCGTAATGCTCACCTGCTTGCGATAGAGGTAATAGCCCTCTTTCACCTGCCAGTTGAGCGTAAGGTCGTGCTGGTTTTGCTGGAAATCGAAAACAAACGCCCGATCGGCAGGAATGAAGTTCGAACGGCCGGGCGCGTCAAACAGCCCGGCAAAAACTGATGTGCTGCAAAGCAGCAGGATCAGCGTAAGGAAGCGTTGAGCCATGAGAGATAGTCGTTATCGCCATGAACCACTGGCAAGACCAGCAGTTCCGGGGTTTGGTAAGGATGATGAGATTTGAGGCAGTCCAGGAGTGCCTGCTGATTCGCCAGATTGGTTTTAAGCAACATCTGGACTTCGTACTCTTGCTCCAGCTTACCTTCCCAATAGTAAAGAGAGGTAGCGCCGGGGAGGAGCGTGACGCAGGCTGCCCGTTTTTCGGCCAGCACTTTGGCGGCGAGATCCTGGGCAGAAGCTTCATCAGGGGCGGTGCACAGTACGACAACGGCATCAGGCGTGTTCACAAGTCGACCTCCTCATCACGAAAGTCTTCACTATATCACGCAAGACGACTGGTCATTAATGAAACGGGCCGCTGAGCGGCCCGATTTTAACTATTTTTACAACGGCTAACCGTTTACAGCACAATGCCGCCGATGATAAAGCCGAGGACCACGCAAAGCGTAATCGCCACCACGCCCGGGATGAGGAACGCGTGGTTAAACACGTACTTACCGATACGGGTTGAGCCGGTGTCGTCCATCTCCACCGCCGCCAGCAGGGTTGGGTAGGTTGGCAATACGAACAGGGCAGAAACCGCCGCAAAAGAGGCAATTGCCGTCAGCGGCGTCACACCCAGCATCAGCGCCGCAGGCATCAGCGCTTTGGTGGTCGCCGCCTGGGAGTAAAGCAGGGTCGCCGCGAAGAACAGCACGACAGCCAGCAGCCACGGGTAGTTGTGCAGCAGGTCACCAGCGACGGTCTGGATATCACTGATGTGCGCTTTCACGAAGGTATCACCAAGCCACGCCACACCCAGTACGCACACGCAGGCGCTCATACCGGATTTGAAGGTGCTGGCGTTCAGCACTTCGCTGGTATCAATTTTACAGGTGATGCTAATCAGCGTCGCGATGGTCAGCATGAACACCACAATCGCTTCGTTACGCGGCAGGACCGGGTTCTGGATCAGCCCCACGGTATCGCTGATGGCGGTCGCATAGAACATGACGGCGACAATACCAATCAGGAACAGCAGCACGGAGCGTTTCGCATGTGGCTTCAGTTCGAAGACCTGGCTGCCGCGCAGGCTCACTTCACCTTTTGCCAGACGCTCCTGATAAACCGGATCGTCTTTCAGTTCAGCACCGAGGAAGTTACACAGCACGGCGGTAATCATCACCGCAATCAGCGTCACCGGAATGCAGATCGCCAGCAGCGTCAGGTAGCTCACGCCCATCGGCTCCAGGATACCGGCGAAGAAGACCACCGCCGCGGAAATCGGCGAGGCGGTAATCGCGATCTGGGACGCGACGACGGCAATAGAGAGCGGACGCGACGGACGGATGCCCTGTTCTTTCGCCACTTCGGTGATCACCGGCAGCGTGGAGAAAGCGGTGTGGCCAGTACCGGCGAGAATGGTCATAAACCAGGTCACCAGCGGAGCAAGGAAGGTTATGTATTTCGGGTGGCGGCGTAGCATGCGCTCCGCCAGGCTCACCAGGTAGTCCATACCGCCTGCCACCTGCATGGCGGCAATAGCGGCAATGACTGCCATGATGATTTCGATAACGTCGAACGGGATTGCGCCGGGTTTAATCTGAAAGATAAGGGTAAGAACGAGCACTCCAAGACCGCCGGCAAAACCGATGCCGATACCCCCGAGTCGTGCTCCCAAATAAATCGCCAACAAGACGATGACGAGTTCTGCTCCAAACATAAGGACCTGCCTTGCTTATTAACAAGTTGATATTGAATTGTTGTATTTTGGTAACGCCTAAAAAGAAAAAAGGCACGTCACAAGTGACGTGCCTTAAGAAGCCTAGCCTGAACGGTTACTGTTCGCTTTCATCGGTATATCGTTTCGCTTTATAGGCCGGGTGCATCAGGTTCTGGGCTGAGAAAATATCGTCCAGCTCGGCTTCGGTCAACAGCCCGCGTTCCAGCACCACTTCACGCACGCTCTTACCGGTTTCGGCGCAAATCTTACCGACGATGTCGCCGTTATGGTGCCCGATGAACGGGTTGAGGTAGGTGACGATCCCGATAGAGTTATAGACATAACCCTCGCAGACTTCTTTATTCGCCGTGATGCCGTTGATGCATTTTTCCAGCAGGTTGTAGCAGGCGTTGGTCAGAATGTGGATAGATTCAAACATCGCCTGGCCAATGACTGGCTCCATCACGTTCAGCTGCAGCTGACCCGCTTCAGAGGCCATGGTCACGGTCGTATCGTTACCGATGACTTTGAAGCAAACCTGATTCACTACTTCTGGCACGACCGGGTTCACCTTGGCTGGCATGATGGACGAACCTGCCTGCAGTTCTGGCAGGTTGATTTCGTTCAGGCCAGCGCGCGGGCCGGAAGAGAGCAGGCGCAGGTCGTTACAAATTTTGGACAGCTTCACCGCCAGACGTTTCAGCGCGCTGTGTACCATGACGTAGGCGCCGCAGTCGGAGGTCGCTTCAATCAGGTCTTCTGCAGGCACAACCGGCAGGTTGGACACTTCAGCCAGCTTCTGTACCGCCAGCTGCTGATAGCCATCCGGGGTGTTCAGACGCGTACCGATGGCGGTAGCGCCCAGGTTCACTTCCAGCAGCAGCTCGGAGGTGCGCAGCAGATTTTTGGTCTCTTCGTTCAGCAGTACGTTAAACGCGTGGAATTCCTGGCCGAGGGTCATCGGCACCGCATCCTGCAGCTGGGTACGACCCATTTTCAGAATGTCCTGGAACTCAACCGCTTTACGCTGGAAGCCATCACCCAGTTGGTTGATCGCATCCACCAGTTTCACCACGGAGGCATACACCGCGATACGGAAGCCGGTAGGGTACGCGTCGTTGGTGGACTGGCATTTGTTGACGTGGTCGTTCGGGTTCAGGTACTGGTATTCACCTTTCTGGTGACCCATCAGCTCCAGGCCAATGTTTGCCAGTACTTCGTTGGTATTCATGTTGACGGAGGTGCCCGCGCCGCCCTGATAGACGTCAACCGGGAACTGATCCATGCATTTGCCGTTGTTCAGCACTTCATCGCAGGCTGCGATAATCGCATTTGCCGCGCTTTTAGGAATGGTTTGCAGCTCTTTGTTGGCCAGGGCTGCGGCTTTCTTCACCATCACCATGCCACGAACAAACTCAGGGATGTCGCTGATTTTGCTGTTGCTGATGTAGAAGTTTTCAATCGCTCTCAGAGTGTGGACACCGTAGTAGGCATCCGCTGGAACTTCCCTGGTACCCAACAAGTCTTCTTCGATACGAATGTTGTTTAACATGTGAACCTTCTTTTCAAGCTGCCGATGGATTGTACTAAACGCACAGTATTTATGTGGTTTTGAATATTTTCTGACCGACGATTATTCCCTCAATCAGCCAGATGCTCGAGATCATATGCTGATGATAGCGAATTGCCGTAAGCTGGATCACTTATTATCGAGCCGATTCCATGATAATTATTAATCTGTGAAATGGGTCACCGCTTTAATATTTCCAAAAAAAATATCCGTGCAAACTGATTGAATTTTCGCTAACCGTCACCATCTCATACAAACGCGCGTCGCGAACACATTCAGACAGGGGCCGATGGCCTCTGCCACACAGGAGATGCCAGTGCGCTGGATACCGTTTATTGCTTTCTTTCTCTATGTTTACATTGAGATTTCCATTTTCATCCAGGTTGCCCATGTGCTGGGCGTCCTGCTGACGCTGATTCTGGTGATTTTCACCTCCGTCATCGGCATGTCGCTGGTGCGTAATCAGGGTTTCAAAAATTTCCTGATAATGCAGCAAAAGATGGCCGCAGGCGAAAGCCCGGCGGAAGAGATGATCAAAAGCGTGTCGTTGATTATTGCGGGGCTGCTGCTGATTCTGCCCGGGTTCTTCACCGACTTCCTCGGCCTTCTGCTGCTTCTGCCGCCGGTGCAAAAGCACCTGACCATGAAGCTGCTGCCGCATCTGCGCTTTAGCCGTATGCCGGGCGGTGGGTTCAGCACCGGGCCAGGCGACACGTTTGAAGGGGAGTATCAGCGTAAGGATGAACAGCACGACCGTCTGGATCACAAAGACGATCGGTGATTTTGTTGCCCGGTGGCGCTTCGTTTACCGGGCCTACTAAAGCGCCAGCCACAACACCGCCAGCATGACAATGGCGTACATACTTTTCCACCCCACCATTGCCAGCAACAGCAGGCACAGCAGCCCACCAACAAACGCCAGTGCTTTATAACGGCCTTTCAGCAGACGACAACCTGCCAGCATGCACAGCAGGTAGATCATGATGAAAATGCCATTGGCGTAGACGAGCAGCGTATCCAGATTGACCTTCAGGGCGTAAATGCACAGCGTACTCACCACGCAGCAGCCCAGTACGGCATTCAGGGCATTCAGCGGCAGCTGGCGTTTAGACAGCCGTGCGAGGCGGTTATCAGGTCTGTAAAGCGCCTGAGACCACACCAGACGGGCAAAGCTCTGGATATAAATGTTAAGGCTGGCAAAACAGGCCAGATAGCCGATAACGCAGGCGATCCACAGCGCCTTCACACCAAACAGTTCAACCACGATACCCGGCAGCGATGCCGCGGCGGCGAGATCGGCTCCGAAAGCCTTGAAGTGCAACACCAGCACGGTACACGCCCAGTACACCGTGCCTGCCAGCAGCAGGCCGATCATCAGTGCGCGGGGGAAATCACGTTCAGGCTGCTTAAATTCCGACGCCAGATGGGCAAAGGCTTCCAGACCGACAAAACACCAGAACATGACGGAGAGCGCGGCAAAAAGCTGTGAGTGGTCGACGTCTGTCACGGCCGGGAAGGGAATCTCTTTTACGGTGATATCGCCCGCCCACCAGATAGCGGCAACGAGCGCGACAATCAGCACCGCAACCAGTGTCTGCAGGTTGGCGCTGGAGCGGGCTCCGCGTGAACCCACCCACCAGACGATAGCCAGCGTACCCAGTTCGGCCAACAGCAACTGCTCGTCATGCCAGCCAAACAGCGCCTGGCCAAAGCCGGTTGCAATGTGCAGCGCCGCAGGAAGCCCAACCGGAATAACGGAGAGAAACAGCCAGCCGGTCACACGCTCCAGTCGCGGGCCAAATGCCAGCCCGACAAAATGCGCCACGCCGCCCGCGCTGGGGAAATGCCGCCCCAGGATGGCAAACACAATGGCAATCGGGAAAACCAATACAATCAGAACGGGCCACGCCCACAGACTGTTATTTCCGGCTACCAGTGCCGCCAGTGCAGGTACGGCGAACACGCCCGTTCCTAACAAGGAGGTTGAGAGCAGGCCGACGCCCTGCGCCAGCCCCAACTCCTGCTTGAGTCCACTCATTGACATCGTCCTGCCAATTCCAAAAGAGAGGCGATGGTAACACTTTCGCAAAATTTTTTTTCAACTCCCCCTTGAAGGGGTAAAAAGCTATCCCCATCTCTCAGGGCACTAGTCGGAAAACCGCATGCGGGCCGGCGTCATCCATAACTGATAATGACTTTCTCAAAGGAGAGCTATCAATGAGTATTCGTCCGTTACATGATCGTGTGATCGTCAAACGTAAAGAAGTTGAAACCAAGTCTGCTGGCGGCATCGTTCTGACCGGTTCTGCAGCAGCCAAATCAACGCGTGGCGAAATCATCGCTGTCGGTAAGGGCCGCATCCTGGAAAACGGAACTGTGCAGCCACTGGACGTTAAAGTTGGTGACATCGTAATTTTCAACGATGGCTACGGCGTGAAATCCGAGAAGATCGACAATGAAGAAGTGTTGATCATGTCCGAGAGCGACATTCTGGCAATTGTTGAAGCGTAATTTACGCACGAGAATTTGAGGAAATAAGAACATGGCAGCTAAAGACGTAAAATTCGGTAACGACGCTCGTGTAAAAATGCTCCGCGGCGTAAACGTACTGGCAGATGCAGTTAAAGTGACCCTGGGCCCGAAAGGCCGTAACGTAGTGCTGGATAAATCCTTCGGCGCGCCAACCATCACCAAAGACGGTGTTTCTGTAGCACGTGAAATCGAGCTGGAAGACAAGTTCGAAAACATGGGCGCGCAGATGGTGAAAGAAGTGGCCTCTAAAGCGAACGACGCTGCAGGCGACGGTACCACCACCGCGACCGTTCTGGCGCAGGCCATCATCACCGAAGGTCTGAAAGCCGTTGCGGCGGGCATGAACCCAATGGATCTGAAACGTGGTATCGACAAAGCTGTCGCCTCCGCTGTGGAAGAACTGAAAGCGCTGTCCGTACCGTGCTCTGACTCTAAAGCGATTGCTCAGGTTGGTACCATCTCCGCTAACTCCGACGAAACCGTAGGTAAACTGATCGCGGAAGCGATGGACAAAGTCGGTAAAGAAGGCGTGATCACCGTTGAAGACGGTACCGGTCTGGAAGACGAACTGGACGTGGTTGAAGGTATGCAGTTCGACCGCGGTTACCTGTCCCCATACTTCATCAACAAGCCAGAGACTGGCGCTGTTGAGCTGGAAAGCCCGTTCATCCTGCTGGCTGACAAAAAAATCTCCAACATCCGCGAAATGCTGCCAGTGCTGGAAGCCGTTGCGAAAGCAGGCAAGCCGCTGGTTATCATCGCTGAAGATGTTGAAGGCGAAGCGCTGGCGACCCTGGTGGTTAACACCATGCGCGGCATCGTGAAAGTGGCTGCGGTTAAAGCACCAGGCTTCGGCGATCGTCGTAAAGCAATGCTGCAGGATATCGCTACCCTGACCGGCGGTACCGTGATCTCTGAAGAGATCGGTATGGAGCTGGAAAAAGCGACCCTGGAAGACCTGGGCCAGGCAAAACGCGTTGTGATCAACAAAGACACCACCACCATCATTGATGGCGTGGGTGAAGAAGCCGCTATTCAGGGCCGCGTAGGTCAGATCCGTAAGCAGATCGAAGAAGCGACTTCCGATTACGACCGTGAAAAACTGCAGGAGCGCGTAGCGAAACTGGCAGGCGGCGTTGCGGTAATCAAAGTCGGTGCTGCGACCGAAGTTGAAATGAAAGAGAAAAAAGCACGCGTTGACGATGCCCTGCACGCAACCCGTGCTGCGGTAGAAGAAGGTGTGGTTGCGGGTGGTGGCGTTGCGCTGGTGCGCGTTGCCGCTAAACTGGCTGGCCTGACCGCTCAGAACGAAGACCAGAACGTGGGTATCAAAGTTGCGCTGCGCGCAATGGAAGCGCCTCTGCGTCAGATCGTGTCTAACGCCGGTGAAGAGCCATCTGTGGTAGCAAACAAGGTGAAAGCGGGCGAAGGTAACTACGGTTACAACGCGGCAACTGAAGAATACGGCAACATGATCGACTTCGGTATCCTGGACCCAACTAAAGTGACCCGTTCTGCTCTGCAGTACGCGGCCTCTGTTGCTGGTCTGATGATCACCACCGAGTGCATGGTGACCGACCTGCCTAAAGGCGATGCGCCTGACTTAGGTGCTGCTGGCATGGGCGGCATGGGTGGAATGGGCGGCATGATGTAATCATGTTGTTCTGAACCTCTCAGAACGAACCCCGGGCAGAAATGCCCGGGGTTTTTTATTGGGTGCTATTCGAAAGTGCCTTTGACGCACACGGCACCTTCACGCACCATCTGGCGGCCTTTGGCCCAGACCTCGCGAATCTTCAGATCGTCCGTCAGCACCAGAAAATCGGCATCGCATCCGGGCGCGAGCCGCCCCTTATGCTCCAGCCCGAGAAACGCCGCCACGTTTCGCGTAAAGGGAAGAAGCGCCTCTTCCAGCGGCAGCTGATGCCGGCTGACCAGCTGCTGCAGCGTTTCGAGCAGGGATTCGAACCCCGCCACGCCCATCCCCACCAGATTGCCGCTCTCATCAAATTTCGGCTGGCTGCCGTTGCCGTCCGAACTGAGCGTAAGCCGGTTAAACGGCACCTGCGCCTCGCGGCCCATCACGATGGCGCTGGCGGCGTCAATCGGTTCACTGATGCTGGTCGTGATGTCGATAAAGCCGCCTTCGCGGGCATAGCTCAGCGCGGCAAGGAACAGCGCCCGGGCGCGGTTTACGTGCGTTGGCAGCAGTTTCACGCGGGGAACGTCGGCGTTATTCAGGATGCTAAATAGCGGCTCCAGCAGCTTTGGGCTGTTGCCGAGGTGAAACACGGAAATGCCCGCTTTGGCACCCAACAGCCCGCCTACGCGTGACTGGGCAGCCATACTGGCGAGCTGGTCCTCGGCTGGCGCGGAAGAACGATGGTCAGAGATCGCGCATTTCACGCCAATGATTTTATCAATCAGCGCCACATCCTTTTCGATGCTGCCGGTAATCGTCGGAGAAGGCAGCCCGTATGCGCCTGTCAGCATCCACGCGCTGATCCCTTCATGCTCAAGCGCCCGCGTTTTTGCCAGCAGCGATTCAGGATGCCGGGTCACGCCGTCGGTGCCGAGCAGGCCAACAACCGAGGTGATGCCTGCGGCCACAAGTGCAGACAGGCGAACCTCTGGCGTGCGGGTGTGAGGGCCCGCCTCGCCGCCGCCACCGATCAAATGCACATGCTGGTCGATAAACCCCGGGCAAACCACCGCCCCAGCCAGATCGCTTTCCGGGCAGTCTGGCCTCGTTGTTCCGTGGTTCGCTTTTTCGATCGCCACGATTTTTCCCGCAGCGATCAGCAGATCGCAACGTCCCTTATCCTCCGGGGCGTAGAGATGTGCGTTGCGGAAAAGGTGAGGGTTCAGCACTGAAAAATCCATTTTTATCTCCTCAGAAGAGTAGCTGCATCACCCACATTGAGAGCAGGGCATTAATGACACAAAGAGTAATAATATGCGGATAATATTTCGGGTTTACGCCGGCGGTACCCAGGCAGCGGCCGGTGTTTTGCACCGGATTGCCCATCAGATAGATGGCGGGCAGCAGGATGGTGGCATCGTGGCCGTTGAGCGTGCCGGCGGCGACCAGGCTGGCGCAGACGCCCACGCCGCCGCCCATACTCATCACCGAGGCCAAAAGAACCGTTGCCGCCGCACCCGGAAGGCCCCACAGCGCCATAATTGGCTCGCATATCTTGCCGACAATATCCAGCAGGCCGGTGACCTTGAGCGCCTGAATGATGACAAACGCCATGACGACGTTCGGCAAGAGGCTGGTGGTGGCGATGGTAAAGCCGCGCCGGGCGCCGTCAATAAACAGATCCATGATATTTTTACGCGGCTGGGCGATCATGTTCTTCCTCCTGAAGATGACGATTTTCCATGTGGGCGATCCACAGGCGCAGGACGTTCGCACCAACGAATTTAAACACCAGAATAACGGCCAGCGGCGTAATCACCGGGATGGTGATAACGGTGAAGAGCGCGGCACCGGAAGAAAAATAGTTGGTAATGATGGCGCTACCGCTGGTCTGAAAGGTGGCGAAAATAGCACGCTCCTGGTCCGTAATCGCGCCTTCATCGGTTAACTCTTTGGTCATCCCTGCCGCCGCATCGGTGTTTTGCAGGTTGGCTATCAGCGCCAGGGAGCAAACGCCCGGCACACCCAGCAGCGGACGTAAAATGGGGGTCATAAGCTGCTGTGCGGCACGCAGCCCGCCCAGACCTTCGGTGACGGCGATGATACCAAGCGATAAAATGACCGAGGGAGCCAGCTCAAGGGCAAAGAGGAAACCGTCTTTCGCCCCCGTTCCGCCCGTTCCGCGAAACGTCAGAGCGCCGTTGACCGGGCCAAAGCTGCCGTTTAAGACGGTAAAATCCAGCACGCGCCACCATTCGGTGCTTTTGGCGAAAAAGCCCGAGAAAAAAACGATGGTAAGTACAAACGCCACATAACCCACCCATGTCACTTTTTCCTCTCCTGAGGATGATGCACTCATAAAACCTCCTTTTTTAGTCGCGTACAAAAGTTGTACGTTGCATCACTAAAAACGATCGGGGGCTAAAACACGATATCCCAAAGGTTATTATCAGAATTCATTTAAGATGTCGGAGGAGTGCCTCGCGGAATCTGGCTCGCAGAAATGCGCGGGGGTTTTTCTTTTAGTCATCTTTTAGGTATAAGATTTACACACGGACAATTACTGTCCAGCTTATTGAAAACGAGGAATAACATGCGCGTAAAAGTCTGTGCAGGGATTGTAGGGGCAGCACTGCTGCTGGCGGGTTGTAGCTCCAGCAATGAGCTGTCGGCAGCGGGCCAGGGCGTTCGCTTTGTGGAAGATAAGCCTGGCAGTGAATGCCAGCTGTTAGGCACGGCAACCGGTGAACAAAGTAACTGGATGTCGGGTCAGCACGGTGAGGAAGGCGGTTCTATGCGCGGAGCGGCGAATGCCCTGCGTAATCAGGCTGCGGCAATGGGCGGCAACGTGATTTACGGCGTAAGTAGCCCAACGCAGAGTATGCTGTCCAGCTTCGTGCCGACCGCCAGCCAGATGACGGGCCAGGTCTATAAGTGCCCGAACTGATGTAATGTGCTAATGGCGCTGCGCCCGGCCCTGTAGGGCGGGTAAGCGTAGCGCCACCTGCCTTTTTAGTGCTGCCGCAGCTGCAAATCGAGCGGCGTCTTGCTCGGCTCTCCGCCAATCTCGCGTGCCAGCTTCGGCACCATATAGCCTGAAACCAGCGTTAACAGTTCGCGCATAATCTGCCGGGCTTCTTCATCCGTCACCATGAAATGCGCCGCGCCCTGAACGCGATCCAGCACGTGCAGGTAATACGGCATCACGCCCGCATCAAACAGGGCATTGCTCAGATCGGCCAGCACGCGGGCGCTGTCATTCACGCCGCGCAGCAGCACGCTCTGGTTCAGCAGCGTCACGCCCGCTTTACGCAGTCGCGCCATCGCCGCGCGAAACGCATCGTCAATTTCGTTCGCATGGTTAATATGATTCACCAGCAGCACCTGCAGGCGGGATTGCTCCAGGCGTGCCACAAGGCCGTCGGTGATACGTGCCGGAATAACAATCGGTAAGCGGCTATGAATGCGCAGGCGCTTAATGTGCGGGATGGCTTCAAGCTGAGTCAGCAGCCAGTCCAGCTCATGATCTTTCGCCATCAACGGGTCACCGCCGGAAAAAATAATCTCATCCAGCTCCGGATGGGCGGCGATATAGTCCAGCGCGACCTGCCAGTTGCGTTTATTGCCCTGGTTTTCGGCATAGGGGAAGTGCCGACGGAAGCAATAACGACAATTTACCGCACAGCCGCCTTTTACCAGCAGCAGGGCGCGGTTGAGATACTTGTGCAGTAAACCCGGCACCACGCTGTTCTGCTCTTCCAGCGGATCGGTGCTGTATCCCGGCGCAGTAATGAATTCATCCTGCGAAGTAAGCGTTTGTTTTAATAGCGGATCGTCGGGGTTGCCTTTCTCCATCCGCGCCACAAACGCACGGGGAACGCGCAGGGCGAAAAGGCGCTTTGCCTCGCGGCCTGCAAGCAACTCTGGGTGCTGATCGAGGTCTAAAAGACGCAGCAATTCATCAGGACTGGTGATTACATCGGCAAGTTGCGATAACCAATCTTCTCTGGACGGGGTGTTTAGGGTTACAATATGCGCCATTTTGTGGCTTAGCTACCAGTTAACAAATTTAGAGGGCCTTATGGCAACGTACTATAGCAACGATTTTCGTGCTGGTCTTAAAATCATGATGGACGGCGAACCGTACGCGGTTGAAGCCAGCGAATTCGTTAAACCAGGTAAAGGCCAGGCATTCGCACGCGTTAAGCTGCGCCGTCTGCTGACCGGTACCCGTGTTGAGAAAACCTTCAAGTCTACTGACTCTGCTGAAGGCGCTGATGTTGTTGATATGAACCTGACCTATCTGTACAACGATGGCGAGTTCTGGCATTTCATGAACAACTCCACTTTCGAACAGCTATCTGCTGATGAGAAAGCGGTAGGTGACAGCGCTAAATGGCTGCTGGATCAGGCTGAGTGCATCGTGACCCTGTGGAACGGCCAGCCTATCGCAGTGACCCCACCAAACTTCGTAGAACTGGAAATCGTTGAAACCGATCCAGGTCTGAAGGGTGATACCGCAGGTACCGGCGGTAAGCCAGCCAAACTGTCTACCGGCGCAGTGGTGAAAGTGCCACTGTTCGTACAGACTGGCGAAGTGATCAAAGTGGATACCCGCTCCGGCGAATACGTATCCCGCGTGAAGTAATTTACGTATGATTGAAGGCGCAGCGCCCGCTGCGCCCGATTTTTTGCAGGCAGGGATGATGAAACGTACCGTTAAAATTCTGCTTCTGTTAGCGCTCTCCAGTGCATTGCTTTCTGGCTGTAACACCACGCGTGGAATGGGACAAGATATCCAGGATCTGGGTCATATCATTTCTCACGCCGCCAGCTAAGTTCGTCTAATTTTCCTAAAAATGCTTCCTCTTCCGTCAACCGGCGGGATTTTGTCTATTCTTAAGTTGCTATACACAAAACAACTTTGGCTATAAAAGGAAGATATTATGGTTAAGAAGACAATTGCAGCGATCTTTTCAGTCCTGGTACTTTCTTCAGTGTTAACGGCATGTAATACCACGCGTGGCGTCGGTCAGGATATTTCTGAAGGTGGTAGCGCAATCTCTGGTGCGGCAACAAAAGCTCAGCAGTAATGAATAAACGGTACGGGACCAGCCGGGTTTCGTACCGTCAGCTTTCTGATTCCTGCAGGGATAAGAACGGAGAAAATCGCGTATCCATATGTAATTTCATGCGGATATTGCGTTTATAGGTATAAACCGTTTTTCCGTTGATGCTCAGGTGAGCGGCAATTTTTTGATTGCTCGCGCCGTCCATCCATAATGTCAGCACCTTCTCTTCCTGTCGGGTCAGCAAAGGGGCTGCCGCCGTTGGCCTGTCAGCGCTGGCGCGCGAAATTAACGCATCGTTGATAACCGTTGCCACCTCTTCGAGACTGGCGTTTTTCAACAGTGACGACCACACCGGGAACTTCCCAAGCCAGTCGGTCATGCCGCTGTCCTCTCCCGACTGCAGTAAAATAAACGGTAAGCGTTCACTGGCGTTAAGCAGAGAAGAGAGCTGCTGAAAATGGTGAATATCCTGCCTGAAGCCGTACAGGTCAGCGATGACCAGCGCAGGTTTCCATTGCAGAATGTGTTCTCTGGCAAGAAACAGATTATTCAGCCCGGTCACAACGTAGTGTCCCGGGAACAAACCGGAATGATTGAGCCATGCCTCAAACCCCGCGCGGGTGAAGTGACAACGGTCAATCAAAAGAATTTTGAACATATTTTATTCGCAGTCGGCTAGTGGTTTGGCTTCCTGCCATCAGAAAGCACATCATCATAGAGAAGTCGGATGAGTGCTAAAAGCCGGAACTCCGCGCCATACTGCGGCTATTTCTTGCCTTAACGTGTTCAGCAAAAAAGGATTGAAAAAAAATAGCACGCTAACCACAATAGGTGGCGTAATCTCTGCCTTACGGGACGACCCGTAAGCGTTTCTTTCACCGGGGACGGCCCCAACTTGCATTAAGTTAAGGAGCCTGACATGTCCTGGATCATTCTTTTTATTGCTGGCCTGCTCGAAGTGGTATGGGCGATTGGTCTCAAGTACACCCACGGATTTACCCGCCTGACGCCCAGCGTCATTACCGTTACCGCCATGATAGTCAGTATTGTTCTGCTATCCTGGGCGATGCGCTCTTTGCCTGTGGGAACGGCTTATGCCGTCTGGACGGGTATTGGCGCGGTGGGGGCCGCCATCACCGGCATTCTGCTGCTTGGCGAGTCAGCGAGTCTGGCGCGTATCGCCAGCCTCGCTCTGATTGTGGCCGGGATCGTTGGGCTTAAGCTCAGCACCCACTAATGGGGCTGTTTTACCCAGATAAGTTTTGATACATCAAACCCTTGCCGGGTCGCGACGTCCAGCATCTGCTGCTTCACTTCGGGTGAAATAGTTGGCGTGCGGGAGAGTATCCACAGGTAGTCGCGATCCGGCCCACAGACCAGCGCATGGCGATACGCTTTGTCGAGCGCTATCACGTTATAACCGCCATAAAACGGACCAAAGAAAGAGACCTTAAGCGCGGCCCGTCGCGGGTCGCCAGTGAAGTACGCTTTTCCCACCGACTGCTGCCACATCTCCCGATCGGGATTATAGCCCCGGTTGATCACCTGAATACCGCCATCATCCATCGGACTGTAATTCGCCGTGACCTTCTCTAGACCCTGCTCAAACCGATGGTCGAGGCGCGCGATTTCATACCATGTTCCAAGGAAGCGTTGTGCATCAAAAGGCGTGACGACGGTGACGCCAGGAGGCGGGGTAGGGGAACTGCAGGCAACCACTAAAAACGCGGCTGTCACCGCGGCGATAACAGGCAGAATGCGCATAGGAGTTTCCTTACTGTTTTTTGTTAAGTGTAGATGACAGCAGGAAAAATGCGGAAGATTGTGCGGCGAATTTCGCCGCACATCGTGGTTTTGTAGGCCGGGTAAGGCGAAGCCGCCACCCGGCAATGTTTTACTGCAGCGCGTCGAGGATACGGTATGCCGCCTCAACGCGTGCCGGGTTCGGATAGCTTTTATTCGCCAGCATCACAATGCCGAGCTGCTTTTCAGGAATAAATGCCACGTAGCTGCCAAACCCGCCCGTCGAGCCTGTTTTATGGACCCAGGAGGCCTTGACCGGCGGCGCGGGTGGATTCACTTCTGCCACGGGCAATGGTGCCAGCGCCACCTTGTTATCACTGCCTCCGACGACGGTTTTGGCATCGACCGGCCAGTTGAGCATCTCCCAGCCCAACCCCTGATACATAGCCCCCACGCGCCAGTAGCGAGACTGCGCCAGAGCAATGCCTTGCTTGAGTGAGGGAGCCTGAAGAGAATCCGGCTTCATGTTGGCTATCAGCCAGCTCGCCATATCCTTCACGTTAGTTTTTACGCCATAGGCTTCCGCGTCCAGCATCCCTGGCGAAACGTGGACCGCTTTACCCTCACGGTATCCCCAGGCGTAATGCGCCTCTTCCGCTTTCGGGACGTTAATCCAGGTATGGTCCAGCTTGAGGGGTTTAAAGACCCGCGTCGTCATGGCCTGCTCATAGCTCATGCCGGAAGGTTTAACCGCCAGCGCACCAAAAAGACCGATGCTGGCGTTAGCGTAAAGACGCGTGGTGCCCGGCTTCCACTGCGGCTGCCAGTTTTGATAAAAGCGCAGCAGAGAGGCGGTATCCGTGACCTCATCCGGCACCTGTAACGGCAGACCGCCTGCGGTGTAGGTTGCCAGATCCAGCATGCGAATGCCCTGCCACTGCTTGCCCGTGAGCTCAGGCCAGTATTTTGCTGCCGGATCGCCCAGCGCTATTTCACCCCGGGCAATGGCATCGCCGCCCAGTACGCCGGTGAAGGTTTTACTTATAGAGCCCAGCTCAAACAGGGTTTGCGGGGTGACGGGTTTGTTCGCCGCAACATCGGCTTTACCGAAGGTAAAGTAGTGTGGCTGACCCTGATAAATTACCGCCACCGCCATACCCGGAATGGCCTGCGCGTTCATCAGCGGCGTAACGGTACGTTCCACCACCTCAGCCAGCTGTTTTTCGGACATCGGTGCGGCGAATGCAGAACTGGCGACGCTGAGCAGCAGGGCACAGCTTAGGGATTTTGTCATCATCGGTTATCTTCCGTAATAGCAGTTCAAGGGAGTGTCCGGGCCCGTCAGACCGCTGTAGTCTGTTGGATTTGACTGTGGCTGACAAACGGTTAAATTTAGCATTAGCTGTTAATTTTTCTAACGGATGGGACCATGACCCGCAGCTATCTTCCGCTTAATTCGCTTCGCGCCTTCGAAGCTGCCGCAAGGCACCTTAGTTTTACGCATGCCGCTATTGAGCTGAATGTCACCCATTCCGCGATTAGCCAGCACGTAAAGGCGCTGGAGCAGCATCTTAACTGCCAGTTGTTCGTCCGCGTTTCGCGTGGGCTGATGTTGACCACTGAAGGCGAGAATTTGCTGCCGGTGCTAAATGACTCGTTCGACCGAATTGCCGGAATGCTGGATCGCTTTGCCAGCCAGCGCGCCCAGGAGAAGCTAAAAATTGGCGTGGTGGGTACCTTTGCTACCGGGGTGTTATTCTCGCAGCTCGCTGACTTTCGTCGCTGCTATCCGCATATCGATCTTCAGCTGTCGACGCACAACAATCGCGTCGATCCGGCAGCCGAGGGGCTTGATTACGCCATTCGTTATGGCGGCGGGGCGTGGCACGGCACGGAAGCGACGTTTCTTTGCCCTGCACCGCTTGCACCGCTTTGCACGCCTGACATTTCAGCCGCGTTGCACACCCCTGCCGATATCCTGAAGTTTACCCTGCTGCGTTCTTACCGGCGCGACGAGTGGACCGCCTGGATGCAGGCCGCGGGAGAAAACCCGCCTTCACCGACGCACCGGGTAATGGTATTTGATTCGTCCGTGACCATGCTGGAAGCCGCGCAGGCAGGTACGGGCATCGCGATTGCCCCTGTCGATATGTTCACCCATCTGCTGAACAGTGAGCGCATTGTACAACCCTTTGCGACGCAGATTGACCTTGGCAGCTACTGGCTCACGAGGCTGCAGTCACGCGCAGAAACGCCCGCAATGCGCGAGTTTGCTCAATGGCTGGTGGGGAAGATGCAGAAATAAAAGGCCCGCCGGATGGCGGGCCAGAGGCGTCAGATAGTGATCACGGCAATCAGCGTGACCACGGTCAGGATGGTCGCCAGACCGTAGAATACCCATTTCCCGCTCGGTACATGGATTTTCAGGTCATGCATCGCATGGTGAATACGGTGCAGGCCACACCACAGCGGCAGGACGATCATCAGGAAGATGAACACGCGACCAATAAAGCTGCTCGCGAATGCCAGTACGCGTTCGTAGCTCAGCGCATCGCCCGGGAACAGCCCCAGCGGCAGCATAATGCCCACCAGCAAAATGATGACGGGGGCAATGATGGCACTCCACATGCCGCCTGCGCCAAAGAGGCCCCAGAAGACCGGCTCGTCAGAACGTTTTGGATTTGGATTGATCACAGTAGTCTCCTTACCAGAACAGTGCGACAAACAGAATGACCACAGTGACCAGAATCGTCACCGCCCAGAGCCCCTTAATCACCGGTTCTGGCCCCATTTTCTCGCCTTTTACGATGATGTTCGCCGCTTTTGGTGCCAGTTCAAACCAGGTTTTGGTATGCAGCAGCGCGGCCGCAAGCACGATCAGGTTCAGAATGACAATGATCGGGTTTTGCAGGAAACCGACAAAGCTGGCCCAGGTTTCCGGGCCATGCTTGAGGGCAAAAACGCCGTACATCAGCTCAAGGCTGAACCAGACCGCCGGTACCGCTGTGCCTTCACGCAGCATGTAGAAGCGATAAAACGGCAGGTTTTTCCACCAGGTGGACGGCACAGGCCGCACATAGGCTTTGCGTTTAGTCGTCATCATGCACTCCTTAGCGTGGTTTCAGGGTAGCGATAAGAAAGTCTTTCGAGCTTTCCACTTTACCCTGCTGAATGGCGGCGGCCGGGTCGACGTGCTTCGGACAGACTTCGGAGCAATAACCCACAAAGGTACAGGTCCAGACGCCGTTCTGGCTGTTAAGCTGCGCCATACGTTCTTTTTTACCGTGGTCGCGGCTGTCTTCGTTATAGCGGTGCGCCAGCGTAATGGCGGCCGGGCCGATGAACTCGGGGTTCAGGCCAAACTGCGGACAGGCGGCGTAGCAAAGACCGCAGTTGATGCAGCCGGAGAACTGATGGTATTTCGCCATCTGAGCCGGGGTCTGGGTGTTTGGCCCCTGATCCGGCGTGCGCGGGTTGCCAATAATGTAAGGCTTAATGGCTTCCAGGCTTTCGATAAAGTGGGTCATATCGACCACCAGATCGCGCTCGATAGGGAAGTTGCCCAGGGCTTCGACCTTGATGCCTTTGGTGTAGTCACGCAGGAAGGTCTTACAGGCCAGCTTCGGCACCTTGTTGACCATCATGCCACAGGAGCCGCAGATCGCCATGCGGCAGGACCAGCGGTAGCTCAGGTCTGGCGCCAGGTTGTCTTTGATATACCCGAGCGCGTCCAGCAGGGAGGTTTGCTCGTCGTAAGGAACTTCATAGAAAGCGCTGTGCGGTGCGGCATCCACTTCCGGGTTGTAGCGCACCACTTCAACTTTCAGTTTTTGCATCTCAGCCATTCGCCTTCTCCTTCTTCTCGGCGGCTTCTGCTTCTGCACCGTACACGCGTTTAGCCGGCGGCAGCGTGGTGATTTTCACGTCGCTGTAGTCCAGACGTGTGGTGCCATCCGCATCGCGCCAGGCGAGAGTGTGTTTCAGGAAGTTGACGTCGTCACGTTCGGTACAGCCTTCATCAAGACGCTGATGCGCCCCACGCGACTCTTTACGCGCCAGCGCAGAGTGCGCCATACATTCCGCCACGTTCAGGCCGTGGCCCAGCTCGATGGTATAGAGCAGGTCGGTGTTGAAGACGCTGGAGGTGTCGGTGATGCGCACGCGCTTGAAGCGCTCCTGCAGTTCCGCCAGCTTATCGACGGTTTTTTGCATCAGCTCAGGGGTACGGTAGATTCCGCAACCTTCTTCCATCGACAGGCCCATCTCGTCGCGGATCTTAGACCAGTTCTCGTTACCTTCCTGGTTCACCAGGTCTTTCAGGCGTTTTTCAACGTCTGCGACCTGCGCATCCAGCGCGGCACCGTTAGCCTCGCCTGCGGTTGCCGCGCGTTCCATCGCGCGCTCGCCCGCCATGCGGCCAAAGACCACCAGCTCGGCCAGCGAGTTTGAGCCGAGGCGGTTAGCACCGTGCAGGCCCACGGAGGAACATTCACCGACGGCGAACAGACCCTTAATACGGGTTTCGCACTGCTGGTCGGTTTCGATCCCGCCCATGGTGTAGTGCGCCGTTGGGCGGACTGGAATCGGCTCTTTCACCGGATCGACGCCGACGTAGGCTTTCGCCAGCTCGCAGATGAACGGCAGACGTTCCAGCAGCTTTTTCTCGCCCAGGTGACGCAGGTCGAGGTGAACCACGTCGCCGCGCGGTGTGGAGATGGTGTTGCCTTTGCGCCACTCGTGCCAGAAAGCCTGAGAGACTTTGTCGCGCGGGCCGAGTTCCATGTACTTGTTCTTCGGCTCGCCGAGCGGGGTTTCCGGGCCCATGCCGTAATCCTGCAGGTAGCGGTAGCCGTTTTTGTTGACCAGGATACCGCCTTCACCGCGGCAGCCTTCCGTCATCAGAATGCCGGAGCCCGGCAGACCGGTTGGGTGATACTGCACGAACTCCATATCGCGCAGCGGCACGCCGTGGCTGAGCGCCATACCCATACCGTCGCCGGTGACGATGCCGCCGTTGGTGTTATAACGATAAACACGGCCCGCACCGCCCGTCGCCATCACCACCGCATTGGCGCGGATCTGGACGAGCGTGCCTTCCATCATGTTCATCGCCACCAGGCCGCGCGCGTGTCCATCATCCACCAGAATGTCGAGGACGAAATGCTCATCAAAGCGCTGGATTTGTGGGAACTGAAGGGAGGTCTGGAACAGGGTGTGCAGCATGTGGAAGCCGGTCTTATCGGCGGCGAACCAGGTACGTTCGATCTTCATGCCGCCGAAGCGACGAACGTTGACGCTGCCGTCCGGGCGACGACTCCACGGACATCCCCACTGTTCAAGCTGGGTCATCTCCGTTGGACAATGGTGCACAAAGTAGTCAACGACATCCTGTTCGCAAAGCCAGTCGCCCCCTGCAACCGTGTCGTGGAAATGGTATTCAAAGCTGTCATGATCCTGCGCAACGGCCGCGGATCCTCCTTCTGCGGCCACCGTGTGGCTGCGCATTGGATAGACTTTTGAAATCAATGCGATTTTAGCGTTGGGATTAGCTTGCGCTGCAGCAATCGCAGCACGTAATCCAGCCCCGCCAGCGCCTATTACGGCAAGATCGGCCTGAAAAGTTTGCACGACATTCCTCCAGATTTTTGTTATTTCGCAACGCGACAAACTAAAGGTAGTTCACCCGTCCAAAAGGACGATTGCGAAAGCGTTTCCACTGCTCCTTTATGGGTAAAACAGTATAACCGTGTAGATGTCAGGGAAATTTGACGTGTTCGATTTTTTTGCTGTTCTGTCCGGCGATTTATCATTGAGATTGATGAATTGCATCACGCAATTGTTCACCTAAATGAAATGCGCTTTTTTACTGCGCAAAATTTGTCTCTGTCCCTGCTAACGAGTAGACTTCGTGCCCTTGTCTGAAATCGGAGAACAACTCATGAGCGAAACGGCCACCTGGGAGCCGAGCGCATCCATCCCTAATCTGTTAAAACGCGCTGCAATTATGACGGAGATCCGCCGTTTCTTTGCCGACCGCGGCGTCCTGGAGGTGGAAACCCCGTGCATGAGTCAGGCAACGGTAACGGATATTCATCTGGTCCCGTTTGAAACCCGTTTTGTTGGCCCCGGCCACTCTCAGGGCATGAATTTGTATCTGATGACCAGCCCGGAATACCACATGAAACGCCTGCTGGCGGCGGGATGTGGTCCGGTCTATCAGCTGTGCCGTAGCTTCCGCAACGAAGAGATGGGTCGTCACCACAACCCGGAATTCACCATGCTGGAGTGGTACCGCCCGCATTATGATATGTACCGCCTGATGAATGAGGTGGACGATCTGCTTCAGCAGGTTCTGGATTGCTCAGAAGCGGAAACGCTCTCTTATCAGCAGGCCTTCCAGCGCCATCTGGAAATCGATCCGCTGTCGGCGGACAAAACCCTGCTGCGCGAAGTGGCGGCAAAACTGGATCTGAGCAACGTGGCAGATACCGAAGAGGACCGCGACACGCTGCTGCAGCTGCTGTTCACCTTCGGCGTGGAACCGCAGATTGGCAAAGACCGTCCGACGTTTGTCTATCACTTCCCGGCAAGCCAGGCGTCACTGGCGCAGATCAGCACCGAAGACCACCGTGTGGCAGAGCGTTTTGAGGTCTATTACAAAGGCATTGAGCTGGCGAACGGCTTCCACGAATTGACCGACGCGCGCGAGCAGGCGCAACGTTTCGAGCAGGATAACCGCAAGCGCGCCGCGCGCGGCCTGCCGCAGCAGCCTATTGATGTTAATCTGCTTGAAGCATTAAAAGCAGGCCTGCCGGATTGCTCCGGCGTGGCGCTGGGTGTTGACCGTCTGGTCATGCTGGCCCTGGGCGCAGAGCAGCTTGGCGATGTGATTGCCTTTACGGTCGATCGCGCTTAAAGAATTGCCGGGTGGCGCTGTCGCTTACCCGGCCTACTCGGTCATTTGGCCCTGCCACATTAAAAACTGCCATATTATTAATATACGGGTCTTTTTCTTAATTTGCCCCTTATAGCCACAATATTAGTCTGGTCATCTGCTACCATCCGCGCAGTTTAATTCCTTTTCGGATGGTTCTATGTCCCAGTCACTCAAAAAGATGACCCTTACCGGGCTCATCCTGATGATATTTACCTCAGTCTTTGGCTTTGCCAACAGCCCGTCAGCGTTCTATCTGATGGGTTACAGCGCGACGCCGTTTTATATCGTTTCGGCTCTGTTCTTCTTTATCCCGTTTGCGCTGATGATGGCGGAGATGGGCTCGGCTTACCGGAAAGAAGAGGGCGGGATCTACTCATGGATGAACAACAGCGTCGGCCCGCGTTATGCCTTTATCGGCACGTTTATGTGGTTCTCCTCTTATGTCGTCTGGATGGTCAGCACGGCGGCCAAAGTCTGGGTGCCATTCTCTACGTTTCTTTTCGGTGCCGATAAAACGCAGGTCTGGTCTCTGGCGGGGCTGAGCTCCACGCAGGTCGTCGGTATCCTGGCGGTATGCTGGATGGTGGTGGTCACGCTGGTGGCGTCAAAAGGCATCAACAAAATTGCCCGTATCACTGCCGTTGGCGGTATTTCCGTGATGTGTCTGAACCTGGTGCTGCTGCTGGTGAGTATTGCCATTCTGTGCCTGAACGGTGGTCATTTTGCGCAGGAGGTGAACTTCGTTTCCTCGCCTAATCCAGGTTACCAGTCCGGGCTGGCCATGCTCTCCTTCGTGGTGTTTGCCATCTTCGCCTACGGCGGTATTGAAGCGGTGGGCGGGCTGGTCGACAAGACCGAGAACCCGGAAAAGAACTTTGCCAAAGGGATTATTTTTGCCGCTATCGTGATTTCCATCGGCTATTCACTGGCGATTTTCCTCTGGGGCGTCAGCACCAACTGGCAGCAGGTATTGAGTAACAACACCACCAACCTCGGGAACATTACCTACGTGCTGATGAAAAGCCTGGGGATGACGCTGGGTAACGCCATGCACCTGATGCCGGAAGCATCGGCCACCATGGGGATCTGGTTTGCGCGCATTACCGGCCTGTCGATGTTCCTTGCCTATACCGGCGCATTCTTCACGCTGATCTACTCGCCGCTGAAAGCGATCATCCAGGGTACGCCAAAAGCGCTGTGGCCGGGACGCATGACCCAGCTCAATACCGCAGGCATGCCTGCCAACGCCATGTGGATGCAGTGTCTGCTGGTGTGCGTGTTTATTCTGCTGGTGTCATTTGGCGGTGATACCGCATCGGCGTTCTATAACAAGCTGACCCTGATGGCGAACGTGTCGATGACGCTGCCGTACCTGTTCCTGACCCTGGCGTTCCCGTTCTTTAAGGCGAAGCAGGAGCTTGAACGTCCGTTTGTGATTTTTAAAACCCGCGCGGCAACGCTGCTGGCGACCACGGTGGTGGTGCTGGTGGTGGCGTTTGCCAACATCTTTACCATTATTCAGCCGGTAATTGAGGCGAACGACTGGAACAGCGCGCTGTGGATGGTGGGCGGTCCCATCTTCTTCTCGCTGTTAGCGATGGGGATTTATGAGAATTACCGTCGACGCGCGACGGCGTACGTCGCAGAAGTGGCGTAGCGGGAATATTCCCCTCCCGAAAGGGAGGGGAGATGCGTTATAAGCTGCCCGCCGGGCGCGTACGCGCCGCTGACGTCAGCGTTCTTCCCGTTTTACGCCCGTCCAGGCTTTCCAGACGCATCTGGAACGGTGGGAACGGCATATCAATACCGTGTTCGCGGAAGCCCGCCAGAATCAGCTGGTGGATCTCATGGCGCAGCGGCATACGGTGGCCCATTTCGGCGGCGTAGATACGCAGCTCGAAAATCTGAATCCCCTGCTGTAAATCCACAAGGAAGACTTCCGGCGCCGGGTTGTCGATGACCAGCGAGCAGCGCTCCGCGGCAGTGTAGAGGATCTGGGTGACCTCTTCGCTGTTCGCGTCCGACGGTGCCGGTACCGTCAGCACCACACGGGTAACGGAGTCTGACAGCGACCAGTTGATGAACTGCTCGGTAATAAACGCCTTGTTTGGCACGATGATCTCTTTCCGATCCCAGTCGCTGATCGTCGTCGCACGGGTGTTGATCTTCGTGATGCTGCCGGTCAGATCGCGGATCGTGACGGTATCGCCAATGCGGATCGGTTTTTCGAACAGAATAATCAGGCCCGAGATGAAGTTGGCGAAGATCTCCTGTAAACCAAAACCTAACCCAACGCCGAGCGCTGCGACGAGCCACTGGAGCTTCGACCACTCAATGCCGATCATCGAGAAGCCAACCAGACCGCCAAACAGCATGATCAGATACTTGGTAATGGTCGTGATTGCATAGCCCGTACCCGGCGTTAAATCCAGATGCTGCAGCAGCGCCAGCTCCAGCAGCGCCGGGAAGTTGCGCACCAGTTGGGTGGTGATGATCAGCACCAGAATGGCAATCAGCACCGCCCCTAAGGTGATCGGCTCCAGGCTTTCAACGCCCTGCACCGTAGAGGTCACGTCCCACAGCGAGATGTTCTCCAGGAAGCCAAATGCCGAGTGGATCTCCGACCACAGGAAGATCACCGACAGGAGGGCAATCAGCATCAGGATGGAGCGAACCAGACGCAGGGACTGGGTACTGATGGCATCCAGATCCAGTTCGACCTCATCCGCCTCCGTCGTACCTTCCGTACTGTTAACGTGGTTTGGCTCCTCCTCACCCCGCGCGCGCTGGGCGAGGATCTCCGCCCGGCGATGCTTGGCACGGTCAAACGCCAGACGGCGGCGCTGAATCAGCATCCAGCGGCGGATAACGTGATACACCACCAGCAGCAGGAACCAGATGGCCACCGAGGTTTCGAGACGTGCCAACAGCGCCTGTGACGTCGCAAGGTAACCCACCGCGGCTGCCAGCATCGCAATCAACGGTGCGCTGAGCAGCAGGTTCCAGAGCAGCCGGTTGAACATATTGTCGCCGCTGCCGGTTTTATCCAGATAGAGCGGAATACCCGCGCGTTTCAGGCTGAGCGTGACGATGGCCAGCGCTCCGCATATCAGCATAAAGCAGAGGCGGCCCAGCGAGCCTGAAAACTCCCGGTCGTTGAGATTATCGAACATGATCAGCGCCATAATCAGCGGCACAATCAGCCCGATGCTCATCAGATAGTAACGCATGGCGCGCGCCACGCGATTACGCGGCCAGCCAAAGTGGGCGATGAACAGGCCATTGGGTCGCGCAAAGGTGGCGCAAATCATCACCACCCACAGCAGCGGCACCGTGGCGGTGACGCCATCGCCAATTGCTACCGCGAGCGGATAGGGCCAGGCTTCCCGCAGGCCATAGCCCAGCGTCATCCACAGCACCGGCAGCGGGGAGGCGACGAGAATCGACCAGAATACGGTGCGCAACGTCAGCCAGAAGTGATCCTGAGTAACCTTACCCACTCGGGAACTGGAACGCTCGAGGAAGCGGGTGAAATGTCTGCGCGAGTAAATGCTGAAGCCCACCAGAATTAACGCCCCCAGCAGCGGGAAAATGGTCTCTTTGCTGGTGAGCATCATCACGCTGGCCTGTCCCAGCTGGCTGAAGGTATCGAGCGAAATCAGACGACGCAGATCCTGGACAATCTCAATTGGCCACGAGAAGGTCATCGGACGCACGTCGGACGTCCAGAAGAGATAACGGTGCGTCGCCTCGTTCACCTCTTTCAACGCATCTTCCAGCTGGCTGTTGGACACTTTTAGCTTGGTCAGCTCAAGAATCAGCGTATCCCCGCCCTGGAGCAGAGAGTTCAGCAGTTCACGCTGGGTACGCAGCTGGGCTTCCAGAATGCGGCTTTGCTCGCTGGTCAGAGGCTGTCCGTCAGCCTGACGGATCTGGCGGATTTGCGGCTGCTTATTGAGAAGATCTTCAAAATGCAGTCGCTGAACACGCAGCTGGGCCATTTCGGTATCCAGCTGCTGCGGCTTCGGCATCTCCGGCAGGCGCGCGACCTGGGCGCGTAGCGCTTCGCCCAGCAGGTTTGACGATCCGAGCCACTGGGACTGTTCGCGCAGGGTGTTGAGCGCCTGGCGAACCTGAAGGGTTTGATTAGTGGCCTGACGCTGCTGCGAGGCCACCAGATCCATACGCTGCGCCTGTTGATTCAGCGCGGCCGAAAGCTCACGGTTGACCTTAAACTGCTCGACGATGCCGGCAGGCAGGTTATCGCTATTTTCTGCCAGCAGCTCGGTACTTTCCAGCGCGCGCTCCGCTTCACGCTGGCGCTGGCTATTGAGCTGGTTGCGCAAGGCCTGAAGATAGGCGTCCAGCTGCTCGCTCTGCTTCTGAGCGAGTTCTGAGCGCATCCGCGACAGCTCCTGGCGGTTATTGGCGGAAAGCTGCGCCAGCTCGAGCTCATCGACAAGGGCCTTCAGGCGAGCTGATTCTGCCTGCAGGCCCAGATTTTGGGCCTGCGCCTGTGGCGTGTTGCCGTTTTGTGTCCCCACGCGGCGCTCAACTTCATTAAGCTGGCGGCGGGCGTCGGTTTGCTGCTGCGGAAGCTGGCTGAGGGAATCGGCAATTTCGCGCGCTCGCTCCTGCTCCTGCTGAGCAAGGCGGCTCTTTTCCAGAAGCTGGCTGCTGACCTGCAGGATCTCCTGGTTCAGCGCGTCGGAGGTCATCCCTGCTGGCACATCGCGCGGTTCGTCGCGCAAGTTATTGAGCTGCGCGCGCAGCGTCTGCGAGAGTTTGGGGAAGTTGTCGATAACCTGCTGATACTGCTGAGCGCGCTCAAGCGAGCCTTTCCGCTCCTCAAGCGCGTTCAGTGCGGACTGGAGCGACTCGACGGTCTCTGGCTGAGCGGGTTTGGCCGCTTTTGCCTGCTCCAGTTCCTGGGTTATCTGTTTGGCGTCGGGGGCTGTCGCTGCGTACGCCCCCATGCTGAGGCACCAGGCCATCAGTAGAACGATAATCGGGCGCACGTCAGCGATCCTTCTGTTGTTAGCCTTCGTCTTTTTTGTCGTCAACCAGCGGGCTGGCGTCGTGCTCGGCGTGAATCTCTTCCGGTGACAGCGGAGCAGGCTCTGCATCCGGCGTCACGAAGGTTTCGGTAGAGACCGCCAGCGGCTGGCCCAGCTTTGTCACCGACAGGCTTTCAAGCTGTTCAGCCAGCTTCACTTTGCCCGGCGCAAACAGGTTGATCACGGTGGAGCCCAGCTTAAAGCGGCCCATCTCCTGACCTTTGAGCAGGGCCACGGAACCTTCCGCTTCACCGGCAGGCCAGGTCCAGCGTTTGATCACGCCTTCGCGCGGCGGGGTGATGGTGCCTGCCCAGACGGTTTCGATGCTGCCGACGATGGTCGCACCGACCAGAATCTGTGCCATAGGGCCAAATTCAGTATCGAACAGGCAGATGACGCGCTCGTTACGGGCAAACAGGTTTGGCACGTTCTGCGCGGTCAGGTGGTTCACGGAGAACAGATCGCCCGGGACGTAAATCATTTCACGCAGGATGCCGTTACACGGCATGTGCACGCGGTGGTAGTCGCGCGGTGACAGATAGGTGGTGGCAAAGGTACCGTTGCGGAACAGATCCGCCATCAGGTAGTTCCCCGCCAGCAGCGCTTCCAGGCTGTAGTTATGGCCCTTCGCCTGCAGAATTTTGTCGTCTTCGATGTTACCCAACTGGCTGATCACGCCGTCTGCCGGCATCACCAGGACGTTAGGGTCGGTATTCACCGGGCGCACGTCGTCACGCAGCGGGCGCACGAAGAATTCGTTGAAGGTGCGGTAGCTGGCGGTATCCGGCTTCTGCGCCTCTTTCATGTCGACCTTGTAATATTTTACGAAAAGGTCGATGACCAGTTTGGTCAGCCAGCCTGCGCGTTTGCTCGCGCCCCAGCCCGCCAGGCGAGTGAGCCACAGTTTTGGCAGAATGTATTGAAGCGAAAGTTTAAATGCGTTTAACAAGGTAGCCTCCAGGCCATTGTTTTGTCGTTCCTGATCCGGCGGTAAGCCACCGGAACCTGAAAAAAGGGGACGATTTTAGCGATGCTTAGCTTAGTTGTCAGTTATCAGAATCAGAAAAGTTTTTACGCGTTTTTACCTGATCCATGCTCTCAAGAATGCGGTGATAATTCTCGAAGCGGGTCTCCGCGATTTCGCCTTTCTCAACCGCTTCTCGGATAGCGCAGCCTGGATCGTTATCGTGTTTACAGTCGCGGTACTTGCAAGCGCCTAAATAATCATGGAATTCGACAAATCCGTTAAAGATTTGTTCCGGCTCCAGGTGCCATAAACCGAACTCTCGCACGCCCGGGGAGTCGATCACGTCGCCGCCGTGCGGGAAGTGATACAGGCGTGACGCGGTGGTGGTGTGCTGGCCGAGGCCCGAGACGTCAGACACATCGTTGGTGAGGATCTCTTGCTGAAGGCCAAGCAGGTTGTTCAGCAGGCTCGATTTACCCACGCCGGACTGGCCCGCAAAGATGCTGATGCGGTCGGTCAGTGCCTCTTCAAGCGGTTTCAGGCCATCTTTGGTGTAGCTGGAGACCATCAGGACGCGATAGCCAATTTTGCGATAGATATCCATCTGCTCATTGACGAAGGCCATTCCGTCGTCGTCCAGCAGATCGATTTTGTTCAGCACGATGATCGGTTCAACCTGCAGCGTTTCGCAGGCGACGAGGTATCGGTCGATAATATTGAGCGACAGTTCGGGCAAAATCGCCGATACGATAACGATTTGGTTAATGTTGGCGGCAATCGGTTTGACCCCGTCGTAGAAATCGGGACGGGTTAACACGGACGTACGCTCATGGACCGCTTCAACAATACCTTTTACCGTTACGCCTTCCGCCGCCTCTTTACCCGGTCGCCAGACGACCCGGTCGCCGGTCACCAGAGAACGAATAGTCCGTCGGATGTTGCAGCGGTGAATCGCACCATCGGCGGATTCCACGTCAGCGTGCATACCGAAACGGCTGATGACTACGCCTTCCGTTGGGTCGCCAAACAGGTTGTCGTCGTAATCGACCTTCTCCGCAGTGGTTTTAAGACGGCGCTGGTGATTGGCATTCACGCGGCGCTGCTGCCCTTTGGAGAGTTTATTTTTACTCAATCGCACTGGCTCCTGGTCGCCCGTAGGGGGCAAAACCTCTATGATACACTCTAATTAATACTAGTTAACCTGCTACTGCCGGTTATGCGAGAAGGGTGGAAAATAACATGAGCGCGGATGAAAACAACCTGATTTGGATCGATCTCGAAATGACCGGGCTGGATCCCGAGCGCGATCGCATCATTGAAATTGCGACCCTGGTGACGGACGCCAACCTGAATATCCTGGCGGAAGGGCCTACGATTGCGGTGCATCAGTCTGATGACCAGCTGGCGTTGATGGACGAGTGGAACGTGCGTACCCACACCGGCAGTGGCCTGGTGGAGCGCGTGAAGGCGAGCACGATGGGTGACCGTGAGGCGGAGCTGGCGACGCTTGAGTTCCTGAAACAGTGGGTTCCGGCGGGCAAATCACCTATTTGTGGGAATAGCATCGGCCAGGATCGTCGTTTCCTGTTTAAGTACATGCCGGAGCTGGAGTCTTACTTCCACTACCGCTATCTGGATGTCAGCACGCTGAAAGAGCTGGCGCGTCGCTGGAAGCCTGAAATTCTCGACGGCTTTAAAAAGCAGGGGACGCATCAGGCGATGGACGATATCCGAGAGTCCGTGGCGGAGCTTTCTTACTACCGCGAAAACTTTATTAAGCTGTGATTTTGAGATCCGGCGCCTTGCGTGGCCGGGTTTTTGTCGTTAAATTGTGCAGCTTGCCGATTAAATAAGCATTTGAACTGAATTTCGAAAAAATCGCTTTAAGGGGGGTTGCAGCTAAAAGGATTTCTCGTATAATGCGCCTCCCGTAACGACAGAGAATTACACGTTACGACAGCAACAAAAGCAGTGCAGATTTGCGGGAATAGCTCAGTTGGTAGAGCACGACCTTGCCAAGGTCGGGGTCGCGAGTTCGAGTCTCGTTTCCCGCTCCAAAATTTGAAAGTGCTTTCACAGCACAGACTGCCCAAGCGGGAATAGCTCAGTTGGTAGAGCACGACCTTGCCAAGGTCGGGGTCGCGAGTTCGAGTCTCGTTTCCCGCTCCAAAATTTGAAAGTGCTTCCACGGCACGGACCACCCAAGCGGGAATAGCTCAGTTGGTAGAGCACGACCTTGCCAAGGTCGGGGTCGCGAGTTCGAGTCTCGTTTCCCGCTCCAAATTCTTCTTCATCTCTAAAATATCCACAGCGAAAAGAATCGCTGGGGACGTTTTCTGTTTTCTCTGAAATACTCTTGTGAACAGAGTTATCCACAGAAACTGCGCTTAACCGAAACAGGGTTAAAACTTAGCAGGGTGAATAATATGTTTATAACATATTGTATTTACATCATAAAATTTGATTTCAAAATGTTATTGAGATCACTTGATCTCTTCTCCAGCCCAGATGGCGCTTGAGTTTGTAATTTTATTCACAGGCTGTGAATAGTTCAGGCATCCCGCGGAAGCCCTTTTTCAATCACCCTCACCAGACGCTGTTTCTTCGGTAGCTGCACCTCGACCACACAGGCATTACGTTTCTCAATTTGCTGCGCAATCGCCCATTCTATGTGTTCATCAAGAAGTGGGTGCTCACCTCTACGGCTTTCAAGCGCCCGAATATTCGCTTCATCCCACGGGGCATTTCCCAGCGCGACGGCCACATTTCGCAGCCAGCGCAGATGACCGATACGGCGGATGGCCGAACCCTCCGTCACTTTCAGGAACCAGGCCTCGGTCCAGGCGAAGAGTTCAGCGAGCGGCGGGGCATGGAGCGCCTTGCGCGGGCTGAAATCCTCTTCGTCCGTGAGCTGTGAATAGCGGTTCCACGGGCAGATGAGCTGGCAATCGTCGCAGCCGTAGATGCGGTTGCCGATAAGCGGTCGGAACTCCTCTGGAATGGCGCCTTCCAGTTCGATCGTGAGGTAGGAGATACAGCGGCGCGCATCAACGGTGTAAGGCTCAACGATGGCGCCGGTGGGGCAGATGGTCATACAGGCCACGCAGCGGCCACAGCCTTCCTCTACCGGGCCGTCTACCGGCAGCGGTAAATCAATCAGCAGTTCACCGAGGAAGAAGAACGATCCGGCGTCGCGGCTAAGAATAAGTGAGTGCTTACCTGTCCAGCCAAGCCCGGCTTTTTCGGCGATCGGACGCTCAAGAATAGGCGCGGAATCGACAAAGGGTCTAAAATTCAGCGAAACACAGTGCTGCTGAATAGTTTCCCCGAGTTTTTTTAAACGGTTACGCAGAAGCTTATGGTAATCACGACCGAGGGCGTACCGGCTAACGTAACCCAGCGAGGGGTTTTTGAGCGTGCGCGCAAAGGCCGCATTGGCGGGCAGGTAGTTCATGCGCACGCTGATGACGCGTAATGTGCCCGGCAAAAGCTCGTGTGGACGGGCGCGCATCATGCCATGACGTGCCATCCACTCCATTTCGCCGTGGTATTGTTTGTCCAGCCAGGCCTGCAGTTTGGGCTCGCTGGCGGAGAGGTCGGTATCGGTAATGCCTACCTTCTGGAAGCCAAGCTCAGCACCCCACCGTTTGATTTTTTGCGCTAATTCATTGAGATCGAGGGGCTGTGACATGACGGACCATACGGTGAAGAAAAACCCCGCAAGTATACCACATTCCATCTGGCATGCGGATGACCTCCGGCGCGCCGAAAAAGAGGCTGCAGACAGCCTCGGGATTACCCTGTATGAACTGATGCTCCGCGCGGGTGAGGCAGCGTTTGACGTTGCCCGTAGCGCCTGGCCGCAGGCCGCCCACTGGCTGATTCTGTGCGGGCACGGCAACAACGGCGGTGACGGCTACGTCGTCGCCCGTCTCGCGGTCGCTGCGGGTATCCGCGTGACCTTGCTGGCTCTCGAAAGTGATAAACCGCTGCCGGAAGAGGCCAGCGCGGCGCGGGAGGCATGGCTGAACGCCGGCGGTGTGATTCATGCGCCTGATATCGTCTGGCCAGAGGATGTTGATCTGATTGTTGACGGGCTGCTGGGCACCGGGCTGCGCAGCGCGCCGCGCGAAAACATTGCCGCGCTTATTGAACACGCTAACAGACATTCCGCGCCGGTAGTCGCCCTGGATATTCCCTCTGGCCTGATTGCACAAACGGGTGCGACGCCGGGGGCGGTGATTCAGGCGGCACATACGGTAACCTTTATCGCCCTGAAGCCAGGATTACTGACCGGCAAAGCGCGGGATGTCGTTGGCGTGTTGCACCACAGTGCGCTGGGGCTGGAGAGCTGGCTGGCCGGGCAGGAAACGCACCTCATGCGTTATGATGCGTCGCAGCTTGCAGCGTGGCTCCCGCCGCGACGACCAACGTCACATAAGGGCGATCACGGCAGGCTGGTGATTGTGGGCGGTGACCACGGTACGGCGGGTGCGATTCGCATGACCGGTGAAGCGGCTCTGCGCAGCGGCGCCGGATTAGTGCGAGTGCTCACTCGCATTGAGAATATTGCGCCGATCGTCACGGCCCGACCGGAGCTGATGGTCCATGAGCTTACGCTCCAGACGCTGGAGGAAAGCCTCGAATGGGCGGACGTGGTGGTGATCGGTCCCGGGCTTGGGCAGCAGGCGTGGGGTAAACAGGCCCTGCAAAAGGTCGAGAATTTTCGCAAACCGATGCTGTGGGATGCCGACGCGCTTAACCTTCTGGCAATAAACCCGGATAAGCGTCACAATCGCATTCTGACGCCACACCCCGGCGAAGCCGCGCGGCTGCTTAACTGCAGCGTGGCAGAAATTGAAAGCGATCGCTTACTTTCTGCTCAGCGTCTGGTAAAACGTTACGGAGGTGTTGCCGTTTTAAAAGGGGCAGGAACCGTTGTTGCCAGTGACGAGACGCAGGGCGTTATTGATGCCGGAAATGCGGGCATGGCGAGCGGCGGCATGGGCGATGTGCTTTCCGGTATTATTGGCGCATTGCTTGGACAGAAACTTCCCCTTTATGATGCAGCCTGTGCGGGCTGCGTGGCCCACGGCGTTGCGGCAGATAAACTGGCTGCGCGTTACGGTACGCGCGGTATGCTGGCCACCGATCTCTTTTGCACGCTGCGGCGTGTAGTTAACCCGGATGTGATTGACGTAGAAAATGACTAATCGAGCGATTCCTTTACCTGATGAACAAGCCACTTTAGATCTCGGCAAGCGCGTGGCGCAGGCCTGTCAGGGGGCAACCGTCATTTATCTGTATGGTGATTTAGGGGCGGGTAAAACCACCTTCAGCCGGGGTTTTTTGCAGGCGTTAGGGCATAACGGGAATGTGAAAAGCCCAACCTACACGCTGGTAGAACCGTACACCCTTGAAAATCTCATGGTGTACCACTTCGATTTATACCGCCTTGCGGATCCTGAGGAGCTGGAATTTATGGGGATCCGTGATTATTTTGCCAACGACGCCATTTGCCTGGTGGAGTGGCCGCAACAAGGTGCGGGTGTGCTGCCTGACCCGGATGTCGAAATTCACTTAGATTACCAGGCTCAAGGGCGTGAGGCACGCATCAGTGCTGTTTCCTCATCAGGCAGTTCCTTACTGGCGCGTCTGGCCGGTTAAGCGTAGGGATGACGGGATGATAAATCGCGTTAAAGGTTGGTTGTTGGCTGCCACCGTGCTGCTGTGCGCGCAGGCCGGGGCGGCAAACCTCTCAGATATTCAGGTATCGAACGGCGAAAGCCAGGCCCGGATCTCGTTCAGCTTTATGGGCGATCCTGAGTATGCGTTTTCACAGCCAGACAGCCACAGCGTGGCGCTGGATATCAAACAGACAGGCGTGATCCAGGGATTACCGCTGCAGTTCAGCGGCAACAACCTGGTGAAAAGTATCCGTTCGGGTACGCCGCAGGATAGCCAGTCGTTACGCCTGGTGGTCGATCTGACCGAAAAGGGCAAAACGAAGGCAGTGAAGCAGCAAAACGGGGCGAACTATACGGTGGTCTTTACCATCAATGCCGATGTCCCGCCACCGCCTCCACCGCCGCCTGTCGTTGCCAAACGCGTGGAAGAACCGGTGTATACGCCGCGTCCTGCTGAACCTGCGCGTAATCCATTTAAATCACAGAACGATCGCATCACTGCGGCAACCAGCAGCAATACGGTGACCCGTCCGGCGGTGAGTACGCGCCGTGCTGCGACCAGCGGTGACAAAGTGATTATCGCCATTGATGCAGGTCACGGTGGACAGGACCCGGGTGCGATTGGCCCGGGTGGGACGCAAGAGAAAAATGTCACCATCGCCATTGCCCGTAAATTGCGTGCACTGCTCAACGACGACCCTACGTTCAAAGGCGTGTTGACCCGCGACGGGGATTACTTCATTTCGGTAATGGGGCGTTCGGACGTCGCGCGCAAGCAGAATGCGAACTTCCTGGTCTCCATCCACGCGGATGCTGCGCCTAACCGTAACGCGACCGGTGCCTCGGTATGGGTACTCTCGAACCGTCGCGCCAACAGCGAAATGGCCAACTGGCTGGAAGAGCATGAGAAGCAGTCTGAACTGCTAGGCGGCGCGGGCGATGTGCTGGCGAACAGCCAGTCAGACCCGTACCTCAGCCAGGCGGTGCTGGATTTACAATTCGGTCATTCTCAGCGCGTCGGGTATGATGTGGCCACTAACGTATTGAACCAGCTGCAAAGCATTGGTGTGCTGCATAAGCGTCGTCCTGAACATGCCAGCCTCGGCGTTCTGCGCTCGCCAGATATCCCGTCCATCCTTGTAGAGACGGGCTTTATCAGTAACAACGGTGAAGAGCGTCTGCTGGGAAGCGACAGCTATCAGCAGCAAATTGCTGAAGCGATTTATAACGGTCTGCGTAAATACTTTGATGCCCATCCGCTGCAGTCTGCGCCACAGAGCGGCGCTGCCCAGACGGCCAGCGCAGCGCTACCGGGTGAGATGACCGCGACCAACTAAGGAGAATTCATGCCGATTCAGGTTCTGCCGCCGCAGCTTGCGAACCAAATCGCCGCCGGTGAGGTGGTGGAACGCCCTGCGTCGGTCGTGAAGGAGCTGGTGGAAAACAGCCTCGATGCGGGCGCGACCCGCATCGATATTGATATCGAGCGCGGTGGCGCGAAGCTTATCCGCATTCGCGACAACGGCTGCGGCATTAAAAAAGAGGAGCTGGCGCTGGCGCTGGCCCGTCACGCCACCAGTAAAATAGCTTCTCTGGATGACCTGGAAGCGATTATTAGCCTCGGCTTTCGCGGTGAAGCGCTGGCCAGTATCAGCTCGGTTTCGCGCTTAACGCTGACCTCCCGTACCGCCGAACAGCAGGAAGCCTGGCAGGCTTACGCCGAAGGGCGCGATATGGATGTGACGGTCAAACCCGCGGCGCACCCTGTCGGCACGACGCTTGAAGTATTAGATCTCTTCTACAACACCCCCGCCCGACGCAAGTTCATGCGTACCGAGAAGACCGAATTCGGACACATCGACGAGATCATCCGCCGTATCGCGTTGGCGCGTTTCGATGTCACCATTAACCTTAGCCACAACGGCAAGGTGATGCGCCAGTATCGCGCGGTGGCGGAAGGTGGACAGAAAGAGCGTCGCCTGGGCGCCATTTGCGGGACCCCGTTTCTGGAACAGGCGCTGGCCATTGAGTGGCAGCACGGCGATCTGGCGCTGCGCGGCTGGGTAGCCGATCCGAACGCGAGCAGCGCTGCGTTTGCGGAGATCCAGTATTGCTACGTCAACGGCCGCATGATGCGCGACCGTCTCATCAATCACGCCATTCGCCAGGCCTGCGAAGACAAGCTCGGGGCCGATCAGCAGCCTGCTTTCGTGCTTTATCTGGAAATCGACCCGCATCAGGTGGATGTGAACGTCCATCCTGCCAAGCATGAAGTGCGGTTCCACCAGTCGCGACTGGTGCATGATTTTATCTATCAGGGCGTGCTGAGCGTGCTGCAGCAGCAGGGTGAAACGCCGTTGCCGCTGGAACACGCAGAACCGGCGCCACGCCCAATTCCTGAAAACCGTGTCGCTGCAGGCCGCAACCATTTTGCGGAGCCCGCCGTTGCGCGTGAACCGGAAGCGCCGCGCTTTTCCTCCGCAGGGGCCGCGCCGCGTCCAACGGGCGCCAACTACCCGAATGCCCAGCCTGGCTATCAAAAGCAGCAGGGCGCGTTGTACCGCAAACTGCTGGAGACGCCAGCCGTAGAGCGTAAAGAACCCATTCCGGCACCTCAGCCTTCTCTGGACGGCCATAGCCAGAGTTTTGGCCGG
Organism: Enterobacter sp. SST3; assembly: GCF_000286655.1. Lineage (NCBI taxonomy): Bacteria > Pseudomonadati > Pseudomonadota > Gammaproteobacteria > Enterobacterales > Enterobacteriaceae > Enterobacter > Enterobacter sp. SST3. Next base: position 36,212 of record NZ_ALNS01000034.1, on the reverse strand, counting down.
GTGTTGACGATTATCGCGCCGGATATGGCACTGCTGGAACGTGACGGCAAATTGATGCTTCTGGCACTGCCGGTTGCCGAACGCTGGCTTAAACAGGTGCAGCTCACGCCGGGCGAAAATGCCGCCTGTGCGCAGCCGCTGTTAATTCCGGTTCGCCTGAAAATATCCCCTGATGAAACAAGGATATTGCAGCGTGCCGAAGCACAGCTGGCGCAAATGGGTATTGAAATTGTGCTCGAACCACAACATGTGACAATTCGTGCAGTGCCTTTACCCTTACGCCAACAAAATTTACAAAACTTGATTCCTGAACTGATAGGCTACCTGGCGCAGCAAACATCGTTTGATGCCGCTAACACCGCGCAGTGGATCGCCCGCCATCTGGCCAGCGAACACGCGCCGTGGAGCATGGCACAGGCCATCAGCGTGCTGGCGGAGGTGGAACGCCTCTGTCCGCATCTGGTGAAAGCGCCGCCGGGTGGGTTATTACAACCTGTTGATTTAAAAACGGCGATGAACGCCCTGAAACATGATTGACGTAAGTAAGGCGAGCCTGCCTAAGGCAATTTTTTTAATGGGCCCAACGGCCTCCGGCAAAACGGCGCTCGCCATTGAGTTGCGTAAAGTTTTGCCTGTAGAGTTGATTAGCGTCGACTCCGCCCTCATCTACCGAGGGATGGACATCGGCACGGCGAAGCCTGACGCAGAAGAACTGCGCGCGGCACCGCACCGTTTGCTGGATATCCTCGACCCGGCTCAGGCTTACTCCGCAGCGGATTTTCGCCGGGATGCCTTAGCCGAGATGGCCGAGATAACGGCGGCGGGGCGTATACCGCTGTTGGTTGGCGGAACCATGCTCTACTTCAAGGCGCTGCTGGAGGGGTTATCACCTCTGCCATCCGCGGACCCGGAAGTAAGAGCGAAAATTGAGCAGCAGGCGGCAGAGCAGGGGTGGGACGTATTGCATCAGCAACTGGCGGAGATTGACCCGGTTGCCGCAGCGCGGATCCATCCAAATGATCCGCAAAGGCTTTCCCGGGCACTGGAAGTTTTTTTCATTTCGGGTAAAACTTTAACGGAACTGACGCAAACGTCAGGAGACGCTCTGCCGTATCAGGTGCATCAGTTCGCCATCGCCCCGGCGAGCCGTGAACTGCTCCATCAGCGAATTGAGCAGCGTTTTCATCAGATGTTAGCTTCAGATTTTGAAGCAGAAGTGCGGGCGCTATTTGCCCGTGGAGATTTGCATACGGACATGCCTTCCATTCGTTGTGTGGGATACCGCCAGATGTGGTCGTACCTTGAAGGTGAGATTTCATACGATGAAATGGTTTATCGAGGTGTTTGCGCCACGAGACAGTTAGCGAAGCGCCAGATCACCTGGTTGCGCGGTTGGGAAGGGGTTCACTGGTTAGACAGTGAAAAACCACAACAGGCGTTAAGCGACGTGATTGAGGTTGTTGGTGATATCGCTCACTGAATGTGTACAATTGAGGCGTATCGTGCGCAATTTTTCAGAATCGCAAGGTTCTAAGTACAAAACAAGCATATAAGGAAAAGATAGAATGGCTAAGGGGCAATCTTTACAAGATCCGTTCCTGAACGCATTGCGTCGGGAACGTGTTCCAGTTTCTATTTATTTGGTGAATGGTATTAAGCTGCAAGGTCAGATTGAGTCTTTCGATCAGTTCGTGATTCTGTTGAAAAACACGGTCAGTCAGATGGTCTATAAGCACGCTATTTCTACAGTTGTTCCGTCCCGTCCGGTATCTCATCACAGCAATAACGCTGGCGGCGGCACAGGTAGTAACTACCATCATGGCAGCAACGCGCAGGGTTCTTCAACGCCAGCGCAGGACAGCGACGAGACCGAATAAGGTTTCGCACTGTTATCCACACGGGGAGCCAGGGATCCTGCGTTCCCCGCTGATCTTTTTAGAGAGGTTTACGCTTGTTTGACCGTTATGATGCCGGTGAGCAGGCGGTGCTGGTACACATCTATTTTTCGCAAGACAAAGATATGGAAGACCTCCAGGAGTTTGAATCTCTGGTCTCTTCCGCCGGTGTCGAAGCAATGCAGGTGATTACCGGTAGCCGTAAAGCGCCGCACCCAAAGTATTTTGTTGGTGAAGGTAAAGCAGTCGAAATTGCGGATGCCGTAAAAGCAACCGGCGCGTCAGTCGTGTTGTTTGATCATGCGCTGTCTCCAGCCCAGGAGCGCAACCTGGAAGCTCTCTGCGAATGCCGTGTTATCGATCGCACGGGATTGATTTTAGACATTTTTGCTCAGCGTGCACGTACCCACGAAGGGAAACTGCAGGTTGAGCTGGCGCAGCTGCGTCATCTGGCAACGCGTCTGGTGCGTGGCTGGACCCACCTTGAAAGACAAAAAGGCGGGATTGGTTTGCGCGGCCCGGGTGAAACCCAGCTCGAAACCGACCGTCGTTTGCTGCGTGGCCGAATTACCCAGATCCTCTCACGTCTGGAAAGGGTCGAGAAACAGCGTGAGCAGGGGCGTCGGGCACGAACCAAAGCCGACATCCCGACGGTGTCGCTGGTGGGGTATACCAACGCCGGTAAATCCACCCTGTTTAACCAGATAACCGAGGCCCAGGTTTATGCCGCAGACCAGCTGTTTGCGACCCTGGACCCGACGCTGCGCCGTATTGACGTTGCAGACGTCGGTGAAACGGTGCTGGCGGATACCGTAGGGTTTATCCGTCACCTGCCGCATGACCTGGTGGCGGCGTTCAAGGCCACCTTGCAGGAGACGCGACAGGCGACCCTGCTGCTGCACGTGATTGATGCGGCAGACGTGCGCGTGCAGGAGAACATCGACGCGGTGAACGTGGTGCTCGAAGAGATCGACGCCCACGAAATCCCAACGCTGTTGGTGATGAACAAGATCGATATGCTGGACGATTTCGAACCGCGTATCGACAGAGATGAAGAGAACAAACCGATTCGGGTCTGGCTTTCTGCCCAGACCGGTCTTGGTGTGCCACTGCTTTTCCAGGCTTTGACAGAACGTCTTTCCGGTGAGGTAGCTCAGCACACGCTGCGACTGCCGCCACAGGAAGGCAGGCTGCGCAGCCGGTTTTATCAGCTTCAGGCGATAGAAAAAGAGTGGATGGAGGATGACGGCAGCGTGGGGATGCAGGTGCGTATGCCGATCGTTGACTGGCGTCGCCTCTGTAAACAAGAACCTGCGCTGGTCGACTATATCGTCTGATCAGAAAGGGGATGCCTGAATAATTCGCCCTTGCATAACAAATATGGAGCATATACATGGCGTGGAATCAGCCCGGTAATAACGGACAGGACCGCGACCCGTGGGGAAGCAGCAATAATCAAGGCGGCAACTCTGGGGGAAATGGCAACAAAGGTGGTCGCGAGCAGGGGCCGCCGGATCTGGATGATATCTTCCGCAAGCTGAGCAAGAAGCTTGGTGGTCTTGGCGGAGGTAAAGGTTCTGGCTCAGGTGGAAATTCCACCCAGGGGCCGCGCCCGCAAATGGGTGGCCGCGTAGTCGGTATTGTTGCCGCTGCAGTGGTAATCATCTGGGCTGCTACCGGGTTCTACACCATTAAAGAAGCGGAACGCGGTGTCGTTACGCGTTTTGGCAAGTTCAGCCATCTGGTTGAGCCGGGCCTGAACTGGAAACCGACCTTCATTGACGACGTGACCGCGGTCAACGTGGAATCGGTCCGTGAACTGGCGGCGTCTGGTGTGATGCTGACGTCTGATGAAAACGTGGTGCGCGTTGAGATGAACGTGCAGTACCGCGTGACCGATCCTGAGCGTTATCTGTTTAGCGTGACCAGCGCCGATGACAGCCTGCGTCAGGCGACCGACAGCGCCCTGCGCGGGGTGATCGGTAAATACACCATGGACCGTATCCTGACCGAAGGTCGTACCGTTATCCGTAGCGATACCCAGCGTGAGCTGGAAGAGACCATTCGTCCATACAACATGGGTATTACCCTGCTGGACGTCAACTTCCAGGCTGCCCGTCCGCCGGAAGAGGTAAAAGCGGCCTTTGACGATGCGATTGCTGCACGTGAAAACGAACAGCAGTACATCCGTGAAGCAGAAGCCTACACCAACGAAGTTCAGCCACGTGCTAACGGTCAGGCGCAGCGTATTCTGGAAGAAGCGCGTGCGTATAAGACCCAGACCATCCTGGAAGCACAGGGTGAAGTGGCTCGCTTCGCGAAGATCCTGCCGGAATATAAAGCGGCGCCGGAAATTACCCGTGAGCGTCTCTATATTGAGACCATGGAAAAAGTGCTGAGCCACACCCGCAAAGTGTTGGTTAACGACAGTAAAGGCGGAAACCTGATGGTGCTGCCGCTGGATCAGATGCTGAAAGGCGGTTCTGCACCGGCAGCAAAAGACAACAGCGGTGCGAACAACCTGCTGCGTCTGCCACCTGCGTCATCCGGTAGCACAAGCGCAACAACCACGTCTTCTTCGAGCGATGGTGACATTATGGACCAACGCCGTGCTAACGCGCAGCGTAACGACTACCAGCGTCAGGGGGAATAAGGATGCGTAAGTCAGTTATTGCGATCATCGTCATCGTACTGGTCGTGCTTTATACCTCGATCTTTGTGGTGAAAGAGGGCGAGCGTGGGATCAAGTTCCAGTTCAGCAGCGTCGTGCGTGATGGCGACAAACGCCCGGTGATCTACGAGCCGGGTCTGCACTTCAAGGTGCCGTTCATTCAGTCAGTGAAAACGCTTGATGCGCGTATCCAGACCATGGATAACCAGGCCGACCGTTTCGTGACTAAAGAGAAGAAAGACCTGATCGTTGATTCCTATATCAAATGGCGCATCAGCGATTTCAGCCGTTACTTCCTGGCAACGGGCGGCGGTGACGTTTCTCAGGCAGAAGTGCTGCTGAAACGTAAGTTCTCTGACCGTCTGCGTTCTGAGATTGGTCGTCTGGATGTGAAAGACATCGTGACCGATTCCCGTGGCCGTCTGACCCTGGAAGTTCGCGATGCGCTGAACTCCGGCACAGCGGGCACGGAAGATGAAGTTTCAACGCCAGCAGCAGATGATGCGATTGCCAAAGCGGCTGAGCGCGTTCAGGCTGAAACCAACGGTAAAGTGCCGGTGATCAACCCGAACAGTATGGCTGCGCTGGGTATTGAAGTGGTAGATGTGCGTATCAAGCAGATCAACCTGCCGGTGGAAGTGTCCGAGGCGATTTACAACCGTATGCGCGCCGAGCGTGAAGCGGTCGCCCGTCGTCACCGTTCACAGGGCCAGGAAGAGGCGGAGAAGCTGCGTGCTGCTGCGGACTACGAAGTGGCCAAAACGCTGGCGGAATCTGAGCGTCAGGGTCGTATCCTGCGCGGTGAAGGTGATGCCGAGGCGGCGAAGCTGTTTGCCGATGCCTTCAGTCAGGATCCTGACTTCTATGCCTTTATCCGTAGCCTGCGTGCTTACGAGAATAGCTTCCAGAGCAACCAGGATGTGATGGTGCTCAGCCCGGACAGCGATTTCTTCCGTTATATGAAGACGCCGACTAACGCAACGCGATAAACTCAGACTCGTTTGAGTATTCAAACCACCGCTCCCAACGGGGCGGTGGTTTTCTTTTATAAGGAACAAAAATGAATTCAACGATCTGGCTCGCGCTGGCCCTGGTCCTGGTGCTGGAAGGTCTGGGACCGATGCTCTATCCACGCGCCTGGCGTCGAATGATCGCCACCATGAGCCAACTGCCGGATAATATTTTACGTCGTTTTGGCGGCGGTCTTGTGGTTGCGGGCATCGTGATCTACTACATGTTGAGGAAAACGATTGGCTGATCAAAAAGTGGTCGGATTTGGGATATTCTGAGGTCAAAAAGTGCTGTATATCTGAAAAAGCGATGGTAGAATCCATTTTTAAGCAAACGGTGATTTTGAAAAAAATGGGTAACAACGTCGTCGTACTGGGCACCCAATGGGGTGACGAAGGTAAAGGGAAGATTGTTGATCTTCTGACTGAACGGGCTAAATATGTTGTGCGCTACCAGGGCGGTCACAACGCAGGCCATACTCTCGTAATCAACGGTGAAAAAACCGTCCTCCATCTTATTCCATCAGGCATTCTTCGCGAAAACGTCACCAGCATCATCGGTAACGGCGTTGTGCTGTCTCCAGCTGCGCTGATGAAAGAGATGAAAGGTCTGGAAGACCGTGGTATCCCGGTTCGCGAGCGTCTGCTGCTCTCCGAAGCCTGCCCGCTGATCCTGGACTATCACGTGGCGCTGGACGTTGCGCGTGAAAAAGCCCGCGGTGCGAAAGCGATCGGCACCACCGGTCGTGGTATCGGTCCGGCTTACGAAGATAAAGTTGCACGCCGCGGTCTGCGCGTGGGTGACCTCTTTGACAAAGCAACCTTCGCTGAAAAACTGAAAGAAGTGATGGAATATCACAACTTCCAGCTGGTGAACTTCTACAAAGCTGACGCTGTTGACTACCAGAAAGTGCTGGATGACGTCATGGCGATTGCAGACATTCTGACCGGTATGGTTGTTGATGTGTCCGATCTGCTGGACCAGGCGCGCAAGCGTGGCGATTTCGTCATGTTCGAAGGTGCGCAGGGTACGCTGCTGGACATCGACCACGGTACCTATCCGTACGTAACCTCTTCCAACACCACCGCGGGTGGCGTGGCGACCGGCTCTGGCCTGGGTCCACGTTATGTGGATTACGTTCTGGGCATCATCAAAGCGTACTCCACTCGCGTGGGTGCAGGTCCATTCCCGACCGAACTGTTTGATGAAACCGGCGAGTTCCTGTGCAAGCAGGGTAACGAGTTTGGCGCGACCACCGGTCGTCGTCGTCGTACCGGCTGGCTGGATGCGGTTGCCGTGCGTCGTGCAGTGCAGATCAACTCCCTGTCTGGCTTCTGCCTGACCAAGCTGGACGTACTGGACGGCCTGAAAGAAGTGAAAATCTGCGTAGGCTACCGTATGCCAGATGGCCGCGAAGTGACCACCACGCCGCTGGCTGCTGACGACTGGGAAGGCATTGAGCCAATCTACGAAACCATGCCGGGCTGGTCTGAGACCACTTTCGGTGTGAAAGAGCGTAGCGGCCTGCCTCAGGCGGCGCTGGATTACATCAAGCGTATTGAAGAACTGACCGAAGTGCCGATCGATATTATTTCTACCGGCCCGGATCGTACTGAAACGATGATCCTGCGCGACCCGTTCGACGCATAATCTTCGTGACTGCTGGCCTGCGGGGAGACCCGTAGGCCGGATAAGCGTAGCGCCATCCGGCGACCGCTCCTGGATCTCCGCTTTTTCGCCCCGTCTGTCAAATAAATTAGCCGCTAACTATCTGGCTGGTTTATCATCATTAATGAATATCTCTGCGGTTTGTCCGCGATTTCCCTTTTTCCTGAGGTTGATGTGCAGTTAACAAGTTTCACCGATTACGGCTTACGCGCCCTGATCTACATGGCGTCGTTACCCGATGGGAAAATGACCAGTATCTCTGAAGTCACAGAGGTCTACGGCGTATCCCGTAATCATATGGTCAAAATAATCAATCAACTTAGTCGTGCCGGATACGTTGCTGCCATCCGCGGGAAGAATGGTGGGATCCGTCTCGGTAAACCGGCACAGAGTATTCGTGTTGGCGATGTGGTACGTGAACTGGAGCCGCTGTCTCTGGTGAACTGCAGCAGCGAGTTCTGCCACATCACGCCCGCTTGCCGCCTGAAAAAGGCGCTTTCTAAGGCCGTGCAAAGTTTTCTCAAGGAGCTGGATAACTACACGCTGGCCGATTTGGTTGAAGAGAATCAACCGCTTTATAAATTATTGCTGGTGGAATGAAGAAAATTTCCACCGGAGCTGACAACGGAGGAACCGACATGTCACACGATCCTTTCCAGGAACGCGAAGCCGAAAAATACGCGAATCCTATCCCCAGCCGCGAGTTCATCATTGAACACTTAACAAAACGCGAAAAACCCGCCAATCGTGAAGAACTTGCTGTTGAATTAAACATTGAAGGTGAAGAGCAAATTGAAGCCCTTCGCCGCCGCCTGCGCGCGATGGAGCGTGACGGGCAGCTGGTCTTTACCCGCCGCCAGTGCTACGCGCTGCCAGAACGCCTCGATCTGCTGAAAGGGACCGTCATTGGTCACCGCGATGGCTTCGGCTTCCTGCGCGTGGAAGGCCGTAAAGACGATCTGTATCTCTCATCTGAACAGATGAAAATGTGCATCCACGGCGACCAAATTCTGGCGCAGCCGCTGGGCGCTGACCGTAAAGGTCGCCGAGAAGCGCGCGTCGTGCGCGTCCTGGTGCCAAAAACCAGCCAGATTGTTGGCCGCTACTTTACCGACGCGGGCGTGGGCTTCGTGGTGCCGGACGACAGCCGTCTGAGCTTCGACATTCTGATCCCACCTGAAGAGGTGATGGGCGCCCGCATGGGCTTTGTGGTGGTGGTGGAACTTACCCAGCGCCCAACCCGTCGCACCAAAGCGGTAGGTAAAATCGTCGAAGTGCTGGGCGATAATATGGGCACCGGCATGGCCGTTGATATGGCGCTGCGCACCCACGAAATTCCATACATCTGGCCGAAAGCGGTTGAAGAGCAGATCGAAAGCCTGCGTGAAGAAGTGCCGGAAGAATCCAAAGTGGGCCGCGTGGATCTCCGCTCCCTGCCGCTGGTTACGATCGACGGTGAAGACGCCCGTGACTTCGATGATGCCGTCTACTGCGAGAAAAAACGCGGCGGCGGCTGGCGTCTGTGGGTAGCGATTGCAGACGTAAGCTACTACGTTCGTCCGCATACCCCGCTGGATAACGAAGCGCGCAGCCGTGGTACCTCGGTCTACTTCCCGTCGCAGGTTGTACCGATGCTGCCGGAAGTGCTGTCTAACGGCCTGTGTTCCCTGAACCCGCAGGTTGACCGCCTCTGTATGGTTTGCGAGATGACCATCTCCAACAAAGGGCGCTTAACCGGCTACAAGTTCTACGAAGCGGTGATGAGCTCGCACGCGCGTCTGACCTACACCAAGGTCTGGCATATGCTGCAGGGCGACCAGGATCTGCGCGAACAGTACGCGCCGCTGGTCAAACACATCGAAGAGCTGCATAACCTCTACAAAACGCTGGATCAGGCGCGCGAAGAGCGCGGTGGGATCTCCTTTGAGAGCGAAGAGGCGAAATTTATCTTCAACGCCGAGCGCCGCATTGAGCGCATCGAGCAGACCCAGCGTAATGATGCGCACAAGCTGATTGAAGAGTGTATGATCCTGGCGAACATCTCGGCGGCACGCTTCGTTGAGAAAGCCAAAGAGCCTGCGCTGTTCCGTATTCACGATAAACCGTCGACGGAAGCCATCACCGCGTTCCGCTCCGTGCTGGCTGAACTGGGCCTGGAGCTGCCGGGCGGCAATAAGCCAGAGCCGCGCGATTACGCCGAGCTGCTGGAATCCATTAGCGATCGTCCTGATGCAGAAATGCTACAGACAATGCTGCTGCGCTCGATGAAGCAGGCGATTTACGATCCGGAAAACCGCGGTCACTTCGGCCTGGCGCTGCAGTCTTACGCCCACTTTACGTCGCCGATCCGTCGTTACCCTGACCTTTCGCTGCACCGTGCGATCAAGTATCTGCTGGCGCAGGAGCAGGGCCATAAAGGGAACACCACCGAAACCGGTGGCTACCACTATTCGATGGAAGAGATGCTGCAGCTGGGTCAGCACTGCTCCATGACCGAACGCCGTGCCGATGAAGCTACCCGCGACGTGGCGGACTGGCTGAAGTGTGACTTTATGCTGGACCAGGTCGGTAACGTCTTCAAAGGCGTGATTGCCAGCGTGACCGGCTTTGGCTTCTTCGTTCGTCTGGATGAGCTGTTTATCGACGGTCTGGTGCACGTCTCCAGCCTGGATAACGACTACTACCGCTTCGACCAGGTCGGTCAGCGTCTGATCGGCGAATCTGGCGGCCAGACCTATCGTCTGGGCGACCGTGTGGAAGTGAAGGTTGAGGCCGTGAATATGGACGACCGTAAAATCGACTTCAGCCTGATCTCCAGCGAGCGCGCACCGCGTAACGTCGGTAAAACCGAGCGCGAAAGAGCGAAAAAAGGCGGAAACGGCAAAACGAGCGGCAAGCGCCGTCAGGCCGGTAAGAAGGTGAACTTCGAGCCGGACAGCGCCTTCCGCGGCGAGAAGAAGCAGAAGCCGAAGGCGGCAAAGAAAGAAGCCCGTGCCGCGAAGAAACCTTCCGCGAAGACACAGAAAATAGCGGCCGCCACCAAAGCGAAGCGCGCGGCTAAGAAAAAGCAGGCGGAGTAAATTCTCCCCTCACCCTGACCCTCTCCCCAAGCGGGAGAGGGGAAATACTTATTACGAGAACCATCAATGAGTGAAATGATTTACGGCATCCACGCGGTGCAGGCCCTTCTCGAGCGCGCACCGGAGCGTTTTCAGGAAGTGTTTATTCTGAAAGGGCGTGAAGACAAACGTCTGATGCCGCTGATCCACGCCCTGGAAGCGCAGGGCGTGGTGATCCAGCTGGCTAACCGCCAGTTCCTGGATGAGAAAAGTGAAGGCGCGGTTCACCAGGGGATCATTGCCCGCGTGAAGCCGGGCCGTCAGTATCAGGAAAACGATCTGCCGGATCTGATCGCTGAGCTCGAGAATCCGTTCTTCCTGATCCTCGATGGCGTTACCGATCCGCACAACCTCGGCGCGTGTCTGCGTAGTGCGGATGCGGCGGGCGTGCATGCGGTGATCGTGCCGAAAGATCGCTCCGCGCAGCTGAACGCGACGGCGAAGAAAGTGGCCTGCGGCGCGGCGGAAAACGTTCCGCTGATCCGCGTGACCAACCTGGCGCGCACCATGCGTATGCTGCAGGAAGAGAACATCTGGATCGTCGGTACTGCCGGTGAAGCGGATCATACCCTGTATCAGAGCAAAATGACCGGCCGTCTGGCGCTGGTGATGGGGGCGGAAGGTGAAGGTATGCGTCGACTGACGCGCGAGCACTGCGACGAGCTGATCAGCATCCCGATGGCGGGCAGCGTGTCCTCCCTGAACGTGTCTGTTGCGACGGGCATCTGCCTGTTTGAAGCGGTGCGTCAGCGCGGGTAGCCTGTTATGCCGGGTGGCGGCTTCGCCTTACCCGGCCTACAAAGGCACGGTACCGTAGGCCCGGTAAGCGTAGCGCCACCGGGCATTAACCTCATTCCTCCAGTGACCGCAGATGGTCATCCTTCCTCAGCGTCATCAGCGCGAAAATACTCATTACTGCCGTCGCCATCACGTAGTACGCCGGAATATCCAGATTGCCCGTCTGCTTAATCAGCCCGGTTATGATTAACCCTGCGCATCCCGAGAAAATCGCGTTCGATAACGAATAGGCCAGCCCCAGCCCCGTATAGCGCACGCGGGTCGGGAACATCTCAGAGAGCATCGCCGGGCCCGGCCCCGCCAGCATGCCCACCAGACCGCCCGCAATCAATACTACTATCGCTTTCACCGCCAGCGTGCTGGACTCCGCCTGCAGAAGTTTCAGCAGCGGCAGGGCGAGGATCAGCAGCAGCGCGGTGGCGATAATCATCACCGTGCGACGCCCGATCCGATCGCTCAGGATCCCCGACGGAATGATCGTCAGCGCAAACCCAACGTTCGAAATCACTGCGATCAACAGCGCCTGATTAAACCCGGTGTGCAGCGCCGACTGCAGATAGGTCGGCATAATGACCAGGTAGGTGTACCCCGCCGCAGACCAGACCATCACGCGGCCAATCCCCATCACGATGGCCCGGAGCGTGGCGGCAATGTCCGCCTGAGCGACGGCCGGTTTGTCCTGCTGCTGCACAAAGCTGGGTGTCTCCTCCATGCTGACGCGAAGCCACAGCGCAACAGCGCCCATGGGCAGCGCCAGGAAGAAAGGAATGCGCCAGCCCCAGTCGTGCAGGGCTTCAGGCGTGAGGAGTGCGGAGAGCAGCGCCACGATGCCGGCGCCCGCTAACAGCCCCAGCGCCACGGTAAAGGACTGCCAGGCACCATAGAGCCCGCGCTTGCCTCGCGGGGCGAACTCCGTCATCAGCGAGACTGCACCGCCGTACTCGCCGCCCGCGAACAGCCCCTGCAGGATCCGAAGCAGCGTAACGATCAGCGGTGCGGCAATCCCGATGCTGGCGTAGACCGGCACAATGCCGATGGCGGCGGTGGCCAGCGTCATCAGCACCAGCACAATAATAAGCGTCGGCTTACGGCCAATTCGGTCACCGATGCGGCCAAACACCACCGCGCCCAGCGGACGGAAGAAGAAGGCGATGGCAAATGAGGCGTAGGTGAGGATCAGGCTGGTAAGCCCCGCTTCCCCTTCAAGCTGAAAGAAGTTCTTCGCAATGACGGTCGCCAGAAAACCGTAGACCGCAAACTCATACCACTCGATAAAGTTACCAATGGAGCCGGCAATTAATGCTCGCTTGTGCGCATCCGGTTGCATAACTTTCCTCACTGAAAGGGGGAGAGAATAAATTATTCAACAAAAGCGAAGTCATGAAATAGTTTATTCTTATGTTCTGTGAGCTATTTCACGAATGATATCAGCGGGATCGTGAACGTGTGACTCCCCTCCCATGCAGCGTGTGCGCGGTCTGTCCATACTTATCGTCATTGCCACTGAAGGAGGGAGACAGTATGCACTGGCAGACTCATACCGTTTTCAATCAACCTGCACCACTCTCTAACAGCAACCTTTTCCTCTCGGACTGCGCGCTGCGTGACGCAGTCTCGCGTGAGGGTGCCGAGTGGGATATCGAACTGCTCGCCAGCATCGGGCAGCAGTTAGGCACCGCAGAGTCGCTGGAGCTGGGCAGGCTGGCGAACGTGAATCCGCCGGAGTTGCTTCGCTATGACGCCACCGGAGAGCGACTGGATGACGTTCGCTTTCACCCGGCATGGCACCTGCTGATGCAGGGGCTGTGTGCCAATCGGGTACATAACCTGGCATGGGAAGAGGAGGCGCGTAAGGGGGCGTTTGTCGCCCGGGCCGCACGCTTTGTGCTTCATGCTCAGGTTGAGGCAGGCACGCTTTGTCCCGTCACCATGACGTTTGCCGCGACACCGCTCCTGCAGCAGGCGCTCCCTAAACTATTTCACGACTGGCTGACGCCGCTGCTCAGCGATCGCTACGATCCTCATCTGGCGCCTGGCGCGCAAAAACGTGGCCTGCTGATCGGTATGGGGATGACGGAAAAACAGGGCGGCTCGGACGTGCTGAGCAACACCACCAAAGCGGAAAAATGCAGCGACGGCAGCTACCGGCTGGTGGGCCATAAATGGTTTTTCTCCGTCCCGCAAAGCGATGCGCATCTGGTGCTGGCACAGGCGAAGGGCGGGTTGTCCTGCTTTTTTGTGCCGCGCTTTTTACCTGACGGACAGCGCAACGCCGTCCGGCTGGAGCGCCTTAAGGACAAGCTCGGGAACCGCTCCAACGCCAGCAGCGAGGTAGAGTTTCTTGATGCCTCCGGCTGGCTGCTGGGGGAAGAGGGCGAAGGGGTACGGCAGATCCTCAAAATGGGCGGCCTGACGCGCTTTGACTGCGCGCTGGGCAGCCACGGACTGATGCGTCGTGCGCTGTCCGCGGCGCTGTATCACGCGCATCAGCGTCAGACCTTCGGCAAAAATCTTATCGATCAGCCGCTCATGCGTGAGGTGTTAAGCCGGATGGCGCTGGTGCTGGAGGGGCAAACGGCGCTGCTGTTCCGCCTGGCCCGGGCGTGGGATAAACGCGCGGCTCCCCAGGAAGCGGCATGGGCGCGGCTGTTTACCCCGGCCGCGAAATTTAGCGTGTGCAAAGCGGGCATCCCGTTTGTGGCGGAAGCGATGGAGGTGCTGGGCGGAGTCGGGTACTGCGAGGAGAGCGAACTTCCCCGCCTGTATCGCGAGATGCCGGTGAACAGCATCTGGGAAGGGTCCGGCAATATCATGTGCCTGGACGTGCTGCGCGTGCTGGCGAAGCAGCCGGGTATTCACGATCTGCTTGCCGATGAGTTTGCACAGGTAAAAGGGCAGGACAGACACTTCGACCGCAGCTGGCGACAGCTTCAGCAAAAACTGCGTAAACCGCAGGAGGCGCAGGGGCGGGAAATTGCGCAGCAGCTTTTCCTGCTGGGTGCCGGAAGCGAAATGCTGCGGCACGCATCGCCCCCGGTGGCGCAGGCGTGGTGCCGCATGATGCTGGATACCCGTGGCGGTACGCTGATGAGCGAGCAGGTGCAAAATGACCTGCTGCTACGTGCGACGGGCAGAGTCGGTTAGTCTTTTAGCTGGAACAGACTCACCAGTTGAGCCAGATGTGACCCCTTCTCGCGCAGCGTTTGAGCGGTTTGTTCGCTGCGTGAGATACGATCCGCATTAATATGCGACGCTTCGCCAATGTGGGTCATGGCGAGATTCACCTGGCCAATCCCTGCGGACTGCTCGCGTGAGGCATGGTTAATCTCGGTGACCAGCTGGCTGATGTTATCGATATGAATGATGATGTCATCCATCGCCAGGCGCGTCTGTTCAGACAGCGCATGGCCTTCGCTCACTTTCCTGAGCGTATCGCCAATCAGCTGTTCAATCTCCTTCACCGCGTTGGCGCTGCGTCCGGCCAGGGCGCGAACTTCCTGCGCAACCACCGCAAACCCTTTCCCGTGCTCGCCCGCGCGGGCCGCTTCCACTGCCGCATTCAGCGCCAGGATATTGGTCTGGAAAGCGATGGACTCAATCACGCGCGTGATGTCTTCGATGCGTTTTGACGCCTCGCGAATGTCGTCCATGGTCGACACGGCGTGGGTGACCGTCTCACCGCCCTGATGGACCGCGAGGGAGGTTTCACCCACCAGCTGCTGCGTTTGCTCCATGTTGGCGGCATTTTGCTGTACGGTGGCGGCCAGCTGCTCCATGCTGGCGGAGGTCTCTTCCACGCTGCTGGCCTGCTTGTTGATCTGCTCAGAAATCTCGCCGGTATCGGACGCCAGCGCGTTAGTGCCCAAATGGATCTCGCCTGCGGCCTCGCGAACCTGCAGAACAATTTTTTGCAGGCCGCCGCCGATGCCGTTAATGGCGTCGATCAGCTGGCCGACCTCGTCCTGACGCGTCACGGGCAGGCTGAAACGGAGATCCCCTGCAGCATATTGCCGGGCAAGATGGATCACATTGCTCAGCGGTCGGGTCAGCACACGGCGAATAAGGACCACGAACAGACCAGCAAACAGGATAGATAAGACCACGCCGGCCAGCAGGAAGCGATCGCGCATGGCGTTAACGCTTGAGAGCAGCACCGATTTATCCACTTCGCCCACGATAGTCCAGTTCCAGCCTGGCAACGGGGTATACGCCATTTTAAGTGTGCGGCCGTCGTCGCTTACGCGTTCCAGGGTGCCGGGCTTGTCACCCAGAAGCTGCTGCTGCGTCGCGTCGTCCCACTTCGGCAACTGCCCCTCTTCACCGGCATGGAACAGATATTGCCCGCGCGTTTTGCCGTTGCTGCGATCCAGCACAAAGAAGTGACCGCTCTCGCCCAGGCGGCGGGTGAGGATTTTCTCGCGCATGACGTTCCAGGAGTGCGTAATGTCCACGCCAACAAAGACGATCGCAATGACCTGTCCTTCGGCGTTTTTAACCGGCTGATACTGGGTGATATAGCGTTTGCCAAACAGCAGCGCCAGTCCGCGGTAGACTTCCCCTCTGTTGACGGCGGCAAAGGCCGGGCTGGCGGTATCCAGCACGGTGCCCATCGCCCGCTCGCCATTCTCTTTGCGCAGGGAGGTGGCTACGCGAACAAAGTCATTACCGCTGCGTACAAACAGCGTCGAAATGGCTCCCGTACGGTTCAGGAACTCGTCAGACAGGGTGTTGTTTTGATGCAGTCCGGTGTCACCGCCTTTCAGAAGCGGGACGCTGAGTCCGTTAATCGTCTGAGCCTGGGAAGTATCAATATTCAGTGGCTGCGGTAAAAAGGTGGTAAACAGCCGGGTATAACTCTCAACCTCTTCACTCAGGCTGGTGTTAAACATCTGCACCATGTCGACCATGCCGGTGGACTGATTGTGCAGGTCTTCTACCGCAAGGGCTTCAAGCTGCTGGCTGGCTTTTTGACTGAGCAGAAAAGTGAAAAGCAGAAACAGCGTGGCGACACTGACGCCCGTAAGCAGCGACAGCTTCGCCCCCAGGCCTGCACGGCGAAAAACGTTGATCATAAATTGCTCATCATTGAATAGGTGTGGTTCTTCAACGGCAGAGCGGAGATTACGTTTACTGAATTAATGTAACAAAATGTTATTTTGCTGTTATTGATTGGTTTTTCATAAGATAAAAAATTTGCAAAAGCGCAAAGCCACTAAAAATAAGTGGCTTTTATCAGGAGGGAGTTTACACGTAGAGAATGGCCTGTACCCGCCAGTGGTCGATATGGTTATCTTCCTGCATCTGGATGATGCGATACCAGGAAGCACCCTGCTCATCGGCCTTTAATGCCACGACGCGTTCAACGTCTTGCGGGCTCCCCGAGATATTATTCACGGAGATCTGGCCAATTTCATTCAGGCCAGTTACACAGTCAGCACTGGCGAATTCTGCTGACTGCGCGGTGGTGCTCACCAGGCCTGCGGAGAGCAACAGAGAGGTCAAAGCAAGAGTTCGTTTCATCGTCAGCTCCATTTCACATATTTCCGGTATCCGCCGGGCAATCCTTCGCGAATAAACCCCCATTCCTTGTCGCTGGCATGGAGTTTATTGTGGACAGGAAAATGTCTATGGACGCAAAGCAGTGTAAATGTCGTTCAAAGGTAAACCATTATTTTCGGTACAAAATGGCCTGTGAATACCACTGTCCCGTTATGATGGTTTCGTCGATCATAATAATGACGTAATAATCTGCTTTGGCGGCGACGGCTTGTGCCTTTATTGCCTCTTCTGCGTCATCCGGCGAACCGCGAACCAGCGCGGAGACGGTGCCCATTCGTTGTAATCCTTCCGTCTGATTACGACGAATCTCCTGCGGATGATCGGCAACCGGGGGAGCGGGTTGCGGTGTTCCCTGCAGTGCGCTACAGCCGCTAAGCAGAAACACCAGCAATAAAGCAGCAAACCTGTGCATAACCATATCTCGTTTCCTGATAGCCATAGTGTAGTTGTCTGTGAATTTAGTTTTGGGGGAATGTTCCCGAAGTGTTAGCTGGGACGTAATTTTCGAATGAAAATAGCCTGAAACCGTAATCCAGTTCTCAACATTATGAATCATCCATTCGTGCAGGGTCGACAATGATTGAAATTGAAATACGCCATCTCGGCGACCATGAAATTTTACACGCTATGCCAGCGGGTAAACGTGATAAACCGCTGCCTGTTGTGGTTTTTTATCATGGATTTACCTCATCGAAGCTGGTTTACAGTTACTTTGCGGTCGCGCTGGCGCAGGCAGGTTTTCGCGTGGTGATGCCGGATGCGCCTGACCACGGCGCACGATTTATGGGTAATGAGCAGGCGCGCCTTGGGCAGTTCTGGCACATACTGCACGGGAGTCTGACCGAGTTTGCCGGGTTGCGCGATGCGCTTTATGAGGCAGGGCTGGTGGCCGAGAATCGTCTGGCCGTGGCCGGGGCGTCGATGGGCGGTATGACAGCCCTGGGGATCATGACGCACCATCCAGAAGTGAAGTCGGTCGCCTGTCTGATGGGCTCGGGTTATTTTACCTCGCTGGCGAAGACCCTTTTTCCCCCTCAGGATTTAGCGGAAATCACTGCGAGGCTGGAAGAGTGGGAAGTAACCCGGGCATTGCCGCGCCTCGCAGATCGCCCGCTTTTGCTGTGGCACGGTGATGCGGATGATGTGGTGCCACCTGACGGTACCTTCCGCCTGCAGCAGGCGTTAAAGAAGGAAGGGCTGGACGGTAATCTGACCTGTTTGTGGGAATCAGGCGTTCGCCACCGCATTACGCCAACGGCGCTGGATGCCACGGTAGCGTTTTTCCGCCAGCACCTTTAAACGCGCAGCACTTTTACTCCCTGATCTTCCAGCTTCTGGAGGATCTCGGGGTTAGCCCCTTTGCCGGTGATCACCAGGTCGATCTGTTCTGCGCGGCTGAACAGCATGCCTGCGCGTTCACCGACTTTACTGCTGTCGACCAGCACCACGAGTTTGCCTACCACGTTGAGCATGTTTTGTTCCGCCATCGCGGTCAGCATATCGGTTTTATACAAACCTTCAGCGGTCAGGCCTTTGCCGCTGGTAAACATCCAGTGTCCGGCGTAGAGACTGTTTTCGCTGTCCTGTGGGCTAAGCGTAATCGACTGACTTTTATTGTACTGACCACCCATGATCACCACGCTCTCATGCTCCTGATCGATGAGATAGTTGGCGAGCGGTAAGTAGTTCGTGATGATTTGCACCGGCTTGCCGCACATCTCGCGGCCCAGCAAAAACGCCGTAGAGCCGCAGTTGATAACGACGCTCTCACCGGGATTCACCAGCTGCGACGCGGCTCTGGCGATCCGTACTTTTTCATCGTGATTCTGCGCCTGATGAATGTTCATCGGCGTCCAGCGGGGGCGCTGCTGGCTAATGGCTTCCGCACCGTTGCGAACTTTTTTCAGCTTGCCGCTTTCATCCAGCTTGTTAATGTCTCGCCGCGCGGTGGCAGGGGAAATCCCTAAACGTTCGATCACTTTCTCGACGGTGATAAACCCTGTTTGCGCCAGGAGTTCCAGTAAAATTTGATGCCGTTGCGCTTCCGTCATGAGCTATTCCGATAAGAATTGATTTGAAAAGATGATATTTGAAATAGCGTGTAATTACTAAAATAAATATGAAATCGCCAGACACAAGTCTGGCGATGTGGCCTCGGAATCAGAGGAAGGACTTAAACGGCAGGTCAGGCTCAATGGTGAAGCAATCATCGAAACCACGCGGGTAGTGGTACTCAAGATTGTCTTTGTCCAGCGGCCAGGTGAACTTGCCGCCTACCTGCCAGATAAATGGCTTGAAGCCGTACTTCAGGCGGTCTTTTTTCATCTCCCACAACACGCGGATTTCCTGCGGATCGGCCTGGAAGTTTGACCAGATATCGTGGTGGAACGGAATAACGACTTTGGTGTTCA
The DNA here is from genome assembly GCF_000286655.1 of Enterobacter sp. SST3. Classification (NCBI taxonomy): domain Bacteria; kingdom Pseudomonadati; phylum Pseudomonadota; class Gammaproteobacteria; order Enterobacterales; family Enterobacteriaceae; genus Enterobacter; species Enterobacter sp. SST3. Next base: position 17,080 of record NZ_ALNS01000034.1, on the reverse strand, counting down.
GCGCTTCCGCCATGCGCAGCATGTCGGCGCTGGTCATTTTATCCGTAATACCGCGCGGGTTCTCGCCGTAGGAGCCCAGGGCCACGTCAATCTGATGCTCGTTACCGTGCTTAGCGTAGTAGTTGGAGTAGTGGGAGTCACCGCTGTGATACAGGGAGCCGCCCGGCGTTTTGAACAGGTAGTTCACCGCGCGCTCGTCCATGCCGTCTGGCAGTACACCTGCCGCTTTTTGATCGGCCGGCAGCGTAATCAGAGCGGTACGGTCAAAGGCATCAAGAGCATGGATTTCGATGTCTTTGATTTTCACCACGTCGCCCGGTTTCATCACGATGCAGCGCTCTTTCGGCACACCCCAGCCAATCCAGAGATCCACGCAGGTCTGCGGCCCGATAAACGGCACATCGTCCGCGCAGTTTTGCATCACCGCTGCCGCCACGTTTACATCAATATGGTCGTTGTGATCGTGGGTAGAGAGCACGGCATCGATCTGACGAATGGCAAAAGGATCAAGCACAAACGGTGTAGTACGCAGGTTCGGCTGGAGTTTTTCAACGCCGGCCATACGCTGCATCTGGTGGCCTTTTTTCATCAGCGGGTTACCGTGGCTCTGTTTGCCGGTGCCGCACCAGAAATCGACGCAGATATTGGCGCCACCTTCTGATTTCAGCCAGATCCCGGTGCAGCCCAGCCACCACATTGCAAACGTGCCAGGAGCAACCTGTTCCTGCTCGATTTCTTCGTTCAGCCAGCTACCCCACTCCGGAAAGGTGCTCAGAATCCATGATTCACGGGTGATGGTTTTCACTTTACTCATCGTTTTGGCTCCTGGTTTTAATCAAAAGTAATCACATTGTGATTCGTTGTGATTAATGCTGGCACCATTTTACGCGCTTTGCAATAGCGAAAATGCGGAATTTTATCTGCTCAACGTCACAGACTCTCTGCTTGTTACTTGTTAGATTATCGCGCAATAAACATTAATTCCATGAATTATAAGGACTAATTTATTTCATTTGTGCGGTAGTGAAAATCATTACTAACTGAAGGGAAATAAATTGCGTGATGCGTCACAAATAATCAAATTCAATCTTGTGGTGATTATTTGTGATTAATAGAGTGATGGCACCAACCGCACAGGGATTGCCCCTCGTGTTCTCATTTCTGGAGAGAGTTATGGAGATCCTCTACAACGTCTTTACCGTTTTCTTTAATCAGGTAATGACCAACGCCCCGCTGTTGCTGGGTATCGTGACGTGCCTGGGATATATCCTGCTGCGTAAAAGCGTCAGCGTGATTATTAAAGGCACCATCAAAACCATTATCGGTTTCATGCTGTTGCAGGCGGGGTCGGGCATACTGACCAGCACGTTTAAGCCAGTCGTTGCCAAAATGTCGGAAGTGTATGGCATTAATGGGGCTATCTCTGATACCTACGCCTCAATGATGGCGACCATCGATCGTATGGGCGATGCCTATAGCTGGGTAGGTTACGCCGTTCTGCTCGCGCTGGCGCTGAACATTATCTATGTTCTGCTGCGCCGCATTACCGGTATTCGCACCATCATGCTCACCGGGCACATTATGTTCCAGCAGGCGGGGCTGATTGCGGTTTCTCTCTATATCTTCGGTTACCCAATGTGGACCACGATTATCTGCACCGCGGTGCTGGTATCGCTCTACTGGGGTATCACCTCCAACATGATGTACAAGCCAACCCAGATAGTGACCGACGGTTGCGGTTTTTCCATCGGTCACCAGCAACAGTTTGCTGCCTGGATTGCTTATAAAGTTGCGCCGTATCTGGGCAAAAAAGAAGAGAGTGTTGAAGACCTTAAGCTGCCTGGCTGGCTGAATATCTTCCATGACAACATCGTGTCGACCGCGATTGTGATGACCCTCTTCTTCGGCGCCATTCTGCTCTCCTTCGGTATTAATGTGGTGCAGGCGATGGCGGGGAAAACCCACTGGACGGTTTACATCCTGCAGACCGGTTTCTCTTTCGCCGTGGCTATTTTCATCATTACTCAGGGCGTGCGTATGTTCGTCGCCGAACTGTCTGAAGCTTTCAACGGTATTTCTCAGCGCCTGATTCCTGGCGCGGTACTGGCCATCGACTGTGCCGCTATCTATAGCTTCGCGCCAAACGCGGTGGTCTGGGGATTTATGTGGGGCACCATCGGCCAGCTGATTGCGGTGGGTATCCTGGTCGGCTGCGGCTCCTCAATCCTGATTATTCCGGGCTTTATCCCGATGTTCTTCTCCAACGCCACCATCGGCGTATTCGCTAACCACTTCGGCGGCTGGCGCGCGGCGCTCAAGATCTGCCTGGTAATGGGCATGGTTGAAATCTTTGGCTGCGTGTGGGCGGTCAAGCTCACCGGTATGAGCGCCTGGATGGGCATGGCGGACTGGTCAATTCTGGCACCGCCGATGATGCAGGGTTTTGCCTCCATCGGACTGATCTTTATGGCCATCATCATCCTGATTGCTCTGGCTTATATGTTCTTCGCTGGCCGTTCGCTGCGAGCTGAAGAAGATGCGGAAAAACAAACAGCAGAAGTGTCTGCTCATTAAGGAGTTTCGATTATGACCGTACGTATCCTGGCTGTGTGTGGTAATGGGCAAGGCAGCTCCATGATCATGAAGATGAAAGTGGACCAGTTTTTAACCCAGTCCAACATCGACCACACGGTGAACAGCTGCGCAGTGGGTGAATACAAAAGTGAGCTGAACGGCGCGGACATCATCATCGCCTCTACTCATATCGCCGGCGAAATTAGTGTGTCGGGTAATAAATATGTGGTGGGTGTACGCAACATGCTGTCGCCTGCGGATTTCGGACCAAAACTGCTGGAAGTGATCAAAGAACACTTCCCACAAGACGTGAAGTAAGGACGCCATATGAAACTACGTGATTCGCTGGCAGAGAATAACTCCATCCTTTTACGGGCCGAAGCCAGTACCTGGCAGGAAGCGGTGAAGCTGAGTGTGGATCTGCTGGTTAAGGCTGACGTTGTCGAGCCTCGTTACTACCAGGCGATTCTGGATGGCGTAGCGCAGCATGGCCCTTACTTTGTGATTGCGCCAGGCCTGGCGATGCCGCATGGCCGCCCGGAAGAGGGCGTCAAGAAAACCGGCTTCGCGCTGGTGACGCTGAAAACGCCGCTGGTGTTTAACCACGAAGATAACGACCCGGTCGACATCCTTATCACTATGGCGGCTGTCGATGCCAATACCCACCAGGAGGTGGGCATCATGCAGATCGTCAATCTGTTTGATGACGAAGCCAATTTTGACCGTTTACGCGCCTGCCGCACCGCGCAGGACGTGCTGGATTTAATTGATAACGCCACTGCGGCGGCCGTTTAAGAGGAATTGAATATGTCATTACCCATGTTGCAAGTTGCGCTGGATAACCAAACGCTGTCTCACGCTTACGAAACCACCCGCCTGATTGCGGAAGAAGTGGACATCATTGAAGTGGGCACCATTCTGTGCGTGGGCGAAGGCGTTCGTGCGGTTCGTGACCTGAAAGCGCTCTATCCGCATAAAATCGTGCTGGCGGATGCCAAAATCGCCGACGCAGGCAAAATCCTCTCCCGCATGTGCTTCGAAGCCAACGCCGACTGGGTCACCGTGATCTGCTGTGCGGATATCAACACCGCCAAAGGCGCGCTGGACGTGGCAAAAGAGTTTAACGGCGACGTGCAGATTGAGCTGACCGGCTTCTGGACCTGGGAGCAGGCCCAGGAGTGGCGCGACGCGGGCATTCAGCAGGTGGTATATCACCGCAGCCGTGATGCGCAGGCCGCAGGTGTGGCGTGGGGCGAGGCGGATATCAGCGCCATCAAACGTCTGGCCGATATGGGTTTCAAAGTGACCGTCACTGGCGGTCTGGCGCTGGAAGATCTGCCGCTGTTCAAGGGCATTCCGATTCACGTCTTTATTGCCGGTCGCAGCATTCGTGATGCGGCGTCCCCGGTGGAAGCCGCGCGTCAGTTCAAACGCTCAATCGCTCAGCTTTGGGGCTAAGGGGCGGGTATGTTGTCAAAACAGGTCCCGCTCGGCATCTATGAAAAGGCACTCCCCGCGGGGGAGTGCTGGCTGGAGCGGTTACAGCTGGCGAAGCAGCTGGGCTTCGATTTTGTCGAAATGTCGGTGGATGAGACGGACGAGCGTCTTGCTCGCCTCGACTGGAGCCGCGAACAGCGCCTGGCACTGGTAAGCGCCATCGCGGAAACGGGCGTGCGCGTGCCGTCCATGTGCCTGAGCGCTCATCGTCGTTTTCCGCTCGGCAGCGAAGATGATGCCGTGCGCGCGCAGGGGCTGGAGATCATGCGTAAAGCCATCCGCTTTGCGCAGGACGTGGGTATCCGCGTGATCCAGCTGGCGGGTTATGACGTTTACTATCAGGAAGCCAACGATGAAACGCGCCGTCGTTTCCGTGATGGTCTGAAAGAGAGCGTTGAGATGGCCAGCCGTGCGCAGGTCACGCTGGCAATGGAGATCATGGATTACCCGCTGATGAACTCCATCAGTAAGGCGCTGGGCTACGCGCACTATCTGAACAACCCGTGGTTCCAGCTTTATCCCGATATCGGCAACCTGTCGGCATGGGATAACGACGTGCAGATGGAGCTGCAGGCAGGCATAGGGCATATCGTGGCGGTGCACGTCAAAGATACCCGTCCTGGCGTGTTTAAAAACGTACCGTTCGGCACCGGGGTGGTGGATTTCGAACGGTGCTTCGAGACGCTCAAGCAGACAGGCTATTGCGGGCCTTACCTGATTGAGATGTGGAGCGAAACGTCGGACAACCCTGCTGCGGAAGTAGCAAAGGCGCGGGACTGGGTGCGCGAGCGTATGGCGCGCGCGGGATTACTGGAGGCTGAACATGCTTAAGCTTAAACAGCAGGTCTTTGAAGCCAACATGGATCTGCCCCGCTATGGCCTGGTCACCTTCACCTGGGGTAACGTCAGCGCTATCGATCGCGAGCAGGGGCTGATCGTGATTAAGCCGAGCGGTGTGGCGTATGACACCATGAAAGCTGACGATATGGTGGTGGTCGATCTTGAAGGAAACGTTGTTGACGGTAAATGGCGTCCTTCTTCGGACACGGCGACCCATCTGGCGCTGTATCGGCGTTATCCGTCCCTTGGCGGTGTGGTGCATACTCACTCCACGCACGCGACCGCCTGGGCACAGGCGGGGCTGGCGATTCCGGCGCTGGGCACGACACATGCGGACTACTTTTTTGGTGACATCCCCTGCACGCGCGCATTAACGCAGGATGAAGTGGAAGGAGAGTACGAGCTCAATACCGGAAAGGTGATTATCGACACGCTGGGAGAATGCGAGCCGCTGCATACGCCGGGGATTGTGGTGTATCAGCACGGCCCGTTCGCCTGGGGAAAAGATGCCCACGACGCCGTCCATAATGCGGTCGTCATGGAGGAAGTGGCACGTATGGCGTGGATTGCCCGCGGCATTAACCCACGGCTTCAGGGCATTGATGATTACCTGATGAACAAGCATTTCATGCGCAAGCATGGCCCGAATGCCTATTACGGGCAGAAGTGAATAAGTGCTCTGGAATACCGAAAAACAGTTGTAACCGGTGGTATTCCGGAGCCATTCACAAAAAAAGCCCCCGGGCAGGGGGCAACGTCAACTATGGCTATGTTCTCGTTGTTGGCTTTCCTGGTGCTAGCGTTAAGGCGTTATCGGTAAATATCTGCACTGGCGTGCATATTGCCGTTGCTGCCGGGCTCACGGATTAACATCACGTGGTAATAAGTTGCGCCCTGGGCGTCGGTCTCTTCATTTAGTGCCTGATCTGCTTCGCTTTCGGTGGCGAAATTATGATTAATATAGATTACGCCTAAGCTGTGCACATCATCCATGTTTCTGGCCTGTCGGCTGTCTATCTTGATGGCTGCCATCGCGTTTGCACTGAGCAAAAGCGCCGCCATTATGGCTAATGCGATTTTTTTCATGATATGCGCTCCACGACTGCGTGCTGTGAGAGGGGGGATGCTCCTTCTTCTGTTTCGGTTATCTCTGATTAAAGTGTAATCACTCATCCGGCGGGGATGCGTGACCATTTCTGATGCAGTTGTTCAAAAAAACACCGCTTACGGATGTGAGTAATTTTAAATCACCCACTTAGACCCGCTTCGCGCTTTGTGCGAATTATTTGTGCAATCAGCTTGAGTTTCCAGGGGCGCGCAAGTATTATGACGCGTCAATTTTTCAGCCGACCTTTAACACGTTCCTTGCCTCCCCGGGCCTCGGCTGACCCAGACAGGAGGCTGAATAATCCGTAAGGAGCAATTCGATGCGTCATTACGAAATCGTTTTTATGGTCCATCCTGACCAGAGCGAACAGGTTCCGGGTATGATCGAGCGCTACACTGGTGCAATCACTGCAGCAGCGGGCACGATCCACCGTCTGGAAGACTGGGGCCGCCGTCAGCTGGCTTATCCGATCAACAAACTGCACAAAGCACACTACGTTCTGATGAACGTTGAAGCGCCGCAGGAAGTGATCGATGAGCTGGAAACTAACTTCCGCTTCAACGATGCCGTTATCCGCAGCATGGTTATGCGTACCAAAAACGCAGTGACCGAAGCATCTCCGATGGTTAAAGCGAAAGACGAGCGCCGTGAGCGTCGCGATGATTTCGCAAACGAAACCGCAGATGATTCTGATGCTGGGGATTCTGAAGAGTAATTTCTGATGACCAACCGTCTGGCGTTGTCCGGCATCGTATGCAGGGCTCCCCTTCGAAAGGTCAGTCCATCAGGAATTCCGCATTGCCAGTTCGTGCTTGAGCATCGTTCTGTGCAAGAGGAAGCCGGGTTTCACCGGCAGGCGTGGTGCCAAATGCCCGTTATTATTAGCGGACACGAAAACCAGGCCATTACTCACAGTTTAACGGTCGGTAGTGCAGTAATCGTTCAGGGGTTCATCTCTTGCCACAAGGCAAAGAACGGTCTGAGCAAAATGGTTCTGCATGCCGAGCAGATTGATTTGATAGATTCTGGAGACTAGCCATATGGCACGTTATTTCCGTCGTCGCAAGTTCTGCCGTTTCACCGCGGAAGGCGTTCAAGAGATCGACTATAAAGATATCGCAACGCTGAAAAACTACATCACCGAAAGCGGTAAGATTGTCCCAAGCCGTATCACCGGTACTCGTGCAAAATATCAGCGTCAGCTGGCTCGCGCTATCAAACGCGCTCGCTACCTGTCCCTGCTGCCGTACACTGATCGTCATCAGTAATCGGGCACGGTCCATTAATACGACTTTAAGAGGATAAGGTAATGCAAGTTATTCTGCTTGATAAAGTAGCAAACCTGGGCAGCCTGGGTGATCAGGTAAACGTTAAAGCGGGTTACGCTCGTAACTTCCTGGTTCCACAGGGTAAAGCTGTTCCAGCTACCAAGAAAAACGTAGAGTTTTTCGAAGCACGTCGCGCTGAACTGGAAGCCAAACTGGCTGACGTTCTGGCGGCTGCTAACGCTCGCGCTGAAGCAATCAACGCACTGGGCACCGTTACCATCGCGTCCAAAGCTGGCGACGAAGGTAAACTGTTCGGTTCCATCGGTACCCGCGATATCGCTGATGCAGTTTCTGCAGCAGGCGTTAAAGTGGCTAAGAGCGAAGTTCGTCTGCCGAACGGCGTTCTGCGTACCACTGGTGAGCACGAAGTTGACTTCCAGGTTCACAGCGAAGTGTTCGCTAAACTGGTTGTTAACGTTGTAGCTGAGTAATTTTTTACTCTGCTCACGTTGAAACGCCGGCCTTGTGCCGGCGTTTTGCTTTTTACAGAACCCCGCCCTTAACGTACCCTGATAAAGCTGCCGTCTGTCTGGCGGGTAAACAGCACCTGTTGTCCATTTCCGGTATCAATCGTTAACCCTGTCACCACCCCGCTGGCATTCTGGCGAATTTGCACCATCTGGCCATTCTGCAGGTTACTGAGCGGTTTACCCGCGCCTTCCACCTTCGCCATGGCATACACGTCTGTCGGCGGCAGGTTGTGGTCACGGAACAGCTGCGCCAGCGTTTTCCCCGGCTCTACGCGATAGGAACGCCACTGTTGCTCAATGCCGGTGGGCTGTTGGGTCTGAGGCTGAGACGGGGCGGCGGCCTGTTCCTGTGGCTGTTCGTCCTGAATCGGCTCTGGCTCAACCGGCGCGACCTGACCCGGATCGTTAGACGGGGTAACGAGCTGCGTCTGCATCGGCTGTGCGTCAGGCTGCGGTCGCGTTTGCGACTGAAGGTCCAGCTGAGCATTGCGGGTAACGGGGGCAGTATCAACATCATCGCCACCGGAAGGAAGCAGGAAGCCCACAATCACCATCAGCGCACCAATGATGATCCCTCTGCGATGCAGAGGAGGTAGCGGATCCATGATGCGAAAATTGTCCGGCGCCTGCCAGATTTTCGCCAGGGTAGGTTTCAGTTCAAATCGCCCGGGCATGGCACTCCTCCTGCTCCGCGTATTTTTTATCCTGTGCCCCGAAGTATAGTTTGCTAACTGCCTGAACGGCGTAGTAAACCCGACATCCGTGACATCAGTTCGGGATTAATCCTGGTTCTCTCTATTGTTTCTGTTTCGTCGCGGTTTGTCACCTTAACTTCAGACAAAGTTTTACCCATAAGGGCATGGCTGATATGCTGCCCGCTACTTTAAATGTGATGGAAGGAAAACCCATGACCACCCCGACTTTTGACACTATCGAAGCGCAGGCAAGTTACGGTATCGGCTTGCAGGTAGGACAGCAGCTGAGCGAATCCGGCCTGGAAGGTCTGTTACCTGAAGCGCTGGTGGCGGGTATCGCTGACGCGCTGGAAGGTAAACAGCCTGCCGTTCCGGTTGACGTTGTGCACCGTGCGCTGCGTGAAATCCACGAGCGTGCTGACGCCGTGCGTCGCGCGCGCTTTGAAGAGATGGCCGCCGAAGGTGTGAAATATCTGGAAGAGAACCGTGAGCGTGAAGGCGTGAACAGCACCGAGTCTGGTCTGCAGTTCCGCGTGATCAATCAGGGCGATGGCGCAATCCCGGCGCGTACCGACCACGTTCGCGTACACTACACCGGTAAGCTGATCGACGGTACCGTCTTCGACAGCTCCGTCGCGCGCGGCGAACCGGCTGAGTTCCCGGTGAATGGCGTTATCGCGGGCTGGATCGAAGCGCTGACCCTGATGCCAGTGGGTTCCAAATGGGAACTGACTATCCCGCATAACCTGGCTTACGGCGAGCGCGGCGCTGGCGCGTCCATCCCGCCATTCAGCACTCTGGTCTTTGAAGTCGAGCTGCTGGAAATTCTGTAATCGACTTTTCTTATTTCCTCTCCCCGCTTGGGGAGGGGAAAATAGCGTGAAAACCTATAGTTAAGTCGGAATCAATATTTTATCTTGCAAACGAAACTGTTGCGTGTATTTTTGTGAGCTGTTTCGCGCTGCATGAGTGATATGACACTCACTTTCAACATATTATTAACATAATATCTAAATCATAGTATTCATCCCGCCGATTCTTACCTAATATCGATTAGCCCTAACAAGGGAACGTCATTTTTTTGACGTATTTAAAGGCCAGAAGAGCCTTAACAACACAGACAGGCATAAACAGGAAAATATCACATGGTAGATCAGGTCAAAGTCGTCGCCGACGAAGAGGCGTCGTCTGAACAGTCGCTACGGCGCAATCTCACAAACCGTCATATTCAGCTCATTGCTATTGGGGGTGCCATCGGTACCGGGCTGTTTATGGGGTCAGGCAAAACCATCAGTCTCGCCGGACCGTCAATCATATTCGTTTATATGATTATCGGTTTTATGCTGTTCTTCGTGATGCGTGCAATGGGTGAACTGCTGCTCTCGAACCTCGAATACAAATCCTTCAGCGACTTCGCTTCAGACCTGCTCGGGCCATGGGCGGGCTATTTCACCGGCTGGACCTACTGGTTCTGCTGGGTCGTGACCGGTATGGCGGACGTCGTGGCGATAACCGCCTATGCGCAGTTCTGGTTCCCCGGGCTGTCGGACTGGGTGGCCTCGCTGGCGGTTATTGTTCTGCTGCTGAGCCTGAACCTCGCCACCGTTAAAATGTTCGGTGAGATGGAGTTCTGGTTCGCGATGATCAAAATCGTGGCCATCGTTGGGCTCATCGTGGTGGGCCTGGTGATGGTGCTCACCCACTTCCAGTCACCAACCGGCGTTCAGGCGTCGTTTACCCATCTGTGGAATGATGGAGGCTGGTTCCCGAAAGGCATTAGCGGCTTCTTTGCTGGCTTCCAGATTGCGGTGTTCGCGTTTGTAGGGATTGAGCTTGTCGGAACGACCGCTGCGGAAACCAAAGATCCGGAGAAGTCTCTCCCGCGCGCCATCAACTCCATTCCGGTGCGTATCATCATGTTCTACGTCTTCGCGCTGATCATCATTATGTCCGTGACGCCGTGGAGCTCGGTGGTGCCAAGCAAGAGCCCGTTCGTTGAGCTGTTCGTGCTGGTGGGGCTGCCTGCGGCGGCGAGCCTGATTAACTTCGTGGTGCTGACCTCAGCGGCGTCTTCCGCGAACAGCGGCGTGTTCTCAACCAGCCGTATGCTGTTTGGTCTGGCGCAGGAAGGCGTGGCGCCGAGCGCGTTCGCCAAGCTGTCTAAGCGTGCGGTACCTGCGAAAGGGCTGACCTTCTCCTGCATGTGCCTGCTGGGCGGCGTGGTGATGCTCTACGTAAACCCAAGCGTGATTGGCGCGTTCACCATGATTACCACGGTCTCAGCGATCCTGTTTATGTTCGTCTGGACCATCATCCTCTGTTCCTATCTGGTGTACCGCAAACAGCGCCCACACCTGCATGAAAAATCGATCTACAAGATGCCGCTGGGCAAGCTGATGTGCTGGGTGTGCATGGCGTTCTTCGTCTTCGTGCTGGTTCTGCTGACGCTGGAAGATGATACCCGTCAGGCGCTGATCGTCACGCCGCTGTGGTTTATCGCGCTGGGGCTGGGCTGGATGTTTATCGGTAAGAAACGGATGGCTGGCATGCGTTAAGCATGTTGCCGGGTGGCGCTGACGCTTACCCGGCCTACGTTCGAGGACGTTGCAGGCCCGGTAAGCGCTAGCGCCACCGGGCTATTTTATTCCCCCGCTAATGCCCGCGGGAACAGAACGTTGTTCTCAAGGCTGATGTGTTCCATCAGGTCGTCAATCATCTCGTTAATGCCGTTGTACATCGCTTTCCACGTTGTGCACGCTTCTGGCGGCGGCGTGACGTTGTGGGTGGTGTGTTTGATCACTTCCAGCAGTTCGCCCGCGTCATCATGCTCGCTTTCCATCACGCTGATGGGCCCCATCGCCTGACTTCCCATTCCCTGTTTAATCATCGGGAAGAGGATCTGCTCTTCTTTCATCATGTGGCTGGAAAGCTCTTCGTGCAGCAGGGTCAGGTATTTCGCCAGACCGCGCGGTACGGAAGGTTTGTCGGCATGCACGCGCTCGACTTTGGTCGCCTGCAGGATCAACTCCGGCAGCTGTTCACGGTGACGGTCATGGTAACGCACGATGATGTGGTCGATGATTTCCGCGAGCGGAGCGGTTCGCCAGTCTTTGTCGACGGGCTGCTCGGCCAGCTTCGCCAGCTCGGCTTCAATCACCTCAACGTTCAGCTCTTTGCGTAGGGCCGCCCGTGCCAGGGTTTGCTTACCGCCGCAGCAGTAGTCCATATCGTATTTGCGAAACAGCGCAGAAGCGCGAGGGATGGAGAGCGCCAGCTCGCCCAGGGGTTGGTCGCGAAAGGCCATAGCAGTTACCTCATCATCAATAATATAAAGTGCATATTAAATACATCTTTTAAGCGACGCTATAACCCTTTAGAGGAACGGGTAAAAGTGAGATGCAGATCACAAAAAAATATCCGATTTAACCCTCTGAATGGGTTCAGGAAAGTGGTTTCGAAACTTTTTAAAGGTGGAGAAACAGTAAACAACCCGCTGCACCTGCCGATATATCCACGTCAGACAAACCTGCATATAACAAAGGCAACGCATGTTTAAACGTATAAAAGTCATTACCCTTCTGATTTCGGTGCTGCTTGTGCTCGGCATCATGCAAGTGATTTCCGCCGGTATCTTTATCAACGCCCTGAATAACGATAAAGACAACTTTACCGTGTCGCAGCTCTCCAGCAAGAACGTGGCGGAGTTTACCGATGCGTGGATCAGTCTGAACCAGGCGCGCGTCACCCTGAACCGCGGGATGCTGCGCCTGCAAAGCAGCATGGCTTCGCAAATTAACGGCGGTCAGCTGAATGAGCTGGTGACCACGGCGAAAAATCTGCTGACTGAAGCCCAGGTTCATTACGATAAATACTATGCCTTGCCGAATACGCCAGGCCTGGATGAGAACCTGACCAACCAACTCGAGGAGCAGTACCGCATTTACTCTGCAACGCTGACGCAAATGAATGTTCTGCTGAGCCAGGGCAATCTGGAAGATATGTTCAAGCAGAATGCTGAACAAAAACAGAATGCGATGCAGACGGTTTATCGTGAATGGCGTGAAGCGCAGGCCGCGCTCACGGATAAAGGCATTCAGGATAACGAAAGTGATTACAAGCGCATCCTGTGGATCCTCTCTGCGGTCATGCTGCTGGTGATTGTGGTGATTATCTCCAGCTGGATTGCGATGCGCCGCGTGCTGCTGCTGCCGCTGGAAGAGGTGATCAACCATATTCGCGCCATTGCGGCAGGCGATCTCACCCAGCCGATTCAGGCCGACGGTAAAAATGAAATGGCCATCCTGGCGCGTAACGTGCAGGAGATGCAAACTTCGCTGGCGAACACCGTGGGCGTGGTGCGTGAAGGCGCAGATACCATTTACACCGGTGCAGGCGAAATCTCCGCTGGCAGTAACGACCTCTCTTCCCGTACCGAGCAGCAGGCCGCGTCTCTGGAAGAGACGGCAGCCAGCATGGAACAGCTGACGGCGACCGTGAAGCAGAACGCCGATAACGCGCGTCAGGCTTCCCGTCTGGCGCTGGATGCCTCCTCCACGGCGAAGAAGGGCGGTAACGTGGTGGAAGGCGTCGTGCGGACGATGGACGAAATCGCCACCAGTTCCAGCAAAATCGCGCAAATTACCAACGTGATCGACGGGATTGCCTTCCAGACGAATATTCTGGCGCTGAACGCGGCGGTGGAAGCGGCCCGTGCAGGCGAGCAGGGCCGTGGTTTTGCGGTGGTGGCAGGGGAAGTGCGTACCCTTGCCCAGCGCAGCGCTCAGGCGGCGAAAGAGATCAAAGCGTTGATCGATGACTCCGGCGAACGCGTGAGCGCGGGCTCGCAGCTGGTTAACGAAGCCGGGGCCACGATGGCTGAGATCGTCAATGCGGTTACTCGCGTCACCGACATTATGGGCGAAATTGCTTCGGCCTCTGACGAGCAGAGCCGCGGTATCGACCAGGTGGGCCAGGCGGTAGCCGAGATGGACCGCGTGACCCAGCAGAACGCCTCACTGGTGGAGGAGTCTGCGGCCGCGGCGGCGGCGCTGGAAGATCAAGCTGCACGCCTGAACGAAGCGGTGGCGGTGTTCAAAATTACCCGCAACCAGGCGGTCAAAGCGGCGCCGGTAAAAACCTATGTGCCAAAAGCGCAGCCTGTCGCGGCGGCGTCTGAAGCAAACTGGGAAACGTTTTAACATCATGCCGGGTGGCGCTGGCGCTTACCCGGCCTACGAAACGGCTCCTTGTAGGCCGGGTAAGGCGGAGCCGCCACCCGGCAAATATCACACCTCCGATGCCGGAACAACCCTCGGTTTTTCCGGCTTCGCTCTCACCGCCATCACTACCCCCACAACCAGCAGCACGATCCCGCAGGCCGTGAACAGCGGCGGCACGCTCTGGCGCATCAGGAAGGTATAAAGCAGTCCGGCCAGGGTTTCGAAGACAATCAGCGGCCCTAAGATCACCGTCGGCAGCTTCTGGCTGGCAATGTTCCAGCACAGCGCGCCCACCCATGAGCACAGCACCGCGATCGCAACCATCAGGCCAATGAACACCCACGGTCTTGGCCCGAAGGGCTGGACGAAGTCCGGCTGCTGATGGCCCAGCCAGAGGCATGCGCCGAAATATCCCACGACGGATACGGGCAGCGTGACCAGCGCCTGCGCCGTCGCCCACATCATCGGGTGCTTGTCCGGGTTCTCACGCAGCCAGCGCGCATTGCGCAGGGCATACCATGCCCAGCACGCCACGGAAATGAACGCCAGCAGAATGCCAGAACCGTACCGCCACAGGTCAACGTCCACCTGCCCATGACGCAGCTCGGCAATATTGACGCATATCAGCCCCAGGGCGGTGCATACCAGCGCCGGGGCCATTTTTGACCACGCCAGTTTGCCATCGCGGTGGCTGTAGAGCAGGTTAGCAAAGACGGGGATGACGACCGGCAGCGTGCCGATAATCATGGTCGATACCGGCGCACCGGTACGCTGAATGGCACTCGCGAGGCAAACGTAATAGATAAGATTGCCCATCATGGTCAGCGCCAGCGCGGTTCCCCAGTCCTGACGGCTGAGCTGGCGCAAGCGCGCGCGTCCCAGCCACGCCAGGGGCAGGGCAATCAGCCCCAGCGCCAGATAACGTCCGGTCGACTGTAATATTGCCGGATACTCGGGCACGATCAGCGGGCCGACAAAAATCAGTCCCCACATCATCCCGGCCAGCAGGGCATACAACACTCCACTAATCATTTTTCCATCCACAGGTATTTACGCTGTAGTCAGTGTAGGAGGGGCGAATGCGCGCGTATTGTATGAGATTGCGCATTAGCGCCGTGTAACCTGCTTCTGGTAGCGCACGGGCGTAATGCCGTAGCGGTGGGTAAACGCGCGGGTCAGATGTGACTGATCGGTCAGCCCGGTTGCGGCGGCAACCTCTGCGGCGGGCATGCCGTGGGTGAGAAACGCTTTGGCGCGCCAGAGTCGAATGGCCATCAGCATCTGATGCGGCGTCACGTGAAAATGGGCTTTGAACTGGCGCTGGAAATGATACGGGCTGAGCGAGACGACGCTGGCCAGCTCGTCCAGCGTCAGAGCGCGCATATAGTTGTCGTGCAGGTACTCGCGTACCCGTTCGAAGCGGTGCGCGCCTTCCTGAACCCGTGGCGCGTGGTGGGCAAACGGCTGGAAGGTCTCAATCAGATCCAGCAGTAAACCTTTTTGCGCAAGCGGATCGTCCGTGTGCCACAAGCCGTAAATAAGCCTGCCGATTTGCTGTGAGCGCAACGGGTCATGACGGGTCACGTCGCTGAACCACCAGTGCCGGAGGCCGGTCACCTCTTCCAGCAGGTCGGGTTCGATATAGACCATCCGGTAGCGCCAGCCGCCCTCGGTGGCGGATTCGCCGGTGTGGATCTCGTCCGGGTTCATGGTAACGACGGATTTCTCCGCCGCGAGATGCTGGCTGCCGCGATAGCGAAAGCGTTCGGCACCGGTTTCAATCGTGCCGATGCCGAAGGCTTCATGGGTGTGAGGCTCAAAGGCGTAGTCAGAAATATGCGCGTGATACAGCTCCAGGCCCGGCAGCTGCGCCAGATGGCGAAAGCGCGCGCTGTCTCTTTCATCATTAAACTGTTCCGGTACGCCTTGCACGGTGAGCCTCCTCGTGGGTCATCTTTTCATTATCAAAGATGACCCGAGGGGATGCCACAAAAAATAACCATCCCGTAACCATTACAGGATGGCTTTGATGCTCTGCGCCAGCGTAGTGGTTGGGCGCCCGATCAGTTTGCTCAGCGTATGGCTGTCGTCAAAGAGCCCGCCTTTGGAGGCCCCGATATCGGAGTCCGCCAGCATATCGGCCAGACCGGCAGGCAAGCCGACGCTCTTCAGCGCGGCAGCAAACTCCGCTTCGCTGAGATTCTGGTAGGTGACCGGCTTTCCGCTCTGTTTGCTGAGTTCAGCCGCCAGTTCGCTCAGCGTCCAGCCGTGGTCGCCCGCCAGTTCATACACCTTGCCCGCATGGCCCTCTTCAGCAATCACTTTCGCTGCCGCCGCGGCATAGTCTGCGCGGGTGGCAGAGGCAATTTTGCCTTCGCCTGCCGCCCCAATAAACACGCCGTGTTCCAGCGCAGGCGGCGCGCTCGCCAGATAGTTTTCGGTATACCAGCCGTTGCGCAGCAGGGCATAAGGAATGCCTGACGCCGCCAGCGCTTTTTCAGTGGCAACGTGTTCAACGTGCAGACCGAGCGGCGAGGTATCCGCATGCAGCAGGCTGGTATAGGCGATAAATTTCACCCCTGCCGCTTTGGCGGCGTTAATCACGTTCTGGTGCTGGGCCGCGCGCTGGCCGACTTCGCTGGACGAGATCAGCAGCAGCTTATCCACGCCGTTCAGCGCGGCGGTGAATGCGGCTTCATCCGTGTAGTCCGCCTGACGCACCACAATTCCCTGCTGGCTTAAGGCTTCAGCTTTTGCCGGGTTACGTACGATAGCCACAATCTGGTTAGCCGGTACGGTTTTCAACAGCTGTTCGATAACGAGATGGCCAAGCTGGCCGGTGGCGCCGGTAATCGCGATCATGATGAATCTCCTTCGTGTTTGTCTGGTGTTGTGGCACACTAGCACCATAGCTAACTTTTAGTAAGTACGTACAAAAAGGTAAGTATGAAAACAACGATACCGACGCTCAGCGAACAATTGCGCGATGGCAATCTCTTCGCGGAACAGTGTCCTTCACGAGAGGTGCTCAAACACGTTACCAGCCGCTGGGGGGTACTGATTCTGCTGGCGCTGCGCCAGGGAACGCATCGCTTTAGCGATCTGCGCCGTAAAATGGGCGGGGTGAGCGAAAAGATGCTGTCCCAGTCGCTTCAGGCGCTGGAGCAGGACGGATTTGTCGATCGCGTGTCGTATCCGGTGGTGCCGCCGCACGTAGAGTATAGCCTGACCCCGATGGGGATCGAGGTCAGCGAGAAAGTCGCCGCGCTGGCGGACTGGATTGAGGTGAATACGCCGAAGGTGATGGCGAATCGGGACGATCGCGCGGCGTAAAAGCCGGGTGGCGGCT
>NZ_ALNS01000033.1:0-12749 GCF_000286655.1 Enterobacter sp. SST3 | reverse complement strand
CTCTCAGACACAGGCTGGACGCGATGGGCTTTTGATCGCGCCAGTCTCCGCCATTCAGGCGCTCCAGTAGCGCTTTCCCGGCTTCGATGCCAATCTTACGATGCGGCACCGCCATGGTCGTCAGCGGCGGCTGACAGACGCGGCTCACGTCGCTATCGCCAAACCCTACCACTGCCAGATCGTCCGGCACTTTGATTCGCCTGCGCTGGCACTCGTACAGCGCGCCGCAGGCCAGCTCGTCAGAGACGCACACCAGCGCATCCAGCTCAGGCCATGCCAGCAGGAATTCGGGCAACTGCGCCGCGCCGGTCGAGAAGCTCGGCGGCATCGCCGCGTTAATGACCCGGTTAGGCGACATATGGTGGCGAAGCATGGCTTTATACCAGCCCTGCAGATGCTGCTGGAAAATCCACTGCTCCTGGTTGGCGCACAGCAGGCCAATGTTTTGATAGCCGCGCTTAATAACCATTTCCGTGAGCTCAAACATGGCCGCCACGTTATCAATCCCGATGTTCATATCAATCGGATCGGCGCGCATGGCGCCCATCTCCATCACCGGAATCGAGGCGTTTTTCAGCCAGTGGCGAACGGTGTCGGTATGTTCAACGCTGAGCAAAATCGCTGCGGCGATATTTGACGCCAGCAGCGTCTCCAGCAACTTCTCCTCCTGCTCAAGACGATGCTGGGATTCTGCCAGCATGATCTGATATCCGGCAGGCTGCAGCACCTGCTGAAGCCCGGCGAACATCTCCGAGCAGCCGGCTTCGGAGAGGTTGGGCACCACCATGGCTATCGTCCATGACGACGCCGAGGCAAGGGCACTGGCGGCAAGATTAGGCATATAACCCAGCTCCTGCACGGCAGCTTCAATTTTTTCTCGTAGTTTATCGGAAACCTGTTCGGGCGTGCGAAGCGCACGGGACACGGTCATCGTGCCCACACCGGCAAGCTGTGCGACATCGGCGAGTGTCACTTTACCAGTACTGCGCCGTTTTCGGGTTAGAGACATACACCTTCCTGCTGACCAGACGCGTTCTTTTTTTCCTTCGTTTCACGTGACAGGCAGTATACGCCTTAAATCCCTTTTTTTGCTGTGATTTAGCAACGTGATTGCAATTTGATAGCGCTATCACATTTCTGCATGTTAACGATTGGTAGCGCTATCTTTGTGATCGCGATCGCAGTCATTCCGCGATGCGTTGAATAAAGTTTGCTCATCTTAAACGTGTGGCGGGAGTGAAAAGTGCTCAAAAAATGGATATATGATACAACCATCACGCTGCAGGAGAGCGTGGAAGACTGGCCGCAGGCGCTGAAGCTGTGCGCGAAGCCGCTGCTGGATTTGCAGGTGATTGAGCCTGACTACGTCACGGCCATCATCAAGCAGCACCACGCGTTAGGACCTTATTATGTGCTGGCACCAGGGCTGGCGATGCCGCATGCGCGGCCGGAGGAAGGCGCCAAAGGACTGGGGTTGTCGTTATTAAAACTAAAACAGGGCGTCTCGTTTGGTGCCGGTGAGTTTGACCCTGTCGATGTGATTATCATGCTCGCGGCACCTGACAAACATAGCCATATCGAAATGATATCCGCACTCGCAGAATTATTTTCCAGCGACGAGGAGATGGAGAAACTGCATCAGGCGAATACCCTGGAGGAAATTAAAACAATTATTAACCGCTTCTGATTTAATTCTGTAATCCGGTTTTTCACTACATTACGCGTCAGCGTGATGGGGCGTACTCTACTCAAAATAAGGGGACAACAATGAAAATCATGGCTATTTGCGGTTCTGGCCTGGGCAGCAGTTTTATGGTCGAAATGAATATTAAAAAGGTGCTCAAAAAGCTGGAGATTGAGGCTGAGGTTGAACACTCCGATCTCTCCTCGGCGACGCCGGGCGCGGCCGATCTGTTCGTGATGGCAAAAGACATTGCGGCCAGCGCCAGCGTGCCGGACAGCCAGCTGGTGGTGATCAACAACATCATCGACATCAACGAACTTGAAGCGCAGCTGCGCGCCTGGTTCGAAAGACAATAACCCTGATAAGGCGAGGTGGATATGTTTATCCTTGAAACGCTGAATTTCGTTGTTGATATTTTAAAAGTCCCTTCGGTGCTGGTCGGCTTAATTGCGCTTATTGGTCTGGTTGCGCAGAAAAAAACGTTTTCGGACGTGGTGAAAGGGACCATTAAAACTATTCTGGGCTTTATTGTACTGGGCGGTGGTGCCACCGTGCTGGTCGGATCGTTAAATCCGTTAGGCGGCATGTTTGAACACGCTTTTACTATTCAGGGCATTATTCCAAACAATGAAGCCATTGTGTCCATTGCGCTCGAAAAATACGGTGCAGCGACCGCGCTGATTATGGCCTTCGGGATGGTGGCGAATATTATCGTCGCCCGCTTTACCCGCCTGAAGTATATCTTCCTGACAGGACACCATACGTTTTATATGGCGTGCATGATTGGCGTGATCCTGACGGTGGCGGGCTTTGAAGGCGTAGGGCTGGTCTTTACCGGGTCGCTGATCCTCGGCCTGATCATGGCTTTCTTCCCGGCGATTGCGCAGCGCTACATGAAGCGCATAACCGGCAACGATGAGATTGCCTTCGGCCACTTCGGCACGCTGGGCTACGTGCTGTCCGGCTGGATTGGCAGCAAGGTCGGTAAGGGCTCCCGCTCAACGGAAGAGATGAACCTGCCGAAGAACCTGAGCTTCCTGCGCGACAGCTCAATCTCCATCTCCCTGACCATGATGATTATCTACCTCATCCTGGCGGTGAGCGCCGGGCGTGAGTACGTCGAGGCCACCTTCAGCGCCGGTCAGAACTACCTCGTGTACGCCATCATCATGGCTATCACTTTCGCGGCAGGCGTGTTCATCATCCTGCAGGGCGTACGCCTGATTCTGGCGGAAATCGTCCCGGCCTTTACCGGCTTCTCGGAAAAACTGGTGCCGAACGCGCGTCCTGCGCTGGACTGCCCGGTGGTGTATCCCTATGCACCTAACGCGGTGCTGATTGGCTTCCTGTTCAGCTTCCTCGGCGGGATTGTGGGGTTGTTCATCTGCGGTCAGTTTAGCTGGGTGCTGATCCTCCCGGGCGTGGTGCCGCACTTCTTCACCGGCGCAACCGCGGGCGTGTTCGGTAACGCCACCGGCGGACGCCGCGGGGCGATGATAGGGGCCTTTGCCAACGGCCTGCTGATCACCTTCCTGCCGGTCCTGCTGCTGCCGGTACTGGGCGCGATTGGCTTTGCTAACACCACCTTCTCTGACGCCGACTTCGGCGCGGTTGGGATTGTGCTCGGCAACCTGGCGCGCTTCCTGTCGCCGCTGGCCATCACCGGGCTGGTCGTGGCGCTGTTCGCGCTGCTGGTGGCGTACAACGTCTTCGCGAAAAACAAACCTGCGGGCGGTAACGCGCAGGAAAACACCGGAGCCAAATCATGAATGAGAAAGAGATAACCGAACTCGCGCGTCAGATCCGCCTGGAGACGCTGAAATCCCTGACGCAGCTGGGCTTTGGCCACTACGGGGGCAGCATGTCGGTGGTTGAAACCCTGGCCGTGCTGTACGGCGCGGTGATGAAAATCGACCCGGCGGACCCGGACTGGCCGGAGCGAGACTATTTCGTGCTGTCAAAAGGCCATGCGGGCCCCGCGCTCTACAGCACCCTGGCGATCAAGGGCTACTTCCCGACAGAAGAGCTGAGCACGCTCAACCAAAACGGGACGCGCCTGCCGAGCCACCCGGACCGTCTGAAAACGCGCGGCGTAGATGCTACCACCGGTTCGCTGGGACAGGGGATTTCCATCGCCGGCGGCATGGCGCTGTCGCACAGGCTGGCCGGACGGCCGAATCGGGTCTTCTGCATCGTCGGCGACGGCGAGCTGAACGAGGGGCAGTGCTGGGAAGCGTTCCAGTTTATTGCCCACCATCGCCTGAACAACCTGACGGTGTTTGTCGACTGGAACAAACAGCAGCTCGACGGCGAGCTGGATGAGATCATCTGCGCGTTCGACCTCGAGGGCAAATTCCGCGCCTTTGGCTTTGACGTGGTGACGGTCAAGGGGGACGACATTCCGGCGCTGCTGGAGGTAACGTCCCGGGTGCCTGCCGCGGACGCTCGCCCGCGGGTGGTGATCCTTGACAGCATCAAAGGCAAGGGGGTGCCGTATCTGGAGCAGCTCAGCAACTCGCACCACCTGCGATTGACCGCGGAGAGCAAAGCGGCCCTCAATGAGACGATTCGCCAACTGGAGGCTTCACATGATTAAGGTTGCACCGGCAGGACAGAAAGACGCCGTTGAGATGCGTAAAGTTTACGCGGGCTTCGTGGCAAAGCAGATTGAGGCCGGAAGCGACATCATTGCGCTTGAAGCCGACCTGATGAGCTCGATGGCGATGGACGGCGTGGCGCGCGATTATCCGCAGCACGTGATTAACTGCGGCATTATGGAAGCTAACGTCATCGGCACGGCAGCCGGGCTGTCGCTTACCGGCCGCAAGCCGTTCGTTCACACCTTCACCGCCTTTGCCAGCCGCCGCTGCTTTGACCAGCTGTTTATGTCCCTCGACTATCAGCGCAACAACGTAAAGGTGATTGCCTCAGACGCGGGCGTGACGGCCTGCCACAACGGCGGAACGCATATGTCGTTTGAGGATATGGGCATTGTGCGCGGGCTGGCGCATTCGGTGGTGCTGGAAGTCACCGATGCGGTGATGTTTGAGGACGTGCTGCGCCAGCTTATCGATCTCGACGGCTTCTACTGGGTGCGGACCATTCGTAAGCAGGCGCCGAGCGTGTATGCGCCGGGCTCCACCTTCACCATTGGAAAAGGTAACGTGCTGCGCGAGGGGAGCGATATCACGCTGATTGCCAACGGCATCATGGTTGCAGAAGCCCTTGAGGCGGCGCGGCAGCTTGAGCAGGAGGGCGTCAGCGCGGCGGTCATCGACATGTTTACCCTGAAGCCCATCGACCGGATGCTGGTGAAAAACTACGCCGAGAAAACCGGGCGCATCGTGACCTGTGAAAACCACAGCATTCACAACGGGCTGGGGTCGGCGGTGGCAGAAGTGCTGGTGGAAACCTGTCCGGTGCCGATGCGGCGGGTCGGGGTCAAGGAGCGTTACGGCCAGGTGGGAACGCAGGATTTCCTGCAGAAAGAGTATGGCCTGACGGCACATGAGATTGTATCGGCGGCGAGAGAGCTGCTGTAAATAAAAAAGGCGACCGGTTAAGTGGTCGCCTTTTTGTTGCCCGGTGGCGCTAGCGCTTACCGGGCCTACGGTTTTGTAGGCCGGATAAGCGAAACGCCATCCGGCAATACATTACTGCTGCTGCGAAGACTGGATCGCTGTCAGCGCGATGGTGTAAACGATATCGTCTACCAGTGCGCCACGAGACAGGTCGTTCACCGGTTTGCGCATGCCCTGCAGCATTGGCCCGATGGAGATCAGGTCGGCAGAACGCTGTACCGCTTTGTAGGTGGTGTTACCGGTGTTCAGATCCGGGAAGATGAACACGGTAGCGCGACCTGCAACCGGAGAGTTCGGCGCTTTGGATTTTGCAACGTCAGCCATGACTGCGGCATCGTACTGCAGCGGGCCGTCGATCATCAGATCAGGGCGTTTTTCCTGCGCAATACGGGTCGCTTCACGCACTTTCTCTACGTCGCTACCTGCACCAGATGTGCCGGTGGAGTAGGAGAGCATCGCCACGCGCGGCTCGATACCGAAAGCGGTCGCGGAGTCTGCGGACTGGATAGCGATCTCTGCCAGCTGCTCTGCGGTTGGATCCGGGTTGATCGCGCAGTCGCCGTAAACGTAAACCTGTTCAGGCAGCAGCATGAAGAACACGGAAGAAACCAGAGAGCTGCCTGGCGCGGTTTTGATCAGCTGCAGCGGTGGACGGATGGTGTTCGCCGTGGTGTGAACCGCACCGGAAACCAGGCCGTCAACTTCGTCCTGCTCCAGCATCAGCGTGCCCAGCACCACGTTGTCTTCCAGCTGCTCACGCGCAACGGCTTCGGTCATGCCCTTGCTCTTACGCAGCTCAACCAGACGGGCAACGTAGCTTTCGCGAACCACTTCCGGGTCAACGATTTCGATGCCAGCGCCCAGCTCAACGCCCTGAGAGGCCGCTACGCGGTTGATCTCATCCGGGTTACCCAGCAGCACACAGGTCGCGATGCCGCGCTCTGCACAGATAGCCGCCGCTTTAACGGTACGTGGTTCGTCGCCTTCTGGCAGAACAACGCGTTTGCCCGCTTTACGCGCCAGCTCGGTCAGCTGGTAACGGAAGGCTGGCGGAGACAGACGGCGGCTGCGCTCGGAGGTCGCGGTCAGGGATTCGATCCAGTCTGCGTTGATGTAGCCCGCAACGTATTCCTGAACTTTCTCGATACGCTCGTGGTCATCAACCGGCACTTCCAGGTTGAAGCTCTGCAGGCTCAGGGAGGTCTGCCAGGTGTTGGTGTTCACCATGAAGACCGGCAGGCCGGTAGCGAACGCGCGTTCGCACAGCTTGCTGACGCGTGGGTCCATCTCGTAGGCACCGGTCAGCAGGATCGCACCGATTTCCACGCCGTTCATTGCGGCCAGGCAGGCTGCAACCAGCACGTCAGGACGGTCTGCGGAGGTCACCAGCAGGGAACCTGCGCGGAAGTGTTCCAGCATGTGCGGAATGCTACGCGCACAGAAGGTCACGGACTTCACGCGACGGGTGTTAATGTCGCCTTCGTTAATCACGGTCGCGTTCAGGTGACGCGCCATGTCGATTGCACGGGTGGCAATCAGATCGAAGCTCCATGGCACCGCGCCCAGAACCGGAAGCGGGCTGGATTCCTGCAGCTTAGCCGGGTCAACTTTGATGACTTTCGCTTTGGACGAGTCGTCGAAGATCTCGGACAGGTCAGGGCGAGTACGGCCCTGCTCATCCACTGGCGCGTTCAGCTTGTTGACGATCACGCCGGTGATGTTGGTATTTTTCGCGCCGCCGAAGCTGCTGCGCGTCAGTTCGATACGCTCGTTCAGCTGTTCCGGGGTGTCAGTGCCCTGAGACATCACGAAAACGATCTCTGCGTTCAGGGTTTTCGCGATTTCGAAGTTCAGAGACTGGGCAAACTGGTGTTTGCGGGTTGGAACCAGACCTTCAACCAGCACCACTTCCGCGTCTTGCGCGTTAGCATGGTAGTTGGCAATGATCTCTTCCATCAGCACGTCTTTCTGGTTGCTGGAGAGCAGAGACTCAACGTGGCTCATCTTCAGCGGTTCAGCCGCCGGCAGATTGGAGTTCTTGCGAACGATGGTGGTGGTCTGGTCTGGTGCATCGCCACCGGCACGTGGCTGGGCGATTGGCTTAAAGACGCTCAGACGAACGCCTTTGCGTTCCATAGCACGGATAACGCCAAGGCTGACGCTGGTCAGGCCGACGCTGGTTCCGGTAGGGATCAGCATAATAGTACGGGACACGGTTTATCCTCTTTCGTTACCGCCCAAATCGGGCGGGTTACAAAACAGCACCGCCAGCATTGCTGGCGGTGTGGAATCAGGCAGTCAGGCGGTGCGCGTCTTGCGCGATAACCAGTTCTTCGTTAGTTGGGATAACGAGAGCAGGGCGGGTGCCTTCTTTGTTGATGAAGCCAGACTTGCCGAAGCGGGCAGCCAGGTTACGCTCGTGATCAACGTCGAAGCCCAGAACGCCCAGTTTGCCCAGGGACAGTTCACGAACCATTGCCGCGTTCTCACCGATACCACCGGTGAAGATAACCGCGTCCAGACGGCCTTCCATCAGCGCAGTGTAAGAGCCGATGTATTTCGCCAGACGGTGGCAGTAAACGTCCATTGCACGTTTAGCGTCTTCTTTCTCTGCGTAGTTGTCTTCAACGTAACGGCAGTCGCTGGTGACTTCGGTCAGACCCAGCAGGCCTGACTCTTTGGTCAGCATTTTGTTGATCTGGTCAACGCTCATGCCCAGGGTGTCGTGCAGGTGGAAGATGATCGCCGGGTCGATGTCACCGGAACGGGTACCCATCACCAGACCTTCCAGCGGGGTCAGACCCATGGACGTATCAACACATTTACCGTTGCGGATAGCAGAAACAGAACCACCGTTGCCCAGGTGGCAGGTGATGATGTTCAGTTCTTCAACTGGCTTGTTCAGCACTTTTGCCGCTTCCTGAGTCACATAGAAGTGGCTGGTGCCGTGCGCGCCGTAGCGACGTACGCCGTGCTCTTTGTACAGGCTGTATGGCAGGGCATAGAGGTAAGACTCTTCCGGCATGGTCTGATGGAACGCGGTGTCGAATACGGCCACGTTTTTGTCTTTCAGATTCGGGAAGGATTTCAGCGCTTCAGCGATACCGATCAGGTGAGCCGGGTTGTGCAGTGGTGCGAAAGAGGCAGAGTCTTTGATGCCCTGGATCACAGAGTCGTCGATCACCACGGAGCTGGTGTATTTTTCGCCGCCGTGGACGATACGGTGACCAATCGCAGTCAGCTGAGCAGACAGTTCTGGTTTTTGTGCCAGAATAGTGTTAACGATAAAGTTCAGCGCTTCACTGTGAGCGGCGCCTGCACCTAAAGCCGCTTCTTGTTTGCTGCCGTCCATCTTCCACTTGATACGTGCTTCAGGCAGATGGAAACATTCGGCCAAACCAGAGAGGTATTCGTCACCGTTGAGCGCATCGATGATGGCGAATTTCAGTGAGGAGCTACCGCAGTTCAGAACCAGTACTAACTTACTCGACATGGAAGTACCTATTATTGATACGTGGCTAAAAAAACGTCAGTGAGTCTAACAGCGTAACGCATGATGACCCGGACATTTATGATTAACATCATGCCAAACGAACATTGTGGCATGATGGAAGAAATAACTATGATTTTATGCCATTTTGCACAATTTTCAGCCAATGGCATAATATGCAATAATTTGACGAGCTAATGATTCTCGTCTAAGGCCCTATCAGGCTGGCACAGGATACCCGATACGGGGTAGTGATGACAAAATATTTTGAACGTTGTCATAGCTTGTTGTGGTTTTGCACGAAAATTTTAATTTTTATATGTGAAGTTGAGGTACAGCCATGTCGACACCAGAGAACCCGTCCGTTAATTTCTTTAGCCTGTTTCGTCGGGGACAGCATTACGCAAAGACGTGGCCGATGGAAAAGCGCCTTGCGCCGATGTTTATTGAGAATCGCACCATCCGCGCCACGCGCTATGCGATTCGCTTTATGCCGCCTGTCGCTATCTTTACGCTGTGCTGGCAGATTGCGTTGGGTGGACAGCTTGGTCCTGCCGTTGCCACGGCGCTCTTCGCATTAAGCCTGCCAATGCAGGGCCTGTGGTGGTTAGGTAAACGGTCCATCACGCCACTTCCCCCTTCTATTTTACACTGGTTTTATGAAGTGCGCGGTAAACTGGAAGAGGCCGGGCAGGCGCTCGCCCCGGTGGAAGGCAAGCCGGATTACCAGGCGCTGGCGGACACGTTAAAGCGTGCATTTAAGCAACTGGATAAAACATTCCTCGATGACTTGTGATTGATCATCGAAACGACCAAGAAAAGAGGGCACAGTAACAATCAGTTACCGTGTCTTTTTTTTAAGTGCAATGCGCTACAGGAGTCGAAAGATGGAAATGACCCATGCCCAACGTCTGATTTTGTCTAACCAGTACAAGATGATGACTATGCTTGATCCCGATAACGCTGCGCGCTACAGCCGCCTGCAAACCATCGTCGAACGCGGCTTTGGTCTACAAATGCGCGAACTGGACCGCGAGTTTGGCGAGCTGAAAGAAGAAACCTGTCGCATCGTGATCGACATTATGGAGATGTATCACGCCCTGCATGTGTCCTGGACGAATCTCAAAGATCAGCAGTCCATTGACGAGCGCCGCGTGACCTTCTTAGGCTTTGATGCCGCAACGGAAGCGCGTTATCTCAGCTATGTGCGCTTCATGGTGAATACGGAAGGACGTTATACCCACTTTGACGCGGGCACCCACGGCTTCAACGCGCAGACCCCGATGTGGGATAAATATCAGCGTATGCTGAGCGCGTGGCACGCCTGCCCGCGTCAGTACCATTTAAGCAGCAACGAAATTCAACAAATCATTAATGCCTGACGGAGGTGCGTGTGCAGTGTAGAGGTTTTCTGTTTGATCTGGACGGTACGCTGGTGGACTCGCTGCCGGTTGTGGAACGTTCCTGGTGCCATTGGGCTGACAGACATGGCATCAACCATCAGGACGTGCTGAATTTTATCCATGGCAAACAGGCCATCACCTCGCTACGGCACTTCCTGGCCGGACGCTCTGAGGAGGACATTCAGGCGGAGTTCAAGTACCTGGAACACATTGAAGCCACCGATACGGACGGCATCACCGCGTTACCGGGCGCGCGCGAGCTGCTTGAGCATCTGAACGAGGCGCAGATCCCGTGGGCTATCGTCACCTCCGGTTCCGTGCCGGTGGCCCACGCCCGGCACAAGGCTGCAGGGTTGCCAACGCCGGACGTGTTTATCACGGCGGAGCGCGTGAAGCGGGGTAAACCGGAGCCTGACGCATTTTTACTGGGCGCTGAACTGCTGGGCCTGGACCCTGCAGAGTGCGTGGTGGTCGAAGATGCGGCGGCTGGCGTACTGGCTGGGCTGAACGCAGGAAGCCACGTCATCGCCGTTAACGTTCCGGCGGAATCTCCCCGCCTGGACGAGGCAGACCTGGTGCTGGATTCACTGACGGCACTGTCTGTTTCAAAAGCCTCTGACGGAGTTGTAACCGTCTCGCTAAAAATGTAATCCCATGATATGGCCCCACATTGCTGGGGCTTTTTTATGGCAAAATTCCTCATCTTCCACTGACAAGGATAGGTTGTGAACGGTGAACTGATTTGGGTCCTGAGCCTGCTTTTAATCGCCATCATTCTTTTTGCCACGGGCAAGGTACGCATGGACGCCGTCGCCCTGTTTGTCATCGTCGCGTTTGTGCTCAGCGGAACGCTGACGCTGCCGGAAGCCTTCTCCGGATTTAGCGATCCCAACGTTATCCTGATTGCCGCCCTGTTTATTATCGGTGATGGGCTGGTGCGCACCGGCGTAGCGACCATCATGGGGTCGTGGCTGGTGAAGGTGGCGGGCAGCAGCGAAACCAAGATGCTAATCTACCTGATGGTGACCGTCGCCGGGCTGGGGGCGTTTATGAGCTCCACGGGCGTGGTCGCTATCTTTATCCCGGTGGTGCTGAGCGTCTCCATGCGGATGCAGAGCTCGCCGTCGCGCCTGATGATGCCCCTGAGCTTTGCCGGGCTTATCAGCGGCATGATGACCCTGGTGGCAACGCCGCCGAATCTGGTCGTCAACAGCGAACTGATCCGGGAAGGATTTGAGGGCTTTAGCTTTTTCAGCGTCACCCCGCTTGGGCTGGTCATTCTGGTCATGGGCGTGGTCTACATGCTGCTGACCCGTTTTGCCCTGAAAGGTGAAAAACAGGAGAAAAATAAAGAAGGATGGAAGCGACGCACCTTCCGCGATCTGATTAAAGAGTACCGCCTTACCGGGCGCGCGCGCCGTCTGGCGATCCGGCCCGGCTCGCCGATGGTGGGGCAGCGGCTGGATGACCTGAAGCTGCGTGAGCGCTATGGCGCGAACGTGATCGGCGTAGAGCGCTGGCGACGGTTTCGCCGGGTGATCGTCAACGTCAACGGGGTGTCGGAATTCCGCGCGCGTGACGTCCTGCTGATTGATATGTCCACCGCGGATGTGGACCTGCGCGAGTTCTGCAGCGAACAGCTGCTGGAGCCGATGGTGCTGCGCGGGGAGTATTTCTCCGATCAGGCGCTGGATGTCGGCATGGCCGAGGTGTCGCTGATCCCGGAGTCGGAACTGTTGGGCAAAACCGTGCGGGAGATGGGGTTCCGCACCCGCTATGGCCTGAACGTCGTGGGTCTGAAGCGCGATGGCGTGGCGATGGAAGGGGCGGTGGTGGATGAGCCGATCCTGCTGGGCGATATTTTTCTCGTCGTCGGTAACTGGAAGCTGATTAGCCAGCTCGGGCAAAAAGGGCGTGATTTTGTGGTGCTCAACATGCCCGTTGAGGAGAGCGACGCGTCGCCTGCGCACAGCCAGGCGCCCCATGCGATTTTTTGCCTGGTATTGATGGTGGCGCTGATGCTGACCGATGAGATCCCCAATCCGGTCGCCGCAATCATCGCCTGCCTGTTGATGGGTAAATTCCGCTGCATTGACGCCGAAAGCGCCTATAAGGCCATTCACTGGCCGAGCATCATTCTCATTGTCGGGATGATGCCCTTCGCCCTGGCGCTGCAAAAAACCGGCGGGGTAGACCTGATCGTTAAAGGCTTAATGGACGTGGGCGGCGGGTATGGGCCGTACATGATGATGGTCTGCCTGTTTATCATGTGCGCCACCATCGGCCTGTTTATCTCGAACACCGCGACGGCGGTACTGATGGCACCTATCGCCCTGGCGATGGCGAAGTCCATGGGCGTATCGCCGTATCCGTTTGCGATGATGGTGGCGATGGCCGCTTCCGCGGCGTTTATGACGCCGGTCTCTTCACCGGTAAACACGCTGGTGCTGGGACCGGGGAACTACCGGTTCAGCGATTTCGTGAAGCTGGGCGTGCCGTTCACCGTGCTGGTGATGGTGGTGTGCGTGGTATTGATACCGGTCCTGTTTCCGTTCTGAGCATTTTGCCGGGTGGCGGCTGCGCCTTACCCG
>NZ_ALNS01000032.1:0-74151 GCF_000286655.1 Enterobacter sp. SST3 | reverse complement strand
CTGCCAGGCATCAAATTTAGCGTGCTGATATGGCTCAGTTGGTAGAGCGCACCCTTGGTAAGGGTGAGGTCCCCAGTTCGACTCTGGGTATCAGCACCACTTTATACTTAGGTTAAAGTTCGGCAAGAAGTAAAAGAATTTGTCTGGCGGCTTTAGCGCGGTGGTCCCACCTGACCCCATGCCGAACTCAGAAGTGAAACGCCGTAGCGCCGATGGTAGTGTGGGGTCTCCCCATGTGAGAGTAGGGAACTGCCAGGCATCAAACAAGTGAGAAGGCCATCCGAAAGGATGGCCTTTTTGCGTTATGATTCTCGTGAAAACGGTAGGCCCGGTAAGCGCAGCGCCACCGGGCAAAAAGATCTGATTAATGAATCACCTGCGACAGGAATGCTCGCGTACGTTCTGACTTCGGATGCGCAAAGAACTCATCTGGCGGCGCCTGCTCAACAATCTCCCCACGATCCATAAAGATCACCCGGTCAGCCACGGTTCGCGCGAACCCCATCTCATGCGTGACACACAGCATGGTCATGCCGGATTGTGCCAGTCCAATCATGGTATCCAGAACCTCCTTCACCATTTCCGGATCGAGGGCTGATGTCGGTTCATCAAACAGCATAATTTTCGGTTTCATACACAGTGAACGGGCGATAGCCACACGCTGCTGCTGTCCACCCGATATCTGACCAGGAAACTTATTGGCATGCTCTGCGATACGTACACGCTCCAGATAGTGCATTGCCAACGCCTCGGCTTCCTTTTTCGGCATCTTTCGTACCCAAATCGGTGCGAGCGTACAGTTCTGCAGAACGGTCAGGTGCGGAAAAAGATTAAAGTGCTGAAATACCATTCCCACTTCCTGACGCACGCGTTCGATATTGCGGATATCTTCATTCAGCTCGATACCATCAACCACGATGCGTCCTTGCTGATGCTCTTCAAGGTGGTTAATACAGCGAATGGTTGTGGATTTCCCGGAGCCGGACGGGCCGCACAGGACGATGCGCTCTCCCTGCTTGACCTTAAGATTAATATCCTTCAGGACATGAAACTGTCCGTACCATTTGTTCACGTCTTCCAGCGTAATCATCGCGTCGGCGGGTGTCATAGTTATTTGGCTCATATTTTCCTCAGTGCGGTGTACGCCCGGTGTTAAAGCGCTGTTCCAGATGCTGGCTGTAGCGCGACATGCTAAAACAAAAGATCCAGTAGATCAGGGCAGCAAAGACATATCCTTCGGTGGACATACCCAGCCAGACAGGGTCAACGGTTGCCTGTTGTACGCTGCTAAAGAGATCGAACAACCCGATGATGATCACCAGGCTGGTATCCTTGAAGAGGGCAATGATCGTGTTGACCAGGCCCGGGATGACCAGCTTGAGTGCCTGGGGAAGAATGACCAGTCCCTGCGTTTTCCAGTAGCCGAGAGCCAGTGATTCCGCCGCTTCGTACTGGCCTTTAGGCAACGCCTGCAGACCACCGCGCACAACTTCAGCGACATAGGCGGACTGGAAGAGAATCACCCCGACCAGGGCACGGATCAGTTTGTCGATCGTTGTTCCTTCTGCCATAAATAGCGGCAGCATGACCGATGACATAAACAGAACGGTGATAAGCGGTACGCCGCGCCAGAACTCAATGAAGATAACGGAGAGCACGCGAACGATCGGCATTTTTGAACGCCGTCCGAGGGCAAGTAAAATCCCCCACGGCAGAGCACCGGCTATCCCCACTGACGCGATAATCAACGTCAGCGTCAGTCCGCCCCACTGGCGTGTTTCAACGCGTTCCAGCCCCAGAAAACCGCCATACAAGAGCACCCAGACAATAATTGGATAAACCACTGCCCAGACGGCAATATAGCGTCCACGATGAGGCAGCTTTTTCCAGAACATGACCGCAACAGAGAGCAGGCCGATAACCAGCGCGAGATTAATCCGCCAGCGCTGTTCATGCGGATACAATCCATACATGAACTGACCGAAACGTTCATGAATAAACACCCAGCAGGCACCGGCTTTTGTACAGTCAGCTCGGGTTGAACCGACCCAGTTGGCCTGTAAAAACGCCCAGTTCAGCAGGGGAGGAATCAATTCCCACATGAGCCACAGGCAGACAATCGTCAGCAGGCTGTTACTCCAGCTGGAGAACAGATTCTTTCGCGCCCAGAGAATGAAACGTCCACCTGTCGAGTTGGCAGGGCGCGAGGCGTGCGACAGTATCGCTTTTGTCATCATAGATCCTTAGCGCTCGACCAGTGCTATACGACGGTTATAGAGGTTCATCAGCAGTGAAATTACCAGGCTGATGATGAGATAGACAGACATGGTGATGGCTATGGTTTCAATGGCTTGTCCGGTCTGGTTAAGCACGGTTCCGGCGAAGAGTGAAACCATATCCGGGTAACCAATAGCGGCGGCCAGCGACGAGTTTTTGACGATGTTAAGATACTGGCTGGTCAGAGGCGGAATGATGACCCGCAACGCCTGCGGAATAATGACCTGGCGAAGCGTCACCGTATGCGGTAATCCTAATGAGCGTGCCGCTTCGTGTTGCCCGTGCGGGACGGCCTGGATCCCGGCACGAATAATCTCAGCGATAAAGGCTGAGGTATAAATCGATAGCGCCAATGTCAGGGCCGCCAGCTCAGGAATTAACACCATTCCCCCCTGGAAGTTAAAGCCTCGCAGATGGGGAACATCCCAGTGCAACGCGGCGCCAAACAGCCAGTGTGCCACTAGTGGCAGGCTAACGATCAGGATGACTGCGGTGGGCCAGGTTCTACGAAGCTGACCGGTTTTGATCTGATGCTTGCGGTTAAAACGGAATACCCCAGCGGAGAGGGCAAGCGCTATCACAATTGCGCCGATGAAAGCATACAGTCCTTCGCCCGGCTGAGGAGAAGGAATGGACAACCCACGGTTACTCAGGAAAAACAGCTCAAACGCGTCGACGGCCTGACGGGGACCAGGAAGGTTACGCAGTACGGCGAAATACCAGAAGAAGATCTGCAGCAGCGGGGGGATATTGCGGAACGTCTCGATATAAACCGTCGACAGCTTCCGCAGGAGCCAGTTTTCAGAAAGACGCGCCAGGCCAATAAAGAAGCCCAGTATCGACGCGAAGACGATACAAAGCGCCGATACCAACAGCGTATTCAGTAAACCGACCACGAATACGCGTCCGTACGTGTCACCTTCCTGGTAATCAATAAGATGCTGAACAATGCCAAAGCCCGCGCTGCGATCCAAAAACGCAAAACCGGAGGTAATGCCGCGATTGTTCAGGTTCGTGATGGTGTTATGGATGAGATACACGGCGATGAGAACAACCGCAACAATAGCAATAATCTGGAATAGCCAGGCGCGGACCGCGGGATGAGAAAAGGATAGCGATCCTTTTACGGCTGAGCGGCGATGGGACATAAAGAAACCTCAGTAACCATGACTCTGGAGTGGGCACTGCATGAGCAGTGCCCGTTACAGCTATGACTTAACGTACTGGTGGCGCGTACTGAATACCGCCGTTGTTCCAGAGATTGTTCTGACCGCGTTTGATCTTCAGCGGGCTTTCCGATCCCACGTTGCGTTCAAAGATCTCCGAGTAGTTGCCCACCTGTTTGATGATGTTGTAAGCCCATTTATTATCCAGCTTCAGATCTTTGCCGAAATCACCTTCTTTACCGAGCAGGTGCGCCATATCCGGGTTAGATGGATTAGCCGCTTTCTCATCCACGTTTTTCGAGTTGATGCCCATCTCTTCTGCGTTCAGCATGGCAAACAGCGTCCAGCGAACAATGGAGAACCAGTCTTCATCGCCACGACGAACGACGGGTCCGAGAGGTTCTTTGGAGATCACTTCAGGCAGGACAATCCACTCTGCCGGATTGCTCAGCTTAATGCGTAAGGCGTACAGCTGTGACTGGTCAGAGGCCAGCGTGTCGCAACGGCCCGATTCCAGCGCTTTAGCCGACTCATCCGAGCGGTCGAATGTCACTGGCGTGTATTTCATGTTATTTGCTTTGAAATAATCGGCGACGTTCAGCTCGGTATCGGTACCCGCCTGAATACAAACGGTCGCACCATCCAGCTCTTTGGCGCTTTTCAGGCCTGCTTTATTGTGGGTCAGGAAGCCGATCCCGTCATAATAGGTCACGCCCGTAAATGACATCCCCATACCCGCGTCGCGGGAGGAGGTCCAGGTGGTATTACGGGAGAGCATGTCAACCTCGCCGGACTGCAGTGCCGTAAAGCGTTCTTTTGCCGTCAGCGGGGTATATTTTACCTTGCTGTCATCGCCAAAAACGGCGGCGGCAACACCACGGCAGACATCTACATCAATACCGGTAAATTTGCCGTTCGCATCGGCATAAGAGAAGCCAGGCAAACCGTCACTGATACCACATTGAACAAAACCTTTCTTTTTAACGGCATCCAGTGTCGTTCCCGCATGGGCTTGACCGGCTACGGCAAACATCAAGCCTGCAGCGGCCAGGCTGGCTATCATCGTCTTTTTCATAATGCTTCCTGTGTGGCGAAATTTATCGTTATAGAGGCGTTTTTTAAACGCTTTACCTGTCTGTGGCTTTGGCCAACGTTTATAAAGCAAACGTAATGCCAGTTTTGCGTTCGGCAAAATAAGAGATGAGTGAACGCTTAATGCTGAGTGTAGACAGGCTTAAATAAAACGAGCGCCCTGAAACGGTGCGAAATTACAACCTGTGCCACAAATTGGAGCAAAAGTTTTGAGGCGCGCCAGAAAAAAGAAGAGATAGTTTCCAGAGTGAATATTGGCAGGATATTCAATAATATTAATGTGTGAAAATCATCACAATAGAACAGGTAATTTAAAAAAGTGTACGAAAAAGATGTGACTGGCTTCAGGCTGAAATGAAAGGCACGAATAAATACGGGGCTATTTTTTTACTTCTTTGAAAATAGTGCACTGATTAAAAGCAAAAGCGCGGCCAGAGCCGCGCTTTCTTAACTGATGTTACTTCGTCAGGGCAACAATACCCAGCGTCAAGCCCGCCACTGCGGCAGCGCCGCCGGCGATAGCACCTGCTGTTTCCCAGTTGTCCTGGGTGGTGCCTTTCATACAGGTATTGGTATGAACCAGTCGGCCCTGGTCGTCGTAAACCGGTACACATGGAGAGTCGTGCGCGCAACCAGCAAGCAGCGCAGCGAGTAGTGCAACGGAAATGAATCTTTTCATGATGTTACCTCAGTATTATTTCTCGTCCGCTATAAAGCCAGGAGGGCAATTAACGAACTGGAGGTTATTTTACCACCGGGGTAAGTCCGCGTTACACGAGGAATAATCTCAAATTATGTAGTTTGTAAAAATCGTGGAGAAAAATCGATTTCCGGACGAATTAATGGAGACATTATGAAGGGGTAAGAGAGTGTTTTTACTTAATGCAAATCACTGTATTTTTAACATGGCTTTTGCTTAATGCCTAATTCATTGTTTATGTTAAAAATAAAAAAGGCACCAGAGGTGCCTTTTTAGGGAAATGTTAATCTTTATGGCGGGTAAAGCGTCGACGAACAACCACAAAGAAGACGGGCACGAAGAAAATCGCCAGAAGCGTTGCGGAAAGCATTCCCCCCATCACACCCGTACCGACGGCGTTTTGCGCACCGCTCCCGGCTCCGGTACTGATCACCAGCGGCATGACGCCAAGGATAAAGGCCAGGGAGGTCATCAGGATCGGTCGAAGGCGCATCCTTGACGCTTCAAGCGTAGCTTCAATGATGCCTTTACCTTCTTTCTCCATCAGGTCTTTAGCAAATTCGACGATCAGGATGGCGTTTTTCGCCGACAGACCAATTGTGGTCAGCAGGCCGACCTGGAAATAGACGTCATTGTTTAACCCGCGCAGCGAGGCTGCGAGAAGGGCCCCGATGACCCCCAACGGCACAACCAGCATAACGGAGAACGGAATGGACCAGCTTTCATACAGCGCTGCCAGACACAGGAACACCACGATCAGTGAAATGGCGTACAGTGCAGGCGCCTGATTACCTGAAAGTCGCTCCTGGTAAGACATTCCCGTCCAGTCATAACCGATGCCGGAAGGCAATTTTGCCGCGAGGCTTTCCATCATAGCCATGGCCTCACCGGTACTTTTACCCGGGGCTGATTCGCCGAGGATCTCCATCGAAGGCATTCCGTTGTAGCGCTCCAGACGAGGTGAACCATAAACCCAGTGAGCGTTGCTAAAGGCTGAGAACGGCACCATTTCCCCGTTCGCGCTGCGCACATAAAGGTTGTTAATATCCCCTGGCAACATACGGAATTTCGCGTCGGCCTGTACATAGACTTTTTTCACGCGGCCATGATCGATAAAGTCATTCACATAGGTGCCCCCTAAGGCCGTCGAAATCGTCTGGTTGACGTCAGAAAGACTGACGCCCAGCGCCTGTGCTTTCTCCTGATCGACATCCAGTTTGAACTGAGGCGTATCTTCAAGACCGTTAGGACGCACGCGCACCAGCAGATCAGGGTGCTCTTTCACCATGCCGAGCAGCTGGTTACGCGCCTGCGTCAGCTGGGTATGCCCCAGGTTTGCCTGATCGATAAGTTCAAAGTCGAAGCCCGTTGCGGTACCTAACTCAATAATAGCGGGCAGGTTAAACGGGAATACAAGGCCGTCTTTAATCTGACTGAAAGCTTTTGTCGCGCGACCCACAATGGCTTCAACGCCATTTTCCGCCCCAGGACG
Source organism: Enterobacter sp. SST3 (assembly GCF_000286655.1). Classification (NCBI taxonomy): domain Bacteria; kingdom Pseudomonadati; phylum Pseudomonadota; class Gammaproteobacteria; order Enterobacterales; family Enterobacteriaceae; genus Enterobacter; species Enterobacter sp. SST3. Next base: position 67,424 of record NZ_ALNS01000032.1, on the reverse strand, counting down.
CTCTTCCCAGGGCTTCAGGCTGATGAAGGCAATACCGGAGTTCTGACCCTGGCCGCTAAAGCTAAAGCCGTTTACAGTAAAGACGGATTCAACATTTGCTTTCTCTTTGTTCAGGTAGTAGTCCTGAACCTGGTCGAGAACCTGCTGAGTACGCGTCTGGGTTGCCCCCGCCGGGAGCTGAACCATTGTCATAAACACCCCCTGATCCTCTTCGGGGAGGAAGGAGGTCGGTAAGCGCAGGAAGAGCACCGCCATTCCACCGACAATAATGACGTACACCAACAGATAGCGTCCGGTCTTGCGCAAGATACCGCTCACGCTGTTACTGTAGTGCTCAACGCTCTTATCAAAGAGCGCATTAAACCAGCCGAAGAAACCCCCTTTTTTGTCATGATGATCCGCTGATACAGGCTTAAGCAACGTTGCACAGAGCGCTGGCGTCAGGATTAGCGCAACCAGTACTGACAATGCCATAGCGGAAACGATGGTCAGCGAGAACTGGCGATAGATCGCCCCCGTCGAGCCGCCAAAAAAGGCCATCGGGATAAAGACCGCCGAGAGCACCATGGCGATCCCCACCAGTGCCCCCTGGATCTGTCCCATCGATTTCTGCGTAGCCTCTTTCGGCGGCAGCTTGTCCTCGACCATGACGCGTTCAACGTTCTCAACGACCACGATAGCGTCATCAACCAGCAGACCTATCGCCAGCACCATGCCGAACATTGTCAGGGTATTGATGGAGAAACCGAACGCCGCCAGAACCGCGAAGGTACCCAGCAGAACGACCGGAACCGCGATAGTCGGGATGAGCGTTGCCCGCAGGTTTTGCAGGAACAAGTACATAACCAGGAAGACGAGAATAATCGCTTCAAACAGGGTCTTCACCACTTCGTGGATGGAGATTTTCACAAACGGTGTGGTGTCATAGGGGTAGACGGCTTTTAGCCCCTGCGGGAAGAACGGCTGCAGTTGTGCCAGCTTGCTCTTGATGGCTGCCGCTGTATCCAGCGCATTTGCCCCTGTTGCCAGCTTAATCCCCAGGCCGGTTGCCGCCTGCCCGTTGATTTTTGTCACCATGTTGTAGTTTTCGCCACCCAGTTCAATGCGAGCCACATCCTTCAGATGCACCATCGAGCCGTCCTGGTTCACCTTGAGCGTCACGCGGCCAAACTCTTCCGGTGATTTCAGGCGGGTTTGCGCGATGATCGAGGCATTCAGCTGCTGTCCTGGGATGGATGGCGTCCCGCCCAACTGGCCTGCCGCTATCTGGTCGTTCTGCGTTTTCAGCTGGTTGATAATATCCAGCGGCGTCAGCTGGTATTTGTTCATCGCATTGCTGTCGAGCCAGATACGCATCGCATACTGGGCACCGAACAGCTGCACGTCTCCGACCCCAGACGTTCGGCTGATGGCATCTTTGACGTTCGAGGCAACATAGTCGGAGATGTCATTCTGCGTGAGGTTTTTGTTGTCTGAAACAAAACCGGCGACCAGCAGGAAGCTACTGCTGGACTTCTCAACGCCAATCCCTTGCTGCTGCACCTCTTGCGGCAGCAGCGGCATGGCGAGCTGCAGCTTGTTCTGCACCTGCACCTGGGCGATGTCCGGATCGGTTCCGGACTCGAAGGTCAGGGTGATGGTGACGTTACCCGCTGAATCGCTGGTGGAGGACATATACATCAGGTTATCGATACCGTTCATGTTCTGCTCGATAACCTGGGTCACGGTATCCTGCACTGTTTGAGCATCTGCTCCCGGGTAGGTCGCGGATATCGCCACGGCGGGAGGCGCAATGGTCGGATACTGTGCGACGGGAAGTTTGAGAATGGCCAGCCCACCAGCAATCATCAAAATGATGGCAAGTACCCAGGCGAAAACCGGTCTCTGAATAAAGAAATTAGCCATGTCGTCGTCCCTTAACTGGCTGGAGCGGTGGTGGTATCAGGCGTGGCGACGACGGTTACGCCCGGTCTGACCTTTTGTAGCCCGCTAACAATCACGCGGTCACCGTTTTTCAGCCCTTCCGTCACCAGCCAGCGGTCGCCAATCGCCTGAGGCGCAACGACGGTGCGAGACTCAACCTGATTTTTATCGTTCACCACCATCACGGTGGCATCGCCTCGCGGCGTACGAGTCACGCCTTGCTGGGGAACCAGAATCGCATTCGGCTGCGTACCTTCATCAATCCGGGCGCGAACGAACATACCCGGTAACAGCAGATGTTGAGGATTCGGGAAAATGGCGCGCAGGGTAATCGAGCCGGTACTTTGATCCACCGTGACGTCTGAGAACTGCAATGTGCCTTTCAGCGGATAGGGCTGCCCGTTCTCCATCAGTAGCTCAACGCTGCTGGCGGTATCGCCTTTTTGCAGGCTCGTCTGCTTCAGGCGCAAAAAATCATTACTGGACTGGGTGACATCGACATACATCGGATCAAGCTGCTGAACCGTTGCCAGCGCCGCTGCCTGCCCGTTGGTGACCAGCGCCCCTTCCGTTACGCTGGATTTGCCGATGCGACCATCAACGGGCGATGTCACTTTGGTATAGGCAAGGTTGATGCGCGCGCTTTCAACGCCCGCTTTGGCGGCGACGACGCTGGCGTCTGCCTGCTGGGCCGTGGCCACGGCCTGGTCATACTCCTGCTTGCTGACATACTGTGTACCGACCAGCGGGAGATAACGTTTCACCGTCAGGTGAGCAATATTGGCCGCCGCCTGGGCCTTCGCCAGCTCGCCTTTGGCGTTGTCGTAAGCCGCCTGATAGGTTGCAGGATCAATCTGGTAAAGCGAATCTCCAGCTTTTACATCGCTGCCCTCCGTGAAGTTGCGACGCAGGATAATACCGCTAACCTGCGGACGAACCTCTGCAACGCGGAACGCATCTGTTCTGCCCGGGAGTTCAGTGGTGACAGCCAGCGGTGCGCTTTTCACAATATGCACACTGACCTGGGGAGCCTGCGGATGTTGTTGTTGGTTTTCCTGGCCATCGCATCCTGAGAGCAGCACAGCGCAGACAATGAAACCGGCTAAGGGTAAGCGTCTGAAATGATTCGTCATTACTGTTCCTTTAAATACCCGGTAACCGATATTTAGCGTGAATCGGTAGCAGGGGCAGCGGGATAAAAAAATAAAATGTAGCTGCGTATAATAATGAGGGTATTTAATGTTTTTTAATTTATAAGTGCGAATGGCAAGGTCTGAGCAGAAAAATCAGAATCAGACTCGGTTTATTTCTTTGTCTTCTTCCGGCAAGCTAATCAGTTAAATAGCGCTTAATGTGCCTCATTTATTCATGGCGTGAATTTAAACTTAAATATGTATTTAGCTAAGCTATAAATTAAGAAGATTGACTTTTTTTGTGCAAAACTAAAACGGGAATTGGTGAATACTTTCGTTCTCCTGACCTGTGTTACGTATAAACTTTGTGAGTAGCGAGTCGTTGTCTATGGCGCGGAAAAAGAAAGAAGAAGCTCAACAAACCCGGCAGCAGTTGATTGAGGCGGCTATCGGGCAGTTTGCGACGCGTGGCGTAGCCAACACCACGCTGACGGACATCGCGGATGCTGCAAATGTGACGCGCGGTGCAATCTATTGGCACTTCACCAGTAAAGCTGAAATATTTAATGCCATCTGGGAGCAGCAATTACCGCTTCGCGACATTATTCGCGACAGGCTTTCCCTTTCCGAAGGTGATGATCCATTGTTAATACTTCGTGAGCAATTTATTACTGCGTTGCAGTATATTGCGCGTGAGCCTCGACAATGTGCACTTTTACAAATTCTGTATCATAAATGTGAATTTAGCAGTGACATGATTTCAGAGAGAGACATCAGAAAACGGATTGGATTCAATTATGACACGCTGCGTGCCTCGCTGGAGGCCTGTATTTCACGGAACATCATTTCGCCAAAGGTAAATGTTGATCTGACCTTGATTGTATTCCACGGCTTTTTTAGCGGAATAATTAAAAACTGGTTAATGAATAACGAAAGTTTCAATCTTTATCAGCAGGCACCCGCCCTGGTCGATAGCATTCTGGCGACACTCCCTGTCATTCGCGTATCGCCTCATGATGATGCTTACAGCCCTGCGCCAGGTAGCATCTCCCCTCGTGCACAAAGCGCCTCTATGGTTTGCGCGCTGACGGGTTTACCTAACAGATAACCCTGAAGGGTGTTGCAGCCCAACTCGGTCAAAAAGGCCTGCTGTGCTTCGGTTTCTACGCCTTCAGCCACGACTTTCAGATTGAGTGTTTTGGCGAGGGCTACAATCGCGGAGACAATGGTGGCATCCTCGCTTTCTCCGCTGAGCTCTTTCACGAACGCCCTGTCGATTTTCAATTCACAGGCGGGTAAGCGCTTGAGGTACAGCAGGCTTGAATAGCCGGTGCCAAAATCATCAATGGAGGCCTTTACGCCCGCTTCCGTCAGCTCTGTCAGCACCCGTACACTTTCATCCGGGTTGCTCATTGCCGTGGTTTCCGTCACCTCCAGGATCAACATTTCTGGTGGCACATGATGAAGTGCCAGGCAGTTGAGAACCGTGTTGACCAGCGAAGGCTGTTCAAACTGCAGCGTCGACAGGTTTACCGCCATTGACCAGCTTTGATGTCCCTGAAGATGCCATTCACGCAGCTGGCGACAGGCTTCATTAATTACCCAGTTGCCGATAGGGATAATCAGCCCCGTTTTTTCCGCCAGCGGCAGGAAAAGGTCCGGGGTCAGTAACCCCTGCTTAGGATGCTGCCAGCGCAATAACGCCTCAAATCCAAGGAGAGGGCCGGCGGGGGCGTGAAATTTTGGCTGATACAGCAGGCGGAGCTCATTGCGATCGATCGCCATCCACAGATCGTTCATTAACTGAAGGTGGGTCTGCGCCAGCGTATTCATCGAGGGCTGGAAAAAGTGGTAACCGTTCCGGCCCATATGCTTGGTATGGTACATCGCCGCATCGGCGTTAAACATGAGCTCACGTTCGGTTTTGCCGTCGTGAGGATACAGCGCGATCCCAATGCTGAGGGTGACCATCAGTTCATAGTGCTCGAGGTTGAACGGGCTATCGATCGCGCGCACCAGCGAATTCGCCAGCGATGCCGCATCGTCCGGGCCTTCCCCCTCAGCCAGCAGAACAAACTCATCACCGCCGATACGTGCCAGGGTGAACTGGCCCTTCAGGAGATGCAGCAGGCGCTCCGTTACGGCAATCAGCAGCTTGTCACCGACATCATGGCCGTAAGCGTCATTGATGGCTTTAAAGCCGTCGAGATCCATGAACATCAGGGCAAAATGGGTCCCCTCGCGATCGGCTTTGCTGATGGCCTGATCGAGTCGGTCTTCCAGCAGGATACGGTTGGGCAGCCGCGTCAGGGTATCGTGCAGGGCCAGCTGTGCGAGTTCCCGGTTAGCTTCTGCAAGGGACGAGGCCAGAAGGGCGGTACGCGCCTGAAGGCGGGCGTCCAGCATTGATACCAACAGGGTAATCCCAAGAATAGAGAGCGCGACAACGCTCACCAGCACCGCCAGCCAGCTCCCGTTAATACCCTCATGGTGAACCATTGTGGACATCGGAAACTGTGCGGCTTTCATCCCGGCGTAGTGCATCCCGGCAATGGCTATGCCCATGGTGATGGCGGCACCCGTGCGCATCAGCACGACCTGCGCGACGTCGTGACGCAGGCGGAAGGTCAGCCATAATGCCGTGAGTGAAGCGGCAAGCGCAATGGCGACCGAAATGGCCACCCAGACCTTGTCCCAGATTATCCCGGGCATCACTTCCAGCGCGGCCATGCCGGTGTAATGCATGGCAACAATACCGCTTCCCATCACCAGCGCACCGGGCAGCAGACGGCGCAAGCGTAATTGATCGCAGCTCACGAGCCAGAGCGCGAACAGTGACGACCCGACGGCGACGACCATGGATAACGCCGTCAGGCTGGCGTTGTAGCTCATGCTCATGGAGAGATCCATCGCCAGCATGCCGATAAAATGCATGGCCCACACGCCGATGCCCATTGCAATACCGCCGCCAGCCAGCCAGACGCGGGCAGCGACACCCTCACTCCCGGCGACACGTGCCGCCATATTCAGTGCGGTATACGCGGCAAGGATGGCAACAACAAAGGAGAGGACAACAAGGATATGGTTGTATTGGCTGACCAGCATGGACGGTTCTACTCGAGTGTGGGGTTACGCTAGAGCGGTTGAGAAGGGCGAGACATTATCACCGTCGGGTAATGGCTCAAAGGGATTTAAATCCCCGTTTTTAGTGGGTAATCACGGGGAGTTTGCGCAATCAGGCGGCTAGTCGAGCTCTGAACAGTTTACGAGTTTCAGGGGATTCACGGAGTTCATATTGCGACACTTATCGGTTTCGGTGCTCATCAGTTCAATCCACTGCATCAGAAGTGCATCGAAAATCAAAACGGAGATTGCAAAGACAACCAGCCACCAGTATTTACGAATCATTGTTTCATTCCGCGAGAAGAGCGCCAGTAAAGTGGGGGAAATATACACCAAAAGCGGCGGTTTTAAAGCGGGATAAGCGAAGGTTTACAAAGCGTTGACGGAGTGAAGCAGGGAATAAAAAAGGCGCTTCCCCATGCCGAAGAGCGCCTTTTTAAACAAGCATTTAACTGACTAGTATCAGTTCATGCCGTATTTTTTCAGTTTCTTACGCAGAGTACCACGGTTGATACCCATCATCAGCGCAGCGCGGGTTTGGTTACCGCGGGTGTATTGCATCACCATGTCCAACAGTGGCTGTTCAACTTCAGCCAGTACCAGCTCATACAGGTCATTAACATCCTGACCGTTCAGTTGAGCAAAATAGTTCTTCAGTGCCTGTTTAACCGAGTCACGCAGGGGCTTTTGAGTTACCTGATCCTGAGAGTTAACGGTAGAAACGGTCAGTACGTCAGAATTTACGCGTTGTTCGAACATAGTTCTGTCAGCTCTTTATTTCATTACGCAAGATTTTCGAAGTATGCCTCCAACGCCTCCAGCTGTTCGCTGGCATCCTCAATGGCGTTGAATGTGCGCCGAAACTGGTCATCTGGAGCGTGCTCCTGGAGATACCAGGAAACGTGTTTACGCGCAATTCGGTACCCTTTCGCCTGACCGTAGTGGTCATGCAGTTCCCGAACATGCGAACAAAGCAAGCGCTTAACCTCTGCCAGAGGCAGGGGAGCAAGCAGCTCTCCAGTGTCCAGATAATGCTGGATTTCCCGAAAGATCCAGGGTCTTCCCTGAGCGGCACGTCCTATCATCAGAGCATCAGCTCCCGTATAGTCGAGCACCGCTCTGGCTTTAAGCGGGTCAGTTATGTCGCCATTCGCGATAATCGGAATGGAAACTTTCTGCTTAACTGCCCGAATGCTGTCGTATTCAGCTTCACCGTTGAACAAACAGGCGCGCGTGCGTCCATGAATGGTCAGGGCCTGAATGCCACAGTCTTCGGCCAGTTGGGCAATCTCTACACAGTTACGGTGTTCCGGCGACCAACCCGTGCGAATCTTTAACGTAACAGGAACGTCCACTGCGCTGACAACCGCCGTCAGGATAGCTTTCACCTGGTCGGGGTATTGCAGAAGGGCTGAACCTGCAAGCTTGCGATTCACTTTTTTGGCCGGGCACCCCATATTGATATCAATAATCTGGGCACCACTTTCCACGTTGATACGCGCGGCATCTGCCATCTCTTCAGGCACGCTTCCGGCAATTTGCACGGTGCGAATACCGGGTTCATCAATGTGCACCATCCGAAGGCGGGATTTATCGCTTTCCCAAACCTGCGGGTTAGACGACATCATCTCGGATACGGTTAAACCGGCTCCCATCTCATAGCACAGCGTCCTGAACGGCCGGTCGGTAATACCTGCCATAGGGGCTGCGATCAGGCGATTTCTAAGCTGGTGGTGTCCGATGCGCATGAGTTAAGAAATGACCATACTGTGACTGCAAGGCGGCGTATATTACGCATTTTTTGCACGAGATGAAAGGCCAAACTTTGAACAATCCACTGTTGTAGATCAAGGAATCGCCGCGCAATCTTTCCGTTAAGAATTATTCACTATTTAAATCATTGTGTTAGGCAGGAATGGCTATTTTATGAGCGCTTACAATTTCCCGTAACTTCTCATCATTTCTGAATAAATGGCTTACCTGAGCGGGATAATCTGCTGTTTTTAGCAGCAGATTTTCCCTCTTCTTTGCGATCTACGTCGCATTTTAGAACATGATCTTAAGCCTCAGAATGGGCGTTATTCGACCACAACGCGCCCATGCAGAGACTGTACCGGGCGGTTATTATCGTGATGCATGGTATGGGTAAATTTCTCAAGCTGTTCTGCTGAGACGGTTAACGGCTGTTTGAGCACGATCCAGGTGACCCCTTCAGAACACGGTGGCGTGGTCAGAGATCCGCTAAAGCGCCAGTAGGTTTTCACCTTCGGCAGCAGCTTGTTCAGGTTGAGATCCTTCTCAATGGAGACGTTCTGTTCAGCCTGCTGCGGCATCACGCTCCACAGCTTATCCAGCTCCGGATTCGCAGCCCCTTTATCAAACATGACGGCTACCACGGTCAGCTCACCCGCGCTGTTTTTATGTACCAGATGCATCTCCATCGCGTACTTCTTGCCGTGCACGGTGTTTTCGCTTGGTGCATGGAAGTGGAACTGCTGGAGCGTCCAGGTTTGCTTGTCCAGAGTGATGGTGTCACGGGTGTCAGCCTGTTCGCTAGCCTGAATGGTATGGCCATTATTGGTCAGCGTTACAGGACCATCAATGTAGTGTGTTTGCAGCGGGGAGAGATGGGCGTTAGCGGTCGAATCAATATTTATCGGAGACTGGTTCATCCCGCTCTGGCAGGTCTTGTAGGCCTCGTCCAGTTCACCCCAGTGTTCCGGTGAACCTTCCCCTTCATAGCCCCAGTGTGATGCGAATGCTGAAGCCGAAACCATGCTCAGCGCAAACAGCGCTGCCTTGCCTGTAATGTGTTTCATCATATTCTTCCGGTGAATTTTTTAATACAAATCAACATGATTTGTGTGGTTATTTTACCGAAGAATGGGAGAGGGAGAGAGGATTATCAGTGGGAGAGAGGCGTGGTCAGAGGACCACGCCAAATGCTTATTTTTTACGACCGGTAATACGGCACCACTCTTCTTTCTCCACCACCGGGTCGAGAGCGAAAAGATCGGCGTAGGCTTCACACACGCTGTCTGCCTGGCTTGCCAGGATACCCGAAAGTCCCAGCAGACCGCCCTCAACGGGCAGCACGCTGATTAACGGAGCCAGCTCGCGCAGTGGGCCCGCCAGAATGTTTGCAACCACCACATCGGCTTTCATGGCTTCTGGCTGTGCATCCGGCAGATACAGCTCCAGTCGATCGGAAACGCCGTTGCGCTCGGCGTTGTCGCGACTGGCCTGAATCGCCTGCGGATCGATATCGATCCCGATAGCTTTTGCCGCGCCCAGTTTCAGGGCGGCAATCGCAAGGATCCCGGATCCACAGCCGAAGTCGATCACCGTCTTACCATCCAGATCGAGACCATCCAGCCACTGCAGGCACAGGGAGGTCGTTGGATGGGTGCCGGTACCAAACGCCAGACCCGGATCGAGCATGACGTTAACCGCGTTTTCATCAGGAACCTCGCGCCAGCTTGGGCAGATCCACAGACGCTTGCCGAACTGCATCGGATGGAAGTTATCCATCCATTCGCGTTCCCAGTCTTTGTCTTCCAGCTGTTCGATTTTGTGCGCAAAGCCCGCGCCCAGCAGAGGGTGGTTTTCCAGAATCGCGACGACCTCTTTCATGTCGGTTTCAGCATCGAACAGGCCAATCACGTCGGTATCGCCCCACAGGCGGGTTTCGCCCGGCAGCGGTTCAAAGACCGGCGTGTCATGCGTGTCCTGGAAGGTGATAGAGACCGAGCCGGCCTCCATCAGCGCATCGCTCAGCTCTTCGGCGTTCGCGCCGGTTGTATTCAGTTTTAGTTGGATCCACGGCATGGCAAAACTCTTTATTTATCAGTAGAAATCATAGCGGGCTGTGGGACGGGCTGACCGAAACGGTTCCCCACCACAAACGCCAGTAAACTTAGCAGTAACGAAGGCACAATCGGATGGAAGCCCAGGTACTGAATCTTAAACGTTGCGAGGACGGCGTACAGCACGCCGCCAACAATCATCGCGCTCAGCGCACCGGCAGCATTTGCGCGTTCCCAGTAGAGCCCTAACACCAGCGGCCACAGGAATACCGCCTCAAGCCCACCAAATGCCAGCAGGTTCAGCCAGATGATCATCTCCGGCGGGCGCCATGCGGCTAACAGCAGCAACGCGCCTAGCACCAGCGTAATCACCGCTGACATATGCTTCAGGCGACGTTCATTTTCAACCTGTTCAGGGCGCAGGTTCAGATAGAGATCTTTAATGATCGTAGCGGAACTTTGCAGTAACTGAGCGTTGATGGTCGACATAATGGCGGCCATTGGCGCGGCGAGGAAAATCCCGGCGGCAAAGGGGGGCAGCACTTTGACCATCAGCGTCGGGATCACCAGATCCGGCACGGTAAGATCGGGGATTACCGCGCGCCCTAATGCCCCCGCCAGATGCATACCAAACATCAGGACAGCGACCACAATCGTCCCGATGATGATGCCCTTGTGAACGGCTTTGCTGTCTTTATAGGAGATACAGCGCACGGCGGTATGCGGCAGACCAATTACTCCGAAGCAGACTAACACCCAGAATGAGGTCATAAAGGTCGGAGAGAGGATATCATCTGCGCCCTGCGGCGAGACCAGTTTCGGGTCAATCGCTTCCAGGGTTTCCACCGCGTGAGTGAGTCCACCCGCCGCATGAACAATCCCCACCAGCAGAACGATCGTACCGATGAGCATCACCATTCCCTGCAGCGTATCGTTCAGCACGCTGGCGCGGAATCCGCCAAACGCAGTATAGAGCGCGATGCTTACCCCGAAGATGATGAGGCCTGTCTCGTAAGGGATGCCGGCCGCCGTTTCCAGCAGACGCGCACCGCCGATAAACTGTACGGTCATCGCACCGATAAACGCCACCAGCAGGCTCAAGCTCGCCAGCCACACCAGCAAGCGGCTCTGGTAACGGGCAAAGAGCATATCGTTGAGCGTCACGGCATTGTAACGGCGCGCCAGAATGGCAAATTTTTTACCCAGTATGCCCAGCGAGAGCCAGACGGCAGGCAGTTGGATCATCGCCAGCAAAACCCAGCCTAACCCGTATTTGTAGGCCGCACCGGGGCCGCCAATAAACGAGCTGGCGCTGATATAGGTCGCGGTCAGCGTCATTGCCAGCACAACGCCGCCCATCGAACGGCTGCCGAGGAAATACTCGTTCAGAAAGGCACCGGTCGTTCTTTTGCGCATGGCGTAAATGGACAATCCAAATACGACCAGCAGGTAAGCGACAAGCGGCAGAATGACTTCAAGCTGCATCATCGTCCTCCAGCGGAATATCCCGGTAGATAAATTTCACCATTGCCCAGCACAGCAGGATAAACACCAGCGGAACCAGCAGGCAGGCCAATTCGAACCAGTGCGGCAGGCCGGCGATGCCAATAGCAGAGTCTGGTAAGTAAGCGGTTACTAACCATGCAGCAAGATAGAGAAGGGTCAGCCACAGCGCCCAGCGCGCTTCTTTATGGGCCTGAACAAAACGTTTGTCCATTTTTTGTCCCTTGTGGATGAAGAAAGCGGGGATTGTACATGATGAGGCTTTCCAGGCCCCAGAAATAAAAAAGGCCGGATAATCCGGCCTTTTCACAACACAGGTCTCTTACTTCTCGTTCAGACCGAGTTTTTTCTCCAGATAGTGGATGTTGGTTCCACCATTCTGGAAGTGCTCGTCGCTCATGATGCGCATCTGCAGATCAACGTTGGTTTTGATTCCGTCGATGATCAGTTCCTGCAGGGCGTTCTTCATGCGGGCAATCGCCACGTCACGGTTTTCGCCGTAGCAGATGAGCTTGCCGATCATTGAGTCATAGTACGGCGGTACGGTGTAACCGGCGTAGATATGAGACTCCCAGCGCACGCCAAAGCCACCCGGCGCGTGGAAACGCGTGATTTTACCCGGGCTTGGCAGGAAGGTGTTCGGGTCTTCGGCGTTGATACGGCATTCTACCGCATGGCCTTTCACCACCACTTCTTCCTGCTTGATGGACAGCGGCTGACCGGCTGCGATACGCAGCTGCTCTTTAATCAGGTCAACCCCGGTGATCATTTCGGTAACCGGATGTTCAACCTGAATACGGGTGTTCATCTCAATGAAGTAGAACTCGCCGTTTTCGAACAGGAACTCAAAGGTACCCGCTCCACGATAGCCGATATCGACACACGCTTTAGCGCAACGCTCGCCGATGTAGCGACGCAGTTCCGGAGTAATGCCCGGCGCTGGTGCTTCTTCGACCACTTTCTGGTGACGACGCTGCATGGAGCAGTCACGTTCTGCCAGATAGATTGCGTTACCCTGACCGTCAGCCAGCACCTGAATTTCGATGTGGCGTGGGTTTTCCAGGTATTTTTCCATGTACACCATGTCATTGCTGAAAGCGGCTTTCGCTTCTGCTTTGGTCATGGAGATGGACTGTGCCAGTTCAGCATCGCTGCGCACAACGCGCATACCGCGACCGCCGCCGCCGCCGGACGCCTTGATGATAACCGGGTAGCCAATGCGTTTAGCATGAGCACGGTTAGCATCCATGTCGTCGGTCAGAGGGCCGTCAGAGCCTGGTACGGTTGGTACACCGGCTTTTTTCATCGCGGTGATCGCAGACACTTTGTCGCCCATCAGGCGGATGGTGTCGGCTTTCGGGCCGATGAAGATAAAGCCAGAGCGTTCAACCTGCTCAGCAAAGTTGGCGTTCTCAGAGAGGAAGCCGTAACCCGGATGAATTGCCACCGCGCCGGTGATTTCAGCGGCGCTGATGATAGCCGGGATGTTCAGATAGCTTTTTACGGACGGAGCCGGGCCAATACAGACCGTCTCATCCGCCAGCAATACGTGTTTTAAATCGCGATCCGCGCTTGAGTGCACAGCGACAGTCTTGATGCCCAGTTCTTTACAGGCACGAAGAATACGCAGTGCGATCTCGCCGCGGTTGGCGATAACAATTTTATCCAGCATGTACGCCTCGTTACTCGATGACGACCAGCGGCTCGTCAAATTCAACCGGCTGACCACTTTCGACCAGAATCGCTTTCACAGTACCTGATTTGTCTGCTTCGATCTGGTTCATCATTTTCATCGCTTCAACGATGCACAGGGTATCGCCTACGTTGACTTTCTGACCCACTTCGATGAACGCCTTCGCGTCCGGGCTCGGGGTGCGGTAGAAAGTACCAACCATTGGGGAACGTACGATGTGACCACTGATTTCTGCTGCAGCGGCAGGTGCGGCTTCAGCTGCTGCTGGTGCAACGGCTGCGGAGAGCGCAGGCTGCTGCACTGGCGCAGCGTAAGCTTGCTGCATTACCGGGAAGCTAGCGGCTGGGGCTGCACGGCTGATGCGTACAGACTCTTCGCCTTCAGAAATTTCCAGTTCGGAGATGCCTGATTCTTCAACCAGCTCGATCAGTTTTTTAATCTTACGAATATCCATGAGTGGGTTCCGTACTCTTGTTTAGTGTGATTGTGACAAGCGTTTTACCGCTGTCTGTAAAGCGTATGAATAGCCGTCTGCGCCCAGTCCACAGATAACGCCAGCAGCGATATCCGACAGATACGAGTGGTGACGGAACGGCTCTCGGGCGTGCACGTTACTCAGGTGGATCTCGATAAACGGGATACTCACCGCAAGCAGTGCGTCGCGGATAGCAACACTGGTGTGCGTAAACGCGGCCGGATTGATCAGGATATAGTCCACATTGTCTTTAGCCTGATGAATACGGTCGATGATTGCGTACTCCGCGTTTGACTGAAAATGATCCAAATCCACATTCAGCGACGCTGCTTCCGTGCTCAAACGGTTAACAATTTCGCTTAATGTCAGCGTGCCGTACTTCTCCGGCTCACGGGTGCCGAGCATGTTCAGGTTCGGTCCGTTCAAAACTAAGATCTGGAACTTATCAGTCATTATGCCGCTATCTCCTGCGATTTTCGGGTAAAAAACAAAATATACCGTCGAAGCGCAAATGTCACCTTTTCAGAGGCCAAAAACCACTGTCAGGCGAACCAAGGTCGCACATTATAACGATTTCGTAGCATTTGGCAGCTAAATACTGGTCTTATCAGGGAAGATTATCAACCGCAATCCAAAAAAGATTTGCGGTTGAGAGGCAATCTGCGGGAAAACGCACAGTTTCGCGAACTATCGCAACCACTGGCGGAACTTCTTGTAACGCCATGCTAAAAGCGCCACGGCCGCCAGCGCGTAAAGGACCGGCTGCGGAGAGAGGATCTTCACCGACCACAGATAATGAATGGGTGCGAGGATCGCGACAAGATAGACGAAGTTATGCAGCAACTGCCAGCGACGGCCCAACTTTCGCTGCGCATATTGCGTGGATGTCAGCGCTAACGCCAGTAAAATCACCCAGCTCACAATACCCAGCGTCAGATAAGGGCGCGTCACCAGTTCGCGGCCAAGCAGTGTCAGATTGTTAATTCCCAGTTCCAGCAGGGCATAGCTGGTCAGATGCAGCGTGGCCCAGGCAAAACACCATAGCCCCAAAAGCCGACGGGTGCGTATCAATAGTGGCTGTTTAGCGTAGCGCGCCAGCGGCGAGACGAGCAAGGTGGCCAGTAAAAATTTCAGAGCCATCCGACCGGTAAAATGCTGGATATCCTTGGCCGGATCGGCGCTAAAAAGCCCCTGGCTGGCGGCCCAGAACAGCCAGAGAAAGGGGAGTATTCCGGCTAAATGCAGCAGCACTTTCAGCCAGGTAATCTGTTTTGCCGTTAAACGCACTCAGAAGTTCTCCCGTAAATTGAGGCCACGGTACAGCGAGGCCACTTCATCCGCATAACCGTTAAACAGCAGCGTTGGCTGGCGCTTCACGTCCAGCGCGCCGCCGGAACCGATAAAACGCTCGGTCGCCTGCGACCAGCGCGGATGATCCACGTGCGGATTCACGTTGGCGAAGAAACCGTATTCGTCCGGAGCCGCCAGATTCCAGGTGGTTGGCGGACGCTCGCGGGTGAGCTTAATGCTGACGATAGACTTAATTCCTTTGAAACCGTATTTCCACGGCACGGTCAAACGGATGGGCGCGCCGTTCTGCGGCGGAAGCGCCTTGCCGTAAACGCCGACGGTCAGCAGCGTAAGAGGGTGCATGGCTTCGTCAAGGCGTAACCCTTCAACGTAGGGATACTCCAGCCCGCCGCCAATGAACCGGTCTTTCTGGCCCGGCATCTCGTCCGGCGCATACCGCGTCTGGAAAGCGACATATTTTGCGTTGCTGGTGGGCTCCACCATCGCCAGCAATTTATGCAGCGGGAAGCCGATCCAGGGCACCACCATCGACCAGGCTTCCACGCAGCGCATGCGGTAGATACGCTCTTCGAGCGGGAAACGGGTGGTCAGATCGTGGTGGTCCAGCGTCAGGGGTTTTGCCACTTCGCCGTCGATTTTCAGCGTCCACGGATCGGTTTTGAGACTACCGGCGTTGGCCGCAGGATCGGCCTTGTCGAGGCCAAATTCGTAGAAGTTGTTATAGCCCGTCACTTTATCTTCCGGCGTAAGCGTCAGTTTGTTCTGCCATTGGGCGGGTTTCGTAAAGGTGAGCGGGGCGCCGGAAGGGGCCTTCGGCCGATCGTTGCCTTTAAACCAGTCGAGCAGGTCAGCGTGAGCCGAAGGCGAGAGCGAGAGCGCGGTGGCGCTGATGCCAAGCATTTTCAGGATCTGGCGGCGCTGTAACATAAAGACAGACTCAGACGTTACGTCGGCTTCCGTCAGTTTTCGGTTTTTCATGGCATCCTCCGTCATGCGTTTTCCTAAGCATGACGGAGGAGAGTGATTCGCGCGAATATGTCACGAAAATTTGAAGATTAGGCGATTTTCACCAGCGCGCGACCGTGGAACTGGTTATCCATGATCTTACTGGCATAGTCCGGTGCCTGGCTGAGCGTAATCTCCGTGGCGCTCTCGGTGTAGAAAGATTCCGGCAAATCGCGCACCAGACGTTCCCATGCCTCAGTACGACGAGCCGCAGGTGTCATCACGGAATCCACGCCCTGCAGGCGGACGTTACGCAGAATGAATGGCATCACGGTGGTTGGCAGGGCAAATCCGCCCGCCAGCCCACAGGCGGCCACGCAGCCGCCGTAGTTCATCTGCGCCAGGACTTTTGCCAGCACTTTATCACCGACGGTATCCACCGCGCCCGCCCAGACCTGTTTTTCCAGTGGACGGGTTTCGGCGAATTCGTCACGGCTGAGAATGCGGTTTGCACCGAGCTGGCGCAGGTAATCGTGGGTACTTTCCCGACCGGAAACCGCCGCAACCTGATAGCCCAGCTTGTGCAGTAGCGTCACTGCCGTGCTGCCCACGCCCCCGCTGGCACCGGTGACGACAACTTCCCCCGATTCAGGGCGGATGCCTGCGTCTTCCAGCGCCATCACGCACAGCATCGCGGTAAAGCCTGCCGTGCCGACGATCATCGCCTTGCGGCCATCCATACCTTTCGGCATCGGCACCAGCCAGTCGCCCTTCACGCGCGCCTGCGTGGCCAGCCCGCCCCAGTGATTTTCACCTACGCCCCAGCCGGTGAGCAGGACCTGCTGGCCCGGATGGAAGCGCGGATCCTCGCTGGTATGAACCCGGCCAGCGAAATCAATTCCCGGCACCATAGGGAAATTTCGGATGATTTTACCCTTACCGGTAATCGCCAGCGCATCTTTATAATTTAAACTGGACCAGTCGATGTCGACGGTTACTTCGCCTTCCGGCAGACGACTCTCTTCTACCGCCTGCACTGAGGCAAGCGTTTTGCCGTCCTGCTGTTCTAAGATCAAAGCCTGCATACGGGGTCCTCTCGACTCATATGATTGGAAAATAATTTCTGAAGACTATACTCGCTCAGGGAAACGCAGTGCCGATTTAACGCAATAAATTGCCAGATACACCCGATTTGGTAGTATGCCGCATTTGACATGCAAGTTAGCGCTTACTCGCTACCCCATCAACCCACGGAGTAATCTCAAGGATGCGATTAACGACGAAGTTCTCAGCTTTTATCACCTTGCTGACGGGGCTTACCATTTTTGTCACCCTTCTGGGCTGCTCTCTGAGCTTTTACAACGCCATTCAGGACAAACTGGTTAACCGGGTACAGTCTGTTGCGTCGGTGATTGATACGCGTCTGCTGACGACGCCGCTGCCGGCACTCTCCAGGGAGCTCGATGAGTTGATGGTACCTGTTGATATTGTTCAGATCGACATTCAGCAGGGAAAGCATCGTGTGTTAAGCCACGAACGCCCGGGAAGCTATCGGCCTGCGGGCGTGGTGAGCCAGTATCGGGAAGTGACCGTACATTCCCTTAAAAATCCGGGGATGACCATACACATGGTCTATCTCGATCCGATGGCCAGCTATTTCCGTTCCATGATGACCACTGCGCCGCTCACCGTCGCGGTGGCGTTTATCGTCCTGCTGATCTTTCTCGCGGTCCGCTGGCTGCGCCGCCAGCTCTCCGGCCAGGAGCTGCTGGAGATGCGCTCCGTGCGGATCCTTAACGGTGAACGCGGCCCGCAGGTCCGTGGTTCAGTCCACGAATGGCCGTCACGCGCCAGCAGCGCGCTGGATACGCTGCTCTCGGAAATCCAGTTTGCCAGCGACCAGCGCAGCCGTATGGATACGCTGATCCGCTCCTATGCCGCGCAGGATAATAAAACCGGCCTCAACAACCGCCTTTTCTTTGATAATCAGCTCGCCACGCTGCTCGACGATTCGGAAAAAGTGGGGACGCACGGGGTGGTGATGATGGTTCGCCTGCCTGATTTCGATCTCCTGCGCGACACCTGGGGACAGCGGGCCGCGGAAGAAAATCTCTTTACGCTGATCAACCTGCTCTCCACCTTTATTATGCGCTACCCGGGCGCGCTGCTGGCCCGCTACCACCGCAGCGACTTTGCCGTGTTGCTGCCGCATCGGACGCTGAAGGAGTCGGAAAGCATCGCCAGCCAGCTGCTGAAGGCGGTTGATGCGCTGCCGCAGAGCAAAATGCTCGACAGGGACGATATGGTCCACATGGGGATCTGCGCCTGGCGTGGCGGACAATCGACAGAACAGGTGATGGAGCATGCGGAAGCGGCCACCCGCAACGCCGTGCTGCAGGGCGCGAACGGATGGGCGGTCTATGATGATTCGCTGCCGGAAAAAGGGCGCGGTAACGTGCGCTGGCGTACGTTGATTGAGCAAATGCTAAGTCGCGGCGGACCGCGTATTTATCAAAAACCCGCGGTCATGAAAAACGGCAACGTTCATCACCGTGAACTGATGTGTCGTATTTTTGACGGTACGGAAGAGGTTATTTCTGCGGAATATCTGCCAATGGTGCTGCAATTTGGGCTGTCCGAAGAGTATGACCGTCAGCAAATTAGCCGCTTGATTCCGTTTTTATCATTCTGGCCTGAAGAGAGCCTGGCGTTACAGGTCACCGTGGAGTCATTAATACGCCCGCGTTTTCAGCGCTGGCTGCGTGATACATTAATGCAATGCGAAAAATCGCAACGCAAACGCATTATTTTTGAACTTGCTGAGGCGGATGTAGGTCAACACATCAGCCGGTTACGTCCGGTGGTTCGTTTGATCAACGCGCTCGGCGCGCGCGTCGCGGTGACGCAGGCAGGTTTGACGCTGGTCAGCACCAACTGGATCAAGGAGCTGGATGTGGAGCTATTAAAGCTACATCCGGGGCTGGTAAGGAATATTGAAAAGCGCACGGAAAACCAGCTGCTGGTACAGAGCCTGGTTGAGGCGTGCAAAGGAACGCGAACACAGGTGTTTGCCGCGGGCGTACGCGCCAGAGGCGAATGGCAAATGTTAACAGAGCGCGGTGTAATGGGTGGTCAGGGGGATTTTTTTGCTGCCTCTCAGCCGCTTGACACCAATGTGAAAAAATATTTGCAAAGATACTCGGTTTGACCTGCCGTTTACGCTGTTTTCACGTAGAATATCGCGCCTGTAGCTTTGAGTATGTCGAGCAAAAAGCCAGTGAACGACCTTTAACGGGTTACAAAGGTCAGTAAGGAGTGCTGCTGTTTACTCAGCCCTGAGGGAGTCAGGGGATGATTTTGTAACATCAGGAAACGTACTGCACAAATTTTCACCGTTGCAGATGATTTTTGCGCCTTGTCGCTGCTGCGTGTGGTTGGTAAAGTAAGCGGATTTTGTTTTCCGCCCCAGCTTTCAGGATTATCCCTTAGTATGTTGAAAAAATTTCGTGGCATGTTTTCCAATGACCTGTCCATTGACCTGGGTACTGCGAATACCCTTATTTATGTAAAAGGACAAGGCATCGTATTGAATGAGCCTTCCGTTGTGGCCATTCGTCAGGATCGTGCAGGCTCGCCGAAAAGCGTAGCCGCAGTGGGTCATGACGCGAAGCAGATGCTGGGTCGTACCCCTGGCAACATCGCCGCTATTCGCCCAATGAAAGACGGCGTTATCGCTGACTTCTTCGTGACTGAAAAAATGCTTCAGCACTTCATCAAGCAGGTTCACAGCAACAGCTTCATGCGTCCAAGCCCGCGTGTTCTGGTGTGTGTGCCGGTTGGCGCAACCCAGGTAGAGCGTCGCGCAATCCGTGAATCTGCTCAGGGTGCAGGTGCGCGTGAAGTGTTCCTGATTGAAGAGCCAATGGCGGCGGCAATCGGTGCAGGTCTGCCTGTGTCTGAAGCGACCGGTTCCATGGTGGTGGATATCGGTGGTGGTACCACTGAAGTGGCCGTTATCTCTCTGAACGGCGTGGTGTACTCCTCTTCCGTACGTATCGGTGGTGACCGCTTCGACGAAGCCATCATTAATTATGTGCGCCGTAACTACGGCTCTCTGATCGGTGAAGCCACCGCAGAGCGCATCAAACACGAAATCGGCTCTGCATATCCGGGCGATGAAGTGCGCGAGATCGAAGTACGTGGCCGCAACCTGGCTGAAGGTGTTCCACGCGGTTTCACCCTGAACTCCAACGAAATTCTGGAAGCACTGCAGGAGCCACTGACGGGTATCGTGAGTGCGGTAATGGTCGCGCTGGAACAGTGCCCACCAGAGCTGGCGTCCGATATCTCCGAGCGCGGTATGGTTCTGACCGGTGGTGGTGCGCTGCTGCGTAACCTCGACCGCCTGTTAATGGAAGAGACAGGTATTCCTGTCGTAGTTGCAGAAGATCCACTGACTTGCGTCGCCCGTGGTGGTGGCAAGGCGCTGGAAATGATCGACATGCACGGCGGCGATTTGTTCAGCGAAGAGTAGTCGAGTTTGAGAGGGTAGCAATTTGCTACCCTTTCTCTCTGACGCGAGAATACGCATAGCCTATGAAGCCAATTTTTAGCCGTGGCCCATCGCTACAGTTTCGCCTCATTCTGGCGGTTCTGGTTGCGCTTGGGGTCATTATTGCCGATAGCCGCCTCGGTACGTTCAGCCAGATCCGAACGTACATGGATACCGCCGTCAGTCCTTTCTACTTTATATCAAATGGTCCCCGTGAACTGCTCGACTCCGTTTCTCAAACGCTGTCTTCACGAGACCAGCTCGAACTTGAAAACCGGGCATTACGCCAGGAACTGCTGCTGAAAAACAGCGAACTTCTGATGCTGGGGCAATACAAGCAGGAAAACGCGCGTCTGCGTGAGCTGCTCGGCTCGCCGCTGCGTCAGGATGAGCAGAAGATGGTTACCCAGGTGATCTCCACCGTGAACGACCCTTACAGCGATCAGGTTGTGATCGACAAAGGGAGCGTCAACGGGGTGTATGAAGGCCAGCCCGTCATCAGTGATAAAGGCGTAGTAGGCCAGGTTGTTGCCGTCGCCAAACTGACCAGCCGCGTGCTGCTGATTTGCGACGCCACGCATGCGCTGCCGATCCAGGTGCTGCGCAACGACATCCGCGTGATTGCGGCCGGGAACGGCTGTACGGACGATCTGCAGCTGGAACACCTGCCGGCCAACACGGATATCCGCGTGGGCGACGTGCTGGTGACCTCCGGTCTGGGTGGCCGCTTCCCTGAAGGCTATCCGGTTGCGGTGGTCTCTTCGGTGAAGCTGGATACGCAGCGTGCCTATACCGTGATTCAGGCGCGTCCAACCGCCGGTTTACAGCGTCTGCGCTACCTGCTGCTGCTGTGGGGCGCCGATCGTAACGGTACTAACCCGATGACGCCTGAAGAGGTCCATCGCGTGGCTAACGAACGTCTTATGCAGATGATGCCGCAGGTTCTGCCGCCAGCGGACTCTATGGGGCCGCCTGCGCCAGTCCCGGCACCGGCAACGGGGTTAACGCAGCCGCTGCCGGATGCGCCGCCACCGCCTAAACTCTCTTCGGGAGGGCAGTAGTGGCAAGCTATCGTAGCCAGGGACGCTGGGTCATCTGGCTCTCGTTCCTCATTGCACTGTTGCTGCAGATTATGCCCTGGCCGGATAACATTCTCGTTTTCCGGCCAAACTGGGTCTTGCTCATTTTGCTCTACTGGATCCTTGCCCTGCCGCATCGCGTAAATGTCGGCACGGGTTTTGTGATGGGTGCCATACTGGATCTCATTAGTGGCTCTACGCTGGGCGTACGCGCCTTGTCCATGAGCATTATTGCGTACCTCGTCGCACTGAAATTCCAGCTCTTCCGTAACCTCGCGCTCTGGCAACAGGCCCTGGTCGTGATGCTGTTGTCGCTTGCTGCGGATATCGTTGTTTTCTGGGCAGAGTTTTTAGTGATCAACGTCTCTTTCCGACCGGAAGTGTTCTGGAGTAGTGTAGTAAACGGTGTGCTCTGGCCGTGGCTATTCCTGCTGATGCGTAAGGTTCGCCAGCAGTTTGCTGTGCAATAAAAGGTTTCTATGACGTCTTTGTATCTCGCTTCCGGCTCCCCGCGCCGTCAGGAACTCCTGACGCAGCTTGGGGTCTCTTTTGAACGCATCGTGACCGGCATTGAAGAAATACGTGCTGAGGGCGAAAGTGCTCAACAGTACGTGTCACGTCTGGCGCGCGAGAAAGCGCAGGCGGGCGTGGCCTGCGTGCCGCGCGATCTGCCCGTGCTGGGAGCTGATACCATCGTTATCCTTAACGGTGAAGTGCTGGAGAAACCGCATGACGCCGAACACGCGGCGCGCATGCTGCGCAAAATGTCCGGGCAAACGCATCAGGTGATGACGGCCGTCGCGCTGGCGGACCGCCAGCACGTGCTGGATTGCCTGGTGGTGACGGATGTCACGTTCAGAGTACTTACCGACGACGAGATCGCCGCTTATATTGCCAGCGGTGAACCGATGGATAAAGCAGGTGCATACGGTATTCAGGGGCTGGGTGGCTGTTTTGTCAGGAAGATTCATGGCAGCTATCACGCCGTAGTCGGCTTACCGCTGGTGGAAACGTATGAGTTGCTGAGCAATTTTAACTCACTGCGTGAGGGAAGGGATAATTATGACGGCTGAATTGTTGGTAAACGTAACGCCATCGGAAACCCGTGTGGCCTATATTGACGGTGGCATTCTTCAGGAAATTCATATTGAGCGTGAAGCGCGGCGCGGAATAGTAGGCAATATCTACAAAGGTCGTGTCAGTCGTGTACTGCCGGGTATGCAGGCGGCTTTTGTAGATATTGGACTGGATAAGGCGGCATTTTTACATGCCTCCGACATCATGCCGCACACCGAGTGCGTCGCGGGCGAAGAGCAAAAACAGTTTGCCGTGCGTGACATTTCTGAGCTGGTGCGTCAGGGCCAGGACTTAATGGTGCAGGTGGTGAAAGATCCTCTTGGTACCAAAGGCGCCCGTCTGACCACCGATATCACCTTACCTTCCCGCTATCTGGTGTTTATGCCCGGCGCGTCGCACGTGGGCGTTTCGCAGCGTATTGAGAGCGAAAGCGAGCGCGAGCGCCTGAAGAAAGTCGTCAGCGCCTACTGCGATGAACAGGGAGGATTTATCATCCGCACCGCCGCGGAAGGGATCAGCGAGGAAGACCTGGCGTCAGATGCGGCTTACCTGAAGCGCGTCTGGACAAAAGTGATGGAGCGTAAAAAACGCAACCAGACCCGCTATCAGCTCTATGGTGAGCTGGCGCTGGCGCAGCGCGTGCTGCGTGACTTTGCCGACGCGCAGCTCGACCGCATTCGCGTGGATTCCCGCCTGACGTATGAAGCGCTGCTGGAGTTTACCGCTGAATATATCCCGGAAATGCCGGGCCTGCTGGAGCACTACACCGGGCGTCAGCCGATCTTCGATCTCTATGATGTCGAAAACGAGATCCAGCGTGCCCTGGAGCGTAAGGTTGAACTGAAGTCCGGCGGCTATCTGATCATCGACCAGACCGAAGCGATGACCACCGTCGATATCAACACCGGCGCGTTCGTCGGCCATCGCAATCTGGACGACACCATCTTCAACACCAACATCGAAGCCACGCAGGCGATTGCGCGCCAGCTTCGTCTGCGCAATCTGGGCGGCATTATCATCATCGACTTCATCGATATGAGTAATGAAGACCATCGCCGCCGCGTGCTGCACTCGCTTGAGCAGGCCCTGAGTAAAGATCGCGTGAAAACCAGCATCAACGGCTTCTCACAGCTGGGGCTGGTGGAAATGACGCGTAAGCGTACCCGCGAGAGCGTGGAGCATGTGCTGTGTAATGAATGCCCGACCTGCCATGGACGCGGAACGGTAAAGACGGTTGAGACCGTCTGCTACGAGATCATGCGTGAAATCGTCCGTGTTCATCATGCCTACGACTCCGATCGTTTTCTGGTCTATGCTTCCCCTGCGGTGGCTGAAGCGCTGAAAGGCGAAGAGTCACACGCGCTGGCGGAAGTGGAAATCTTTGTCGGCAAACAGGTAAAAGTACAAATTGAACCGCTCTATAACCAGGAGCAGTTTGACGTCGTGATGATGTAAGCGCAGTACGCTGCGTGACCAAAGCTGACAAGGAGAGATGCGTGAGGCGATTGCCGGGGATTTTATTGCTTACAGGGGCAACGCTGGTCGTGATTGTCGCGTTGCTCGTGAGCGGGCTACGCCTCGTTTTACCGCATCTGGACAGCTGGCGTCCGCAGCTGCTGGCAAAAATCGAATCCACCACCGGCGTGCCGGTGAACGTCAGCCAGGTAAGCGCCAGCTGGCAGAATTTTGGCCCGACGCTCGATGTGCGGGATATCAACGCCAGCCTGAAAGATGGCGGCCACCTCAAAATCAAACGCGTGACCCTGGCGCTGGACGTCTGGCAAAGCCTGCTGCATCTGCGCTGGCAGTTTCGCGATCTCACCTTTTATCAGCTCCAGTTTCTGACCAATACGCCCATCTCGGGCGGCGACAGCAGCCAGGGGCTTGAGGCCAATCGTTTTAGCGATCTTTTCCTGCGTCAGTTCGATCATTTCGATCTGCGCGACAGCGAAGTGAGCTTTATTACCCTTTCCGGCCAGCGCGCGGAACTGGCGATCCCCCAGCTGACCTGGCTCAACGGCAGGAACCGGCACCGCGCTGAGGGGCAGGTGAGTCTCTCCAGCCTGAACGGTCAGCACGGCGTGATGCAGGTGCGCATGGATCTGCGTGACGATGACGGCCTGCTAAATAACGGCAAAGTCTGGCTGCAGGCCGACGATGTGGACGTCAAACCGTGGCTGGGCGACTGGCTCCAGCAGAATATGCAGCTGGAAACGGCCCGATTCAGCCTTGAAGGCTGGCTGACCCTGACGAAAGGCGAATTTGCCAGCGGCGATATCTGGCTCAAGCAGGGGGGCGCGAGCTGGAAAGGCGAAAAACAACAGCATCAGCTTTCCGTCGATAACCTCACCGCCCACGTGACGCAGGAGAAAGAGGGCTGGCAGTTTGCCATTCCCGATACGCGGATCGCGATGGACGGCAAGCCGTGGCCGCGCGGTGCGCTGACGCTGGCCTGGATGCCGGAGCAGGACGTTGGCGGCACGGCCAGTAAACGCAGCGACGAGCTGCGCATCCGCGCCAGCAACCTGGATTTGGCCGCCATTGAAGGGCTGCGCTCAATGGCGGCAAAGCTCTCTCCAGACCTGGGCGAGATCTGGCTGGCTACGCAGCCGAGCGGAAAGATCGATTCTCTGGCGCTGGATATCCCGCTTCAGGCGACGGAAAAAACCCGTTTCCAGGCAACATGGAAAGATCTTGCCTGGAAGCAGTGGAAGCTGCTGCCGGGTGCAGAGCACTTTAGCGGCAAGCTGGAAGGCAGCGTGGAGAACGGCAGGCTGACGGTTGATATGCACGACGCCAGAATGCCGTACGAGACGGTCTTCCGCGCACCGCTGGAAATCGAACAGGGCAACGCAGTGCTTAACTGGCTCCGTAACGATAAGGGCTTCCAGCTCGATGGTCGCCATATCGACGTCAAAGCCAAAGCGGTACACGCGCGGGGTGACTTCCGCTATCTGCAACCGCAGGGGGACGAGCCGTGGCTGGGTATTCTGGCCGGAATCAGTACCGATGATGGCTCGCAGGCCTGGCGCTATTTCCCGGAAAACCTGATGGGTAAAGCGCTGGTCGACTATCTGAGCGGCGCAATTCAGGGCGGTCAGGCGGAAAACGCCACGCTGGTCTACGGCGGTAACCCCCATCTGTTCCCGTACAAACATAATGAAGGTCAGTTCCAGGTGCTGGTGCCGCTGCATGACGCCACCTTCGCGTTCCAGCCGGGCTGGCCCGCGCTGAAAAACCTGGATATCGAACTTAACTTCCTCAATGACGGCCTGTGGATGAAGTCCGACAGCGTGGCGCTGGGCGGCGTGACGGCCAGCAGCCTGACGGCCAACATTCCGGACTACTCAAAAGAGAAGCTGCTGATTGATGCCGACATCAACGGTCCCGGCAAGGCGGTGGGACCGTACTTTGAGGAGACGCCGCTGAAAGAGTCGCTGGCGGCGACGCTTCAGCAGCTGCAGCTTGATGGCGATGTGAATGCTCGCTTACATCTTGATATCCCGCTGGACGGTGAGATGACCACCGCGAAAGGCGACGTCCGTCTGAAGAACAACAGTCTGTACATTAAACCCCTTGAGAGCACCCTGAAAAATCTCAGCGGGCAGTTCAGCTTTGAGAACGGTAACCTGAAGAGCGAGCCGCTGACCGCCAGCTGGTTTAATCAGCCCGTGAATATCGACTTCACGACCACAGAGGGTGAAAAGGGGTATCAGGTGGCCATCAATCTGGACGGTAACTGGCAGCCAGCGCGAATGGATGTCCTGCCGAAGCCGATTGAGGCGTCGGTGGAGGGGGCGGTCGCCTGGCAGGGTAAAGTGGCAATCGACCTGCCTTATCACGCGGGTGCCCAGTACAAGGTCGACATCACGGGGGATCTGAAGAATCTTCGAAGCCAGCTGCCTGCGCCGCTGGATAAACAGGCCGGACAGCCGCTGCCGGTGAAGCTGAACGTCGAGGGCAACCTGAACAGCTTCGCGCTGACCGGAAACGCGGGCGGGACGAACCACTTCAACAGCCGCTGGCTGCTTAACCGCAAGCTCACTCTCGACAGGGCCATCTGGACGACGGATAGCCGCTCCACGCCGCCGCTGCCAGAGCAGACGGGCGTTGAGCTGAATCTGCCGCCGATGGACGGTGCAGAGTGGCTGGCGTTGTTCCAGAAAGGCGTTGGGCAAAACGTTGATGAAACCGCCCAGTTCCCGCAAACCATTACCGTACGCACGCCGTCGCTGATGCTGGGTGGGCAGCAGTGGAACAACCTGAGTATTGTCTCGCAGCCCGCTGCTAACGGTACGAAAGTGGAGGCCCAGGGCCGGGAGATCAACGGCACGCTGACCATGCGCAATCACGCGCCGTGGCAGGCGGCGATCCGCTATCTCTACTACAACCCGGCCGCCGCGAGTAAAGATAAACCGGCGGATACCTCGCCGCTGAGTCAAACCTCCCGCGTCGACTTTAGCGGCTGGCCCGATCTCCAGCTGCGCTGCGCGGAGTGCTGGCTGTGGGGACAGAAATATGGTCGTATCGACGGTGATTTTTCCATTCAGGGAAATACGCTTACGCTCACCGGTGGATTGATCGACACCGGCTTTGGCCGCATGACGGCAGGCGGGGAATGGGTGAATAATCCGGGCGAGCAGCGAACGTCCCTCAAGGGCGACATTAAAGGCAACAAACTGGATGCGGCAGCCAATTTCTTTGGCATCAGCACGCCGCTGCGGGGCTCGTCATTTGACGTCGATTACGATCTTCACTGGCGCGACGCCCCGTGGAAGCCGGATGAGGCCTCGCTGAACGGCATTCTGAAAACCCGCTTCGGCAAAGGTGAAGTCGCCGACGTGAGCACGGGGCGCGCCGGGCAGATCCTGCGCCTGCTGAGTTTTGATGCGCTGCTGCGCAAGCTGCGCTTCGATTTCAGCGATACCTTCAGCGAAGGGTTCTACTACGATTCCATCCGCAGTACGGCGTGGATCAAGGACGGCGTTCTGCATACGGACGATACGCTGGTGGATGGCCTGGAAGCGGATATCGCCATGAAAGGCTCGGTCAACCTCGTGCGTCGCGAACTGGATATGGAAGCCGTGGTGGCGCCGGAAATTTCCGCGAGCGTGGGCGTTGCGGCGGCCTTCGTGGTGAACCCGATTGTCGGTGCGGCGGTGTTTGCCGCCAGCAAAGTGCTGGGGCCGCTGTGGAGCAAGGTCTCCATTCTGCGCTACCGCATTACCGGTCCGGTCGATAAACCGCAGATTAACGAGGTGCTGCGCCAGCCGCGCAAAGATGCACAGCAATGATTTGACGTGGGCAGGTAATTGCCTCACTCTCAATAAATACGATCTTTATACCGCCACGGGCGGCAACGAACGAGTAGCAATACGATGAGTCTGAACCTGGTAAGTGAACATTTGCTCGCAGCGAACGGCCTGAACCATCAGGACCTGTTCTCCATTCTTGGTCAACTGACCGAACGCCGTCTCGACTACGGCGACCTTTATTTCCAGTCGAGCTATCACGAATCCTGGGTTTTAGAAGACAGCATCATTAAAGATGGCTCTTATAACATCGACCAGGGCGTTGGCGTCCGCGCCGTCAGCGGGGAGAAAACCGGTTTTGCGTATGCCGATCAGATTAGCCTCGCCGCACTTGAGCAGAGCGCGCAGGCCGCGCGCACCATTGTGCGTGATACCGGCGATGGTCGCGTGAAAACCCTGGGAGAAGTGCAGCACTCTGCGCTCTATACCAGCATCGATCCGCTGCAGAGCATGAGCCGTGAAGAGAAGCTGGATATCCTGCGCCGCGTGGACAAAGTGGCGCGCGCGGCAGATAAACGCGTGCAGGAAGTTTCAGCCAGCCTGAGCGGTGTGTATGAACTGATTCTGGTGGCGGCAACGGACGGTACCCTGGCGGCAGATGTCCGTCCGCTTGTGCGTCTCTCTATCAGCGTGCAGGTCGATGAGGACGGCAAACGCGAGCGCGGTTCAAGCGGCGGCGGCGGTCGTTTTGGCTATGACTGGTTCCTGGGCGACGTTGACGGTGAAGCGCGCGCTGACGCGTGGGCAAAAGAAGCCGTGCGCATGGCGCTGGTGAATCTGAATGCCGTCGCGGCGCCGGCGGGTTCATTCCCGGTGGTGCTGGGTGCCGGCTGGCCGGGCGTGCTGCTGCATGAGGCGGTGGGCCATGGTCTGGAAGGCGACTTTAACCGTCGCGGAACGTCGGTATTCAGCGGTCAGATTGGTCAACTTGTCTCCTCTGAACTGTGCACCGTGGTGGATGATGGCACCATGCGCGATCGTCGCGGCTCGGTCGCTATCGACGATGAAGGTACGCCCGGCCAGTACAACGTGCTGATCGAAAACGGCGTGCTGAAAGGCTACATGCAGGACAAACTCAACGCGCGCCTGATGGGCGTTGCGCCAACGGGTAACGGCCGTCGTGAGTCCTACGCGCACCTGCCGATGCCGCGCATGACCAATACCTACATGCTGCCGGGCAAATCCACGCCGCAGGAGATTATCGAATCCGTTGATTACGGTATCTTTGCGCCTAACTTTGGCGGCGGCCAGGTGGATATCACCTCCGGTAAGTTTGTCTTCTCTACCTCAGAAGCGTATCTGATCGAAAAGGGCAAAGTGACCAAAGCGGTGAAAGATGCAACGCTGATCGGCTCCGGTATTGAAGCCATGCAGCAGATCTCCATGGTCGGTAACGATCTCAAGCTGGATAACGGCGTGGGCGTCTGCGGTAAAGAGGGCCAGAGCCTGCCGGTGGGCGTGGGCCAGCCAACGCTGAAAGTAGACAACCTGACGGTGGGCGGCACAGCCTGACCTGAGCAAACATAAAAAAAGGCGCTACAGACGTAGCGCCTTTTTTTTTAACGTAAGTTACCCAGCGGTATCTCCGGATCCGGCTCGTGTGTGATGCGGTTACGCAAGTCACGACGAATAATTTCGATCGACCAGAACCAGACCAGATGGCCCACGATCTCTGACACGTGTTCATACCACGGCAGCTCAAACAGCGGTGGCGTCAACCCCATCAGCGGGAAGGAGATCATATGCACAAAGAGCTGAGCTAACGCACCTGCCAGCAAACCCTGCCAGAGTTTAATTTTCGGGAAGACTTCAGCAACGACACAATAGCCAACAGCGAAGACGATGGAGAAAATAATATGCGTTACGCCGACCCAGTTAAATATATGCCCGGCAAATGTATAAACTGCTGCGTTAGGATCGACAACGCCAAGCCAGTCACGTAAAAATACATAGGGAGGGTTTAAAAAATTGCGGGAGCAGTCAATCTGCCCTGCGGCTCTTATTAATTGCTCAGGTCCGCATGCGCCGGTGAATAAGTCGGCGGGGCTGCGTGGCGGAAGCGGCACTTCGGCTCCCCATTTGACAAAAGCGGAGACGATCCCTGCAATTAAACCGATGAACGCGGCGAGTCCATAGCGCCTGCGTGAAGGCGGTGTTTGTTCAAATAGATTCATTTCTTTTCCTTGTTTAACGTCATCCTGCGAAATACATTTTATTATTCATATCAGCAACAAATTAATAACAGCCTGACGAGCAGACTGCATATAAAGTAATGGGCTGATGGCGGTAGTGTCAATTAGCTATTCCTGATAGTGGCGAAGGAATATTCCTGAATGAATACGGGATTCATCCTGGGAATATTCATTGGTCCTATGCGTTCTGGAATAAATGGATTATTCCTTTCGTCTTCCCCGCATCCCCTGAAACAGCTCCGCCACGTCCACAAAATACTCGGTCAGATAGTTAATGCACACCTGGACTTTCAGCGGGAGCTTGTCTTTTTCGGTATACAGGGCGTACACCGGACGCGGATCGGATTGGTAGCGCGGGAAGAGGATCTCCAGCACGCCGCTGTTAATTTCGTTGATCACCCACATCAGCGGCACGTAGGCGATCCCGGCGCCAGCCACCAGCCAGCGCGAAATGGTCATGGGGTCGTTAGTGACAAACCGCCCCTCCGGCAGCAGTTTGGTGGAGATCCCTTCCGGGGCAATCAGCTCAAATTCATTGTCGGGCCGCACGCTGTACTCCAGCCACGAGTGGTTGGTGAGATCGGCGGGTTTCTCCGGCACACCGTACTGGGCCAGATAGCTCTTCGAAGCGCAGACGACCATCGGCATGCTGCCCAGCCGACGCGAGAACAGGCTGGAATCCTGCAGCGCGCCGACGCGGATCACCACGTCCAGGCCGTCGGCAATCAGATCCGGCGCCGGGATACCCGTCACCAGATTGACGGTAAGCCCGGGGTACTCTTTCAGCATATCCGCCGTCATGGCAGCGAGAACATTTTGTGCCATAGTTGAAGAACACCCGATGCGCAGCGTGCCGATGGGGGTGTTGTTGAAGGCGTAGAGCTGTTCGTGAACATCCCGCACTTCCAGAAGCATGCGACGACAGCCCTGATAGTAAATTTTACCCGCTTCCGTCAGGCCAATGCTGCGGGTACTGCGGTTGAGCAGCTTGACCTGAAGCTCATCTTCCAGTTTGGACACCGTCTGGCTGATAGAGGAGACGCTCATCTGAAGCTGGCGTGCAGCGGCGGTAAAGGAGCCCAGTTCAACCACTTTGGCGAAGACTGACATGCGTTTTAAACGTTCCATTGTTCACTCTGGCTTAAAAGTGATTTAGATCACATATTATAGATAACAGCATAACAGTTACGTTAATATATTATTAATTACATAACGGCTGCGCCATTCTCGCCCGGCGTTTCTTGCTCTCCTGCGGTGGCGTGCGCTAAAAAATTCTGAAGCCTGCACTCTCTCTTATCAAGGTCAACATGAGTCTGTTTCCCGTTATCGTGGTGTTCGGTCTGTCGTTCCCACCGATATTTTTCGAGCTTCTTTTATCACTGGCGATCTTCTGGCTGGTGCGCAAGGTGCTGGTCCCTACCGGGATCTACGATTTCGTCTGGCACCCTGCATTGTTCAATACCGCGCTGTATTGCTGCCTGTTTTACCTGATATCGCGCATGTTTGTCTGAGGTTGATGTGAAAACGCTAACAAGAAAAATCTCCCGCACTGCCATCACCATGGCGCTGGTTATCCTCGCCTTCATTGCCATTTTCCGCGCCTGGGTCTATTACACCGAATCACCGTGGACGCGTGATGCACGCTTCAGCGCCGATGTGGTGGCCATCGCCCCTGACGTGGCCGGTCTTATCACGGCGGTTAACGTTCACGATAACCAGCTGGTGAAAAAAGATCAGGTTCTGTTCACCATCGACCAGCCTCGTTACCAGAAAGCGCTGGAAGAGGCGGAAGCGGACGTGGCCTATTACCAGGCGCTGGCTGCGGAGAAACGCCGTGAGGCAGGCCGCCGTAATCAGCTTGGCGTTCAGGCAATGTCCCGTGAAGAGATTGACCAGTCCAACAACGTGCTGCAAACCGTGCTGCACCAGCTGGCGAAAGCAGAAGCAACGCGCGATCTGGCGAAGCTCGATCTGGAGCGTACCGTGATCCGCGCGCCGTCTGATGGCTGGGTGACCAACCTTAACGTCTATACCGGGGAATTCATTACCCGTGGCTCAACCGCCGTGGCGCTGGTGAAACAGAACTCTTTCTATGTACTCGCCTATATGGAAGAGACCAAGCTGGAGGGCGTACGTCCCGGCTATCGGGCAGAAATCACGCCGCTGGGCAGCAACCGCGTCTTTAAAGGTACCGTCGACAGCGTCGCCGCAGGGGTGACCAACTCCAGCAGTTCGCGTGATGCAAAAGGGATGGCAACGGTGGATTCCAACCTCGAGTGGGTGCGTCTGGCCCAGCGCGTGCCGGTCCGTATCCACCTGGATGAACAGCAGGGCAATCTGTGGCCTGCGGGTACCACGGCGACGGTGGTGATTACCGGTGAAAAAGATCGGGATGCCAGCCAGGACTCATTCTTCCGTAAAATCGCCCATCGTCTGCGCGAGTTTGGTTAATCGCTATGGGCATCTTTTCCATCGCCAGCCAGCACATTCGCTTCGCCGTGAAGCTGGCGTGTGCCATTGTGCTGGCGCTGTTTGTTGGCTTCCACTTCCAGCTTGAAACCCCGCGCTGGGCAGTGCTGACGGCCGCGATTGTCGCGGCGGGTCCCGCCTTTGCCGCGGGTGGGGAACCCTATTCAGGCGCGATCCGCTATCGCGGAATGCTGCGTATCATCGGGACGTTCATCGGCTGTATCGCGGCGCTCACCATTATTATCCTGATGATCCGCACGCCGCTGCTGATGCTGATGGTGTGCTGTATCTGGGCGGGCTTCTGCACCTGGATCTCGTCTCTGGTGAAAGTGGAGAACTCCTATGCCTGGGGTCTGGCGGGCTATACCGCGCTGATTATTATCATCACCATCCAGTCCGAGCCGCTGCTGGCTCCGCAGTTTGCGGTGGAGCGATGCAGTGAGATTGTCATTGGTATCGTGAGTGCAATTGTCGCGGACCTGCTGTTCTCCCCGCGCTCCATCAAGCAGGAAGTCGACCGTGAGCTTGATGCGCTGATTGTCGCCCAGTACCAGCTGATGCAGCTCTGCATTAAACACGGCGACAGCGAAGAGGTGGATAAAGCCTGGAGCGGGCTGGTTCGCCGCACGCAGGCGCTGGAAGGGATGCGCAGCAATCTCAATATGGAGTCGTCACGCTGGGCTCGCGCTAACCGTCGTCTGAAAGCCCTTAATACGGTCTCGTTAACGCTGATTACCCAGGCATGTGAAACCTACCTGATTCAGAACACGCGCCCGGAAGTGGTCACCGATACGTTCCGCGAACTGTTCGCTGAGCCAGTGGAAACGGTGCAGGACGTGCACAAGCAGCTTAAGCGTATGCGCAGGGTTATTGCCTGGACAGGGGAACGTGACACGCCGGTAACGATCTACACCTGGGTCGGCGCCGCGACGCGCTACCTGCTGCTGAAACGCGGCGTGATCGGGAATACCAAAATCAGCGCGGCGGAAGAAGAGGTACTGCAGGGCGAAGTGGTGATCAAGCCGGAATCCGCCGAGCGCCATCACGCGATGGTCAACTTCTGGCGTACGACGCTTGCCTGTATGCTCGGCACGCTGTTCTGGCTGTGGACGGGCTGGACGTCCGGCAGCGGCGCGATGGTGATGATTGCCGTCGTGACCGCACTGGCGATGCGTCTGCCTAACCCGCGTATGGTCGCCATCGATTTCCTGTACGGCACCCTTGCCGCCCTGCCGATCGGCGCGCTCTATTTTCTGGTCATCATCCCGTCGACGCAGCAGAGCATGCTGCTGCTCTGTATTAGCCTGGCAGTGATGGCGTTCTTTATCGGCATTGAGGTGCAAAAGCGCCGCCTCGGATCGCTGGGGGCGCTGGCGAGTACGATTAATATCATCGTGCTGGATAACCCGATGACCTTCCATTTCAGCCAGTTCCTCGACAGCGCGTTAGGTCAGCTGGTGGGCTGTTTCCTGGCGATGATGGTGATTCTGCTGGTCCGCGATAATTCGCAGGCAAGAACGGGCCGCGTGCTGTTGAACCAGTTTGTGTCGGCCGCCGTGTCGTCGATGACAACCAACACCGCGCGTCGAAAAGAGAACCACCTCCCCGCGCTCTACCAGCAGCTGTTTTTACTGCTGAACAAGTTCCCGGGCGACATTGCCAAGTTCCGCCTGGCGCTAACCATGATCATTGCACACCAGCGTCTGCGCAATGCGCCGGTGCCGATCAACGACGATCTGTCGGCCTGGCACCGCCAGCTGCGTCGTACCGCGGACCACGTGCTTTCCGCCAGCAGTGATGACAAACGACGTCGCTACTTTACGCAGCTGCTTGCAGAGCTTGATATCTACCAGGAGAAGCTTAAAACCTGGGAAGCGCCGCCTCAGGTGACCGAGCCGGTAGGACGGCTGGTGTTGATGCTGCATCGCTACCAGAATGCCCTCACGGATAGCTGACTGAAGTAAAAAAACCGACGCCAAAAGCGTCGGTTTTTTTGTGGCTATACTTATTCCAGCACGTTCTTACATTTCAGGAAGGGAGGACACATGACGACCCAGGCGCTTCAGGATCACATCCTTTTTCAGACTGGTTATCTGGTCAACGGGATCTGGAAAACGCTGGACACGACCTTCGATGTGCTTAACCCCGCTACCGGGGAAGTCATCGCGAAAGTCGCGAAAGCGGGTAAAGCACAAACCGAAGAGGCTATCGCAGCGGCCACCAAAGCCTTCCCGGCCTGGCGTGCCAAAACCGCGAAAGAGCGCTCGGCGATTCTTTATCGCTGGTACGAACTGATTATTGAGAATAAAAGCTGGCTCGGGCAGTTAATGACCACCGAGCAGGGCAAGCCGCTGAAAGAAGCGGAAGGTGAGGTGGAGTACGCTGCCAGCTTTATCCAGTGGTTTGCCGAAGAGGCCAAGCGCGCCAACGGGGAAATTATTCCGCCGATCAAACCCGGCTCGCGCATTCTGGCGACCCGCGAACCCATAGGCGTGGTGGCGGCGATAACGCCGTGGAACTTCCCAATGGCCATGCTCACCCGCAAATTAGGCCCAGCGCTGGCTGCGGGGTGCACCGGAGTGATCAAACCGGCCAATAACACGCCGCTCAGTGCCTTTGCGCTGCTCACCCTGGCAAAACAGGCCGGCGTACCCGACGGCGTGCTCAACGCCGTGGCCGGGAATACCCATGAAATCAGCGATGCGATTATGGCAAGCCGAGACGTGCGTAAAATCTCCTTTACCGGCTCGACCTCCGTCGGCAAAACGCTGGTGCGTAATGCTGCCGAAACCATGAAAAAAGTCTCGATGGAGCTGGGGGGAAATGCCCCGTATATCGTTTTTGAGGATGCAGACATCGACGCGGCGGTGAAGGGGGCGATTGCCAACAAGTTCCGCAATGCCGGGCAGGTCTGCGTCAGCGTGAACCGTTTTTATATTCAGGAAACCGTCTACGACAAGTTTGTGAATAAACTTGCCGATGCCGTGAAGGCGCTCAAGGTGGGGAATGGCCTTGACGAGGGCGTCGTTGTCGGACCGCTGATTGAATCTGCTGCGGTCGACAAGGTGCGTGAGCATGTCGACGATGCCGTCTCACGGGGGGCAACCGTACTGGCAGGGGGTAAGCCCCATCCGCTTGGCGGGAATTTCTGGATGCCAACCGTGCTGGGCGACTGCCATGAAGGCATGAAGCTGGCAGAAGAAGAGACGTTTGGCCCGGTTGCGGCGTGTTTCCGTTTCACCTCGGAAGATGAAGTTATCCAGCGCGCCAACAATACGCCCTACGGGCTGGCGGCTTACTTCTACACCCAGAATCTCTCACGTGTTTTCCGCGTTTCGCAGGCGATCGAGAGTGGGATGATCGGCATTAACGAGTGTGCCGTCTCCACGGAACTGGGGCCCTTTGGTGGCGTGAAGGAGTCAGGCCTGGGTCGTGAGGGCTCCGTGCTGGGTCTGGAAGAGTATCTGGAAGTGAAAACCCTTCACATTGGGGGATTATAATAGACAGGGCGGCATCTGCCGCTCGCCTGGACTGGGTGGCTGGCAATGAAAACCTATACCTTTGATTTTGACGAGATCGACAGTCAGGAAGACTTCTACCGTGAATTTATCCGGGTGTTTGATCTTGAACGGGAAAGCGTGACGAATCTGGATACGCTGTGGGACGTGGTGACCGGTAGCCTGCTGCCGCTACCGCTGGAAATTGAGTTCATCCATTTGCCCGATAAGCTGCGCAGACGCTTTGGCGCACTGATATTACTGTTCGATGAAGCGGAAGAAGAGCTGGAAGGGCAGCTGCGTTTTAACGCGCGGCACTGAATGAAAAAAGCCCCTGACCATCAGGCCAGGGGCAAGTCGTATGATGAGATACGACGAGGGTTTATTTATACAGTTCTGCAGTTGCATGCCAGTGGTCACCCTGATTCAGTTCGGTGACGCGATAGCTGCTGGCACCTGCTTTTTCAGCTTTGGCAGCCAGTTCGTGACGGATATCCATCGGAGAGCCGGTAACAGACGTCACGGAGATGCTGCCCATAGGCTGCAGATTTTGTGCCTGGTCGGCATTCACCTGCTGTACGGCTGCGCTTGCGCCGAAAGAGAGAACAGATGCCAGACCGAGGGTTGCGATGATCAATTTGGTTTTCATAGTCTTTACTCCTGAATAGGGTTTTTGCTCAACGGCGAGAAGGGTTGAACCGCTATTTTTATGCCTGGTGCCGTTGAGTGGAGATTTACGTGTTCAGTTATTACTAAAACTTATTTGTACAGCTCAGCGGTGGCGTGCCAGTGTGCACCAGAGCGCGCTTCGATGATGCGATAGGATGACGCACCCTTTTCTTCCGCTTTTTTGTTCAGCATCTCATGCATGTCCATTGGCGATGTGCCGACCGCGCCGACAGAAACCGTACCGATGGCCTGGCGGGATTGCGCCTGGTCAGCATTGATAGCGTCAGCCGCGAAGGCACCGAATGACAGGACAGACAGGACGCTCAGCGCCGCTACAGTTGATTTGATTTTCATGATTTTTACCTCGTCGAATTTTTTAGTGGGGTCTTGTTTCGTGACCCTCATCACAAAATCAAGTATACACTAATAACGGAAAAAATTAATACCAGACTAATGGTTTCTATTGTTATTACGTGTTAAACAGTCTTTTTTTATAACCAAATTGCATAATATTGGGTATTTTTTGCACATTTTAGTTGGTTATGTCTAATGAAATCATATGGATATCAGCTTTTGATTTTTTGTGCGATTTTTTGATTTATCATTCACCAGGTGAATGTTAATGGGTGGTAAAAAGCACTATTTGTCAAAGGCAGAGGCAGTGAAAAAGAGGGGGAAACGGTGTGGAGGCAGAACGATCCCCGCAGCGGCGCTACGGGGAAAGGGGATTAGAGTTCCTGTTCGAACAGAACCAGAATCGCTTCGTGGAGATCTTTAACGGAGAAACCGCTGGCTGGCGTGGTAAAGATGGTGTCATCACCGGCGATAGTCCCGAGGATACCTTCCGTTTTACCCAATGAGTCCAGCATGCGGGCAATCAGCTGTGCGGCACCTGGGCTTGTGTGGATCACCACAACGGCATCGTTGTAGTCGATATCCAGAACCAGATTCTTGAGCGGGCTGGAGGTGGTCGGCACGCCAAGTTCAGCCGGCAGGCAATAGACCATCTCCATCTTGGCGTTACGGGTACGTACCGCGCCAAATTTCGTTAACATGCGGGAGACCTTCGACTGATTGATGTTGTCGAAGCCCTGTTCCTGCAGCGCCTGAACAATTTCTCCCTGAGAACTGAATTTCTCTTCTTTAAGTAGCGCTTTAAACGCCTTGACTAATTCTTCTTGCTTAGACGAGCTTCGCATAAGTCACCCGGAATATGACGATAGAAACAACATTATTATGCATGTGGATGAATTTTTATGCAAATTATCTACTCAGCGCCAGGCTGAAATAATGTTATGAAAGGGAGTGATTTTATCAGAATTCGTTATCAGAAAACATGCCTGGGTCACGCCGCGCAAATAAGCTTAAAAGTAAATTAAATGTTATCAAAATGATGTTGTTTTGGTGGCGGGCCAGGGTGTATTGTAACCACCTCTTAATTCGTTGCCGTCTGTCGTCAGATAGCCTTCTGAAGAGAGATAAAGTCGCGCGACCTCAAATTCTTTAGCTACGAAAATTGTAATTAAACACTTGCTGAATTATGGTCGCCGCAACGGATTTACAGATACTTAAGTTAACCATAATAAGGAGTTTAGGATGAAAGTCGCAGTCCTCGGCGCTGCTGGTGGTATCGGCCAGGCG
This sequence comes from Enterobacter sp. SST3, assembly GCF_000286655.1. Lineage (NCBI taxonomy): Bacteria > Pseudomonadati > Pseudomonadota > Gammaproteobacteria > Enterobacterales > Enterobacteriaceae > Enterobacter > Enterobacter sp. SST3. The sequence continues at coordinate 29,024 of NZ_ALNS01000032.1, read as the reverse complement.
CTTGCCCTACTACTGAAAACCCAACTGCCTTCAGGCTCAGAACTCTCCCTGTACGATATTGCTCCGGTAACCCCAGGTGTGGCGGTTGACCTGAGCCACATCCCTACCGCTGTAAAAATCAAAGGCTTCTCCGGTGAAGATGCGCGTCCTGCTCTGCAGGGTGCCGACGTGGTGCTGATTTCTGCAGGCGTGGCGCGTAAGCCAGGCATGGATCGTTCAGACCTGTTCAACGTCAACGCGGGCATCGTGAAAAACCTGGTGCAGCAGATTGCTGAAGTGTGCCCGAAAGCGTGCATCGGTATCATCACTAACCCGGTGAACACCACCGTTGCTATCGCGGCAGAAGTGCTGAAGAAAGCAGGTGTTTACGACAAAAACAAACTGTTCGGCGTAACCACGCTGGATATTATTCGCTCCAACACCTTTGTTGCTGAGCTGAAGGGCAAACAGCCAACAGAAGTTGAAGTGCCGGTCATCGGCGGTCACTCTGGCGTTACCATCCTGCCTCTGCTGTCGCAGATCCCAGGCGTGAGCTTCACCGAGCAGGAAGTGGCTGACCTGACTAAACGCATCCAGAACGCGGGCACCGAAGTGGTGGAAGCGAAGGCGGGTGGTGGTTCTGCAACCCTGTCTATGGGCCAGGCGGCTGCACGTTTCGGTCTGTCGCTGGTTCGCGCCCTGCAGGGCGAGAAAGGCGTTGTTGAATGCGCTTACGTTGAAGGCGATGGCGAACACGCTCGCTTCTTCTCTCAGCCGCTGCTGCTGGGCAAAAATGGTATCGAAGAGCGTAAATCCATTGGTACGCTGAGCGCGTTTGAACAACACGCGATGGAAGGCATGCTGGATACGCTGAAGAAAGATATCACCCTGGGTGAAGAGTTCGTTAACAAGTAATACGAACCGTCTCCCGGCAAAAAAACGGAGCTTATCGCTCCGTTTTTTTATGCCTGTCAGTTCGTTGCCGGGTATTCCTGAATGGTGACCTGCAGCGTCAGTTTCTTATCGTTGCGCATGACTTCAACAGGGATGATAGAGCCCGGGCGAATTTCTGCCACCTGGTCCATCGTCTCCAGCGCAGAAACCGCCGGCGTGCCGTTAACCGACACAATGACGTCATTGACCTGAATCCCCGCGTTGGCCGCCGGCCCCCCTGGCGCCACCTCGTTCACCACGATGCCCTGGATCTGATCGATCCCGCCCCCCTGGGTATGCATCGGCGCAATTTCACGGCCACCGATACCGATATAGCCGCGGATCACGCGTCCGTCGCGGATCAGCTTATCCATAATTTTGGTCGCCAGCTGGAACGGAATGGCAAAGCCGATCCCTTCCGGCGTCTCGCCGTCGTTACTCTTATCGAACGAGAGGGTGTTGATGCCCATCAGTTCGCCCAGCGAGTTGACCAGCGCACCGCCGGAGTTACCGTGGTTGATGGAGGCATCGGTTTGCAGGAAGTTCTGCCGCCCGGATGGGTTGAGGCCAATACGCCCGGTCGCGCTGATAATCCCCTGGGTGATGGTCTGGCCCAGGTTGTAAGGGTTACCAATCGCCAGGACGACGTCACCAATATGCGGGGTACGTTTACGGTTGATCGGGATGACCGGCAAACCGCCCGTGGCGTTAATCTTCAGGACGGCGAGGTCAGTCAGGCTGTCAGAGCCAACGAGTAATGCCTCAAACACGCGGCCATCCTGTAGGGCGACGATGATCTGGTCGGCATCGTTTATCACATGCTTGTTGGTAATAATGTAGCCGCGCTCGTCCATGATTACCCCGGAGCCGAGAGTGCGGATCTCCAGCTGGTTATGGGCTGAGGTATTCAGGCCACGGTTATAGACGTTAACTACGGCAGGTGCGGCACGGCGAACGGCCTGGTTATAGGTGGCCGGCGTTTCATCCGTGCTATCGAACTGAGGGGCCGACAGTTTATTGAACTGACGTAAAGACGGCAGCGCCAGCAGCAGCAGGCCAGCGACAATCAAACCGATGACAATAGAACGTAAGAGCTTTAAAAGCATGATGCGCGTGTCGTTAAAAAAGGAACGATTTGCAGCATAACATGAGTTATCCGGACATCACACGCAGCGGTGATGTCCGGGTCGCAAATGCTTAGCGCAACAGAATATAGATAGACTCATTGCCGCGCATGACCTGCAGGGCAATAACCGCCGGTTTACTCTCCATCACCTTGCGCAGTTCGGCAATGGACTGCACGCGATTGCGGTTTACCCCAATGATCACATCTTCCGGATGCAATCCGGCCTGTGCGGCAGGGCTGCTCTTCTCAACGGTGTCGATGCGAATGCCTTTCGTACCGTCTTTCAGCTGTCCATCGCTCAGCGTCGCACCCTGCAGCGCCGGGGCGATCAGCTCCGCACTGGCAGAGGAGGAGGTGCTCTTATCCAGCGTCACTTCAACGTCCAGCGGCTTACCGTCACGGATCAGACCCAGCTTCACTTTGGCGCCGGGTTCGGTGGTCGCTATCCGCGAGCGCAGCTCGGCAAAGCTGCTCAGCGGCTTGTCGTTGAGGCTGACGATCACATCGCCCGATTTGATACCTGCTTTTGCCGAGCCGGAGTTAGGCAGCACTTCACTGACAAACGCCCCGCGCTGTACGTTGATGTTGAACGCTTTGGCGATATCGGCGCTCATCTCCATACCTTTAATACCCAGCAGCCCGCGTTTGATTTCGCCGAACTGAATGAGCTGCTGCGCCAGGGTTTTGGCCATATTGCTGGGAATCGCAAAACCGATCCCGATGCTGCCGCCACCCGGGGCCAGAATGGCTGTGTTGATCCCAATCAGCTCACCGTTAAGGTTAAGTAACGCCCCGCCGGAGTTCCCGCGGTTGATTGAGGCATCGGTCTGGATAAAGTTTTCCAGCCCTTCCAGATTGAGGCCGCTGCGTCCCAGCGCGGAGACGATCCCGGAAGTGGCGGTTTGCCCTAAGCCAAAGGGGTTACCCACGGCGACGGCAAAATCACCGACGCGCAGTTTGTCGGAGTCCGCGATGGCAATCTGGGTCAGGTTACTCGGGTTTTGTACCTGCAATAGCGCGATGTCGCTCTGGTCATCGCCGCCAATCAGTTTGGCATCAAATTCGCGGCCATCGTTTAGCTGGACGCTGATTTTATCGGCCTGGCTGATGACGTGATTGTTAGTCAGAATGTAGCCTTTTGCCGCATCAATAATGACGCCGGAACCCAGGCCTTCAAAAGGCTGGGCCTGCTGGTCGGGAGACTCATCGCCAAAATATTTTTTCAGTTCTTCAGGGACGCGTTGGCTTTGTACCGCCGTGCCCTCAACCTGAACGCTGACCACCGCAGGCAACACTTTTTCCAGCATGGGGGCAAGGCTTGGAATGGCCGCCTGGCCAGGCACCTGGGAGGGAAGGGCGGCAAATACAGGGACGGACGCCGAGAGAGATAACCCGACACTTAACGCGATAGCGCTCAACAGCTGGTTTTTTTTCTTCATCGATGTTGACTCTCGTAACCTGGAATAAAGGAAAAACGGCCCCAAAAACACGTTGATGTTATTGAATTTTAAACCGCTGAACAATGAGGTGTTTAACTAAATGATAGCTGGGGTCAGGAAGAAAGGACGGGCGCAATCGCTGCGCCCGTAAAATAAATTCAGGTTGTGCGATTAATCGCGTTTTACACCGCCGCGCAGCAGGCCGGACGCGCCGTCTGAATAGTCGCGAGGCATCTGAACAGGCGCCTGGTCGTTACCGGCTTCAGAGTCTGCCAGACGGTTGCGGAACGGATTGGTTTCCGCCGTCATTTCCGGCAGCAGGCTGCTGGAGCTTTTTGCCATATGCTGATACAGCTGACGATAGTCGGTCGCCATGTTGTCCAGCAGCTCGGCGCTACGGGCAAAATGGCTGACCAGCTCTTCACGATACTCTTCCAGCTCGGCTTTGTTCTTTTCCAGTTCGTACTGCAGTGACTGCTGCTGACGCAATTTGCGATTACCGAAACGCATGGCCACAGCACCGATGACGATGCCGACGACTAAACCGATTAGCGCATATTCCCAGGTCATGAACTTCTCCCGTTGTCTTGTTGTTCCGTAGGGTGTTGGCTCGGCTCCTGCCTGTGCCTGATAATGCCACTATAACCGCTATTTCCGTAGAAGTGGAATCCTGACGTATCATCGCGTAGTGTAGAACGGCCTTTTTTTCATCAGTCACGTCTGCTGGTGAGCGTTAATTGAAGGAATAACAATAAGATTATGCAAAACCTGTCCCCTGCATCGCGATATCAACTGGCCCTAAACGAGGGCACTCATCAGCCGGATGACGTACAGCGTGAGGCGGTAAGTCGTCTGGAGATGATTTATCAGGAACTCACGGCCAAACCCGCTGAAACCGAACAGAATGGCGGGCTAAAGGCGGCATTTGGACGGTTGCTCGGAAAAAAAACGCCACAGGCCCACGCGCCGGTGCGCGGTCTTTATATGTGGGGAGGGGTCGGTCGCGGAAAAACCTGGCTGATGGACATGTTCTACCAGAGCCTGCCGGGGGCGCGTAAACAGCGTCTGCACTTCCACCGCTTTATGCTGCGTGTGCATGAAGAGCTGACTGCGCTGCAGGGTAAAAGCGATCCGCTGGAGATTGTGGCCGACAGGTTCAAGGCGGAAACGGACGTGCTCTGTTTCGATGAATTTTTTGTGTCTGACATCACCGATGCCATGCTGTTAGGCGGCCTGATGAAAGCGCTTTTTGCCCGCGGGATCACGCTGGTGGCCACGTCGAATATTCCGCCGGATGAGCTTTACCGCAACGGCCTGCAGCGGGCACGCTTCCTGCCTGCCATCGACGCCATTAAGCAGCATTGTGACATTATGAACGTTGATGCCGGTGTCGATTATCGCCTGCGCACCTTAACCCAGGCGCACCTGTGGCTCTCGCCGTTAAATGCAGAGACCACCCGCGAGATGGATAAACTCTGGCTGGCGCTGGCGGGGGCAAAACGCGAGCACGCCCCGGAACTCGAGATTAACCATCGCCCGCTGCCAACGCTCGGCGTTGAAAACCAAACGCTGGCGGTCTCCTTTACGACGCTGTGCGTTGATGCCCGCAGCCAGCACGACTACATTGCGCTTTCACGTCTGTTCCACACCGTGATGGTGCTGGATGTGCCGGTGATGACGCGGCTGATGGAGAGCGAGGCGCGGCGCTTCATCGCGATGGTGGACGAGTTTTACGAGCGCCACGTTAAGCTGGTGATTAGCGCCGAGGTTCCTTTATATGAGATCTACCAGGGGGAGCGGCTAAAGTTTGAGTTCCAGCGCTGCCTGTCTCGCCTGCAGGAGATGCAGAGCGAGGAATACCTGAAGCTGGAGCATATGCCATAAACGCCACCCTCTCCCTGTGAAGGGGGACTTGTAGGCCGGGTAAGGCGCAGCCGCCACCCGGCATTTTCCACCGCCTCGAAAAACCCAATGTGAATCACATTTAAGGGTCGATCTTTGACCTCAACTTCTCTATAATCTTGCGACCCCACGTTACGAGAAGGTTTTTTTCCCGAAACTTTCTATGTGTCGGCATGTGCTATTCGAAGGGGTAGGTTTGCCGGACTTTGTCGTGTGAACCTCAACTGACTAAACGTTTGGGTGTTCACCAACGTGTAACTTATTATTTGGGTAAGCTTTTAATGAAAACTTTTACAGCTAAACCAGAAACCGTACAGCGCGACTGGTATGTTGTTGACGCGACCGGTAAAACTCTGGGCCGTCTGGCTACTGAACTGGCTCGTCGCCTGCGCGGTAAGCACAAAGCGGAATACACTCCGCACGTTGATACCGGTGATTACATCATCGTTCTGAACGCTGACAAAGTTGCTGTTACCGGCAACAAGCGTACTGACAAAATGTACTACCACCACACCGGCCACATCGGTGGTATCAAAGAAGCGACCTTTGAAGAGATGATTGCTCGCCGTCCTGAGCGTGTGATTGAAATCGCGGTTAAAGGCATGCTGCCAAAAGGCCCGCTGGGTCGTGCTATGTTCCGTAAACTGAAAGTTTACGCAGGCAACGAGCACAACCACGCGGCACAGCAACCGCAAGTTCTTGACATCTAATCGGGATTATAGGCAATGGCTGAAAATCAATACTACGGCACTGGTCGCCGCAAAAGTTCCGCAGCTCGCGTTTTCATCAAACCGGGCAGTGGTAAAATCGTAATCAACCAGCGTTCTCTGGAACAGTACTTCGGTCGCGAAACTGCCCGCATGGTAGTTCGCCAGCCGCTGGAACTGGTTGATATGGTAGAAAAACTGGATCTGTACATCACCGTTAAAGGTGGTGGTATCTCCGGTCAGGCAGGTGCGATCCGTCACGGTATCACCCGCGCTCTGATGGAGTACGACGAATCCCTGCGTTCTGAACTGCGTAAAGCTGGCTTCGTTACTCGTGACGCGCGTCAGGTTGAACGTAAGAAAGTGGGTCTGCGTAAAGCACGTCGTCGTCCACAGTTCTCCAAACGTTAATCCATTCTGCTTACGCAGAACGATTGGCGAAAAACCCGCTTCGGCGGGTTTTTTTATGGATAATGCGCAGGTTATCCACAATATCCATGCATATATCTTCTCTTTTTCCACATTTCCAGAATCCCCTCACCACAAAGCCATCAAAATCTGGTAAACTATCATCCAATTTTCTGCCCAAATATCGGTGAATACTCGATTTTTGTTCGATTCTTGAACAATGTGTCTTCTCTGGGATGGGCGATACAACATCTGGCTGGCCCCTGTTGGGCTGGTAGCAGTAAAAATTCTGAATATACCTGGAGGTTTTCATGGCTGTCGCTGCCAACAAACGTTCGGTAATGACGCTGTTTTCTGGTCCTACTGACATTTATAGCCATCAGGTTCGTATCGTGCTGGCCGAGAAGGGTGTCAGTTTTGAGATCGAGCATGTGGAAAAGGATAACCCGCCTCAGGATCTGATCGATCTCAACCCGAGCCAAAGCGTACCGACGCTGGTGGATCGCGAGCTGACCCTGTGGGAATCCCGTATCATTATGGAATACCTGGATGAGCGTTTCCCGCATCCGCCGCTGATGCCTGTTTACCCTGTTGCGCGTGGTGAAAGCCGCCTGTACATGCAGCGTATCGAAAAAGACTGGTATTCGCTGATGAACGTGATTACCAGCGGATCCGCTGCCGAAGCTGACGCTGCGCGTAAGCAACTGCGTGAAGAGCTGCTGGCAATCGCCCCGGTGTTTGGTCAGAAACCGTTCTTCCTGAGCGATGAATTCAGCCTGGTGGATTGCTACCTGGCACCGCTGCTGTGGCGTCTGCCAATCCTGGGCGTAGAGTTCAGCGGTCCTGGCGCGAAAGAGCTGAAGGGCTACATGACTCGCGTCTTTGAGCGCGACTCTTTCCTGGCATCTTTAACTGAACCGGAACGTGAAATGCGTCTCGGCCGAGGCTAATGACTGTGGAAATGTCACAACTTACCCCACGCCGTCCGTATCTGCTGCGCGCCTTCTATGAATGGCTGCTGGATAACCAGCTCACGCCGCACTTGGTTGTGGATGTGACGTTGCCGGGCGTGCTGGTTCCAATGGAATACGCACGTGACGGACAGATTGTACTGAACATCGCCCCGCGCGCGGTGGGTAACCTGGAGCTGGCAAACGATAAAGTGCGCTTCAACGCGCGTTTCGGCGGCGTACCGCGCCAGGTTTCCGTACCGCTGGCTGCTGTGCTGGCTATCTACGCGCGTGAAAACGGTGCGGGTACCATGTTCGAGCCGGAAGCGGCATATGATGAAGACGTTGCCAGCCTGAATGATGACAACGCATCTGATGAGCGTGAAAGCGACACGGTGATGTCAATTATCGATGGCGACAAACCCGATCATCAAGATGACAATGACCCTGATGACGATCCGCCTCCGCGCGGTGGTCGCCCAGCGCTACGCGTTGTGAAATAAATCCGCTTGCGCCGTTTGTAAAAAGCCAGTGATATCACTGGCTTTTTTATTTCTGTATCAATCTACCGTTGTAATATTTTTAAATAAGCATTGTTTATATCTCTTGTTTCTTCATTGCTTGATTAATAATTAAATAGATTTATAAACCCCATGAATAAATGAGGTGTGAACTAATATCAAAACGATGAGAAAAGTAAAGAGGAATTCTGAGTAATATTATTTTTTTGATGTTGATCTCTTTTTTGATTGGGTAATTTCTTAATAAAATAAGGAAAAAATCATTTTGTGGTTATCCTTAATAGAATAGTTAATTTTGCTAAATTGCATGTATTTATAAAAACAATACTATGTGCACATGCTGACAAGCATGACGACAATCAGTAACTGGTAAAGGTATTTATCATTACTGGGTTAAATATTGCAATTACTCATATGTTAAGGATTAACAAGTGAAAAAAGTTTTACTCGCTACTGCGCTTTCTCTGTGTGTGACTTCAGCATTTGCTGCAGACCCTTCAGCTGTACTGAAGGTTAAAGGTACGCTGACGAATGCAGCATGTACGCCAGTATTAAGCAACGGCGGTACTGTTGACTACGGTACAATTAATTTGGGCAGTCTGAACGCTTCTGCTGTCAACCAGTTGGGACAGAAGAATATCGATCTGACCATTAACTGCACCGCAGCAACAAAAGTGTCCTGGAATATGGTTGACGATCGCGCTGATACTAACGCGGGTCTGACCGTAGAAAACGGTATGTTTGGTGGTGGTATTATTAAAGGCGCTAGCCAAACTTACGGTGTGGGCAAAACCGCGGGTGGCGTTAACATTGGCTCTTACGCTCTGCTAGTTAAAGTAGACAGCGTAACGGCTGATGGTGCTGCGGTAGATCCAATCTATCAGCAGAACGCGACGGGTACCTGGACCAAATCCACCAACGGTTCTTCTCAGGGCAGCCATATTCGTGACTTCACCGTTGCGTCTGCAGGTTCTCTGGATCCGCTGGCCTTCCAGACCGCGACCTTCCCGCTGGCAACTTCACTGGCTCTTCAGGACACCACAACTCTGGCGATTACGGACGATACTCAGCTTGACGGTCAGTTGACCATCAGCCTGCGTTATCTGTAAGACTTTATTGAGTAAAAGTAATTTTAAAATAATCCAGAGAGTGAATGTTCTGCATTTACTCTCTTTTTAACAGCACGATAAACATGGAATGTTCCGTTGGGCTATCAAGGAGATAATATTATGCAATGCATAAGGTCGAATATATTTAAAACACTTTTTACTGTCGCTTTATTTTCCGCCAATTTTGCGGTGCATGCAGAAGGTATGGTGCCAGAAACCAGCCTGCTAATTATTGATGAAGCCACACACAGCGGTACCATTAACGTAAAAAATACGGATTCACACCCATCCTTATTATATACGAACGTTGTAGACCTGCCGGACGACCAGGGGCTTAAGTTGATCGTCACGCAGCCTGTAGTTCGCCTTGAGCCGGGCCAAACGCAGCAGCTTCGTTTTATTTTGCAAAGCAAGCAGCCGCTGGATGTTGAGCATTTAAAACGCGTCACATTTGACGGTATTCCACCAAAAAATGACGATAAAAAAATTAAAATTGGCATTAATATTCGCCAGGATATTCCAGTGCTAATACGCCCGGCTACGCTGGGGGTCGTGACGGATGCGTGGAAATACCTCAAATGGTCTACGGTCGGATCTTCTGTAAAAGTAACCAACCCAAGTAAGTACGTTGTTCGTCTGGCACAAAAAGTCGTATTACAACCTTCAGGCGCAAACGCCACGCTTTCCAAAACTTACCTTCTGCCAGGTGAGACGATGACGGCTGCGTTGAACAAAACGAGCAGCGGTGACAGCCACGTTAAATTTTTCCCGGCCAGCCGTTATGGCATTGAAGTGCCGAGTTTTACCTCAGAATTAAATAAATAATATAGGGATCAAACGGTGAATAAAAAAAGCCGTATTGCACTTTGTGTCCGCGCAGTTCTCTGCGGCACCTTGCCTCTGATGATGTTTGACTCCGCCTCCGTACTCGCAAGGGAAGTGACGTTTGATACGGGGGTAATGAAAACGCTGGGGTTATCGAGCGACTTGAACCATTATTTCGCTGAAGCACCGCGTTTTCTGCCCGGAACCCATTCCGTGAACGTTAAAGTGAATGGTGAAGATCGCGGAATGGCCGCCGTCCGTTTCAATAAGGACGGCGTGCTGTGTTTTGATAACGATCTGCTTGATTTCGCAGGCCTCATGCCAGTCCCCCTGAAGGCAGGCGAGGCGTGCCACAACATCCGCGACGACTACCCGAAAGCGGTAATCAACGCGTTGCCAAACCAGGAAGCCGTTGAGTTGTATCTGCCGCCTGAAGCGGTAAACAGCCTGTCGTCGGATATCCGAAACTTCCAGCACGGCGGTGCCGCCGGGATGCTCAACTATTCGCTTTTCAGCACCCGTAACGAATATGGCGGTAGCGACAAAACCCGCTATTCGCAGGCCAATCTGGAAGCGGGTTTTAACGCATTTGACTGGTCGCTTCGCAGTAATTACATCCTGACGGATGACAATGGCAAGAAAAATGCTGACAGCATTTACACCTATGCAGAGCATGTTTTTGTCCCGCAGAAGTTAACCATGCAGGTCGGTGAAATTAATGCCATGTCTAATGTGCTGAGCGGCATACCCATTACCGGTATCCAGCTTTTGCCGACTAGCGGGCTGACAAAAGACGGCAGCGGCGTCAGCGTGTCAGGCATTGCCCGTTCCTCCCAGGCTCGCGTGGAGATTCGCCAGAACAATCAGCTGATCTTCAGTACGCTCGTGCCCGCGGGACCATTTACGCTGGATGACGTGCCGGTTGCGCGTAACAACGTCGATTTAGACGTTTCCGTCGTAGAGTCGGACGGCTCCACGAATCACTTTATTGTTCCTGCTGCCGCTGTGAAGCAGCGAAATCTTTCTCGCCCGCAGGGGCTTACCGTGTCTGCCGGTCAGGTGCGCAGTATCGATAGCGACTACAGCGATCCGCTGGTGATGAACGTTTCCGACGGCTGGCGCATTTTCCCGTGGATGAACCTTCTGGCCTCCGGTACTGCCGCTCAAGATTACCAGGCAGCTGGCGGTCGTACCGATTTTCTTATCAGCGATCTTTGGTCTGTTTCCACGACGGTTGCGGCAAGCAAAGAGTCGTTTGGTGACAGCAACAGTGGACTTAAAACCGAGCTAGGAAGCGATCTTACGCTTTCCTCCCATGTATCGCTTTCCACCAGCGCGACGCACTACAGCGGCGGCTACCGTGAGATGGCAGAAGCGATGGACGATGACTATCAGGGGTACGATAACGCCTACTCCGGCAGCATACGTTTCTCATCCGGTCTGGCAGGCGTTTTCTCAGCAGGCTTCAACTATAACCAGAGCAGCGGGAACTCTGAGGATTCCCGCTATCTGCTTCTGTCGTGGGGTAAGACATTTAAATATGCCAGCGTTACCGCCAACTGGCAAAGCGCTGTGGGCAACGTCGATGACGACCAGGATGATGAAATGCTGTACATCAACGTCAGCATTCCGCTGAGTCCGGGGCAGTCTGTCAGCACTTACATGCGCAAGCAGGGCGACAATACCACTTACGGTGTGGCCAACAGCGGTTCGCTGGGCGAAAACACACACTACTATATCGCCGCCGATCGTGACCAGTCGTCCAGCGATAATAGCTTCAACGGTAACCTTAACACCAACCTGCATTACACCCAGCTGAGCGTGGGTGGTGGCAGCAATGGTGATCACCAGCGTAACTATAACGCCACCCTGGCGGGCGGCATCGCTATGCACAAAAATGGCGTGACGTTCTCGCCGTATGCGATTCGCGATACCTTTGCGATTGCCAGACTGAGCGAGAAGAAAAGCGGGGTAGAAATCGCTACGCCACAGGGTACGGTCTGGACCGATGCCTGGGGACAGGCGGTTGTACCTTCGCTAAACGAGTGGCGCAATTCGCGTATAGAAGTGGATGCCAACAAGCTGCCGCAGAATATGACGCTGGCAAACGGCACCCGATATATCGCCGCAGGTCACGCTTCAGTCAGCGAGCTTGATTTCAAGGTGCTGAACAGCCGACGTGTGATGCTGCGTATGAAGCAAACCGATGGTCAGCCGCTGAGAAAAGGGCTGGCAATCGTGGATGAGAAGGACAACTACATTGTGACGGTCGTTGATGATGGTCATGTCTTTATCAACGATGCGGATCAGTTACCGGCGCTGTACGCCATGGACGCCAACAACAATCGTTTGTGCAAACTCGATTTCGCTCTTCCTGAGAAACGCAATGAAGACGCCTTCTATGAAGAAGTAAACGGAGTATGCCGATGAATTATCAACAAACAGTAGGATTAACAGCGCTGGGGATACTTTTCTTCGTGGCGACTGCAAATGCGGAAGATTGCCAAATATCGCTTTCGCAGCCGGTGGTGGATTACCATGAAATGCGTCGAGATAATATCGATAAAACCCAGCAGAACTGGCACAAAATGGCGGACCGTACCCTCAACGTTAATGTTTACTGCCCGCAGCCGCAGCAAATGGCGGTGTTGTTACAGGGGACGGCAGGCGATAAAGGGCGCTTCACATTCGGCCAGTCTGGCGGGATGGCGGTTAAAATCGATGATATGACCATCGACGGTAAAAATTACACCGTCGGCAAAACGGTCGATCAGCTCGGTTTTACTCCGCAAAGCGGCACGCCTTCGCCGTTTTATGTGCGTAATAATGAAGCGGTTATTGCGGTTGATAATAATCAGGTGCCTTCAGGCCAGCAGATGAATTTCCGGGTCACGCTATCACCTGTGCTGGATGACAATGCGTTTAGCCGCATCACCGATCAAACCGTACTGGAAAGTGACTTAACCTAGACTCTGCTGACGAGGTAGCATTTCGGTGAGTAAAAAATAGCTCTTCATTATTTCTATCGCCAATGAAATGCCTGTTTTTTTCTTGCAGCTGACTCAAGCATTGATAGGCTGGCAACCTTCATGCTGAAATATCTGAAATTTTTTTGATTACACTGTAGGTAACAAAGGGAATAAACCGGAAGGTTTATTCCCTTTTTTTTTACACTTCCAGGTAGTTCAGTATCCCGTCAGCCGCTTTGCGCCCTTCGGCAATCGCCGTCACCACCAGGTCGGAACCGCGAACGATATCGCCACCGGCGAAGATTTTCGGGTTGCTGGTCTGGAAGGCATTATCGCTGCCTTCTGGCGCAATAATACGGCCCTGCGAGTCCAGCTCAACGCTGTGCTTCGCCAGCCATTCCATGCTGTGAGGGCGGAAACCGAACGCCATCACCACGGCGTCAGCGGGGATCACGTGCTCGGAGCCTGCCACGATTTCCGCGCGACGACGGCCTTTCGCATCCGGAGCGCCCATCTCAGTGCGCGCCATCTTCACGCCGCTCACTTTACCGTTGGCATTCACTTCAATACCCAGAGGCTGGATGTTGAACTGGAATTCTACGCCCTCTTCACGCGCGTTTTTCACTTCGCGCTTAGAGCCCGGCATGTTCTCTTCGTCACGACGGTAGGCGCAGATCACGTGCGCCGCATTCTGACGAATGGAGGTACGCACGCAGTCCATCGCGGTATCACCGCCGCCCAGCACCACCACGCGTTTGCCTTCCATGCTGACGAACGGCTCATCGGCGGTTTCACCATAACCCATAATCTGCTTGGTGTTGGCAATCAGGAACGGCAGCGCGTCATAAACGCCCGGCGCGTCTTCGTTTTCCAGACCACCGCGCATGGACTGATAAGTACCCACGCCCAGGAACACGGCGTCGTAATCCTTCAGCAGATCGTCGAGCTGTACGTCGCGGCCCACTTCTGTGTTCAGTTTGAACTCAATGCCCATGCCGGTGAAGATTTCACGGCGACGGGTCATGACCTCTTTCTCCAGCTTAAAGGCCGGGATACCAAAGGTCAGCAGGCCACCAATCTCCGGATGGCGGTCAAAGACCACCGCCTTCACGCCGTTGCGGGTCAGCACGTCCGCACAGGCCAGGCCCGCCGGGCCCGCGCCGATGATCGCCACGCGCTTGTTGGTTTGCTTCACGCCGGTCATATCCGGACGCCAGCCCATCTCAAACGCTTTATCGTTGATATAGCGCTCGATGTTGCCGATGGTCACCGCGCCAAACTCGTCGTTCAGCGTACAGGAACCTTCGCACAGACGATCCTGAGGGCACACTCGGCCGCACACTTCCGGCAGGGTGTTGGTCTGGTGAGACAGCTCGGCGGCTTCAAAAATACGTCCTTCGTTGGCCAGCTTCAGCCAGTTAGGGATGTAGTTGTGTACCGGACATTTCCATTCGCAGTAAGGGTTACCGCAGGACAGGCAGCGGTCTGCCTGTGCTTTGGCCTGGCCTTCTGAAAACGGCTCGTAGATTTCAACAAATTCAATTTTGCGGATCTTCAGCGGTTTCTTTGGCGGATCAACACGCTGCAGGTCGATAAACTGGTATACGTTCTGGCTCATCTGAATTCCTTACTGCGCCTGCACGCGCAGCTCTGCTGCGCTACGACTACGGTGACCCAACAGGGCTTTAACATCGCTGGACTTCGGCTTAACCAGCGCGAATTTCGCAGAGAACGCCGGCCAGTTCGCCAGGATCTCTTCGCCGCGCGAAGAACCGGTATGCTGCACGTGTTCGGTAATCAAACCGCGCAGGTGTTCTTCGTGAATGGCCAGCGTGTCAACGTCCAGCACTTCTACCAGTTCAGGGTTCACGCGTTTACGGAACTCACCGTCTTCATCCAGGACGTAGGCAAAACCGCCCGTCATGCCTGCGCCGAAGTTCACGCCGGTTTTACCCAGAACGCAAACAATCCCGCCCGTCATGTATTCACAACCGTTATCGCCAATGCCTTCCACCACGGTGATAGCACCGGAGTTACGCACCGCAAAACGCTCGCCCGCACGGCCCGCGGCAAAAAGACGACCGCCGGTTGCGCCGTACAGGCAGGTGTTACCGATAATGCTGGCTTCATGGCTGCGGAAGGCTGAGCCGACCGGAGGACGTACCGCCAGAAGACCGCCCGCCATGCCTTTGCCGACGTAGTCGTTGGCATCGCCGGTCAGGTACAGCTCAACGCCGCCTGCGTTCCACACGCCGAAGCTCTGACCCGCAGTACCGCTGAAGTGCGCGGTAATCGGATCGGCTGCCAGCCCCTGGTCACCGTGCGTCTGCGCGATGTAGCCGGAGAGGGAGGCACCCACGGAACGGTCGGTGTTGCGGATATCAAACCAGAACGTTTTGCTCTGCTTGTCGTCCACATACGGTTTCGCCTGCTGCAGCAGCTGCGCGTTCAGCACGCCGTTGTCGAACGGCGGGTTGTTCTCGGTGCAGTAGACCGCTTTGCCAGGATGCGGCTGCGCGGTTTCCAGCAGCTTAGACAGCTCCAGCTTCTGCTGCTTGGCGGTGAAGCCTTCCAGCTCTTTCAGCAGGTCGGTACGGCCAATCAGGTCCACCAGACGCTTCACGCCCAGCTGCGCCATCAGCTCGCGGGTTTCACGGGCGATGAACTCAAAGTAGTTGGTCACTTTGAACGGCAGGCCGTGGTAGTGGTTCTTACGCAGCTTCTCGTCCTGGGTTGCAACGCCGGTTGCGCAGTTGTTCAGGTGGCAAATACGCAGGTATTTACAGCCGAGCGCAACCATTGGGCCGGTACCGAAGCCAAAGCTTTCCGCACCCAGAATCGCCGCCTTGATGATGTCGAGGCCGGTTTTCAGGCCACCGTCCACCTGCAGACGGATCTTGTGACGCAGACCGTTAGCCACCAGCGCCTGCTGGGTTTCCACCAGGCCAAGTTCCCACGGGCAGCCCGCATATTTCACGGAGGAGAGCGGGCTTGCGCCGGTACCACCGTCATAACCGGCGATGGTGATAAGGTCCGCATAGGCCTTCGCCACGCCGGTGGCAATGGTGCCGACGCCCGGTTCGGAAACCAGCTTCACGGAGATCATCGCTTTCGGGTTGACCTGCTTCAGGTCGAAAATCAGCTGCGCCAGATCCTCGATAGAGTAGATATCGTGGTGCGGCGGCGGGGAGATCAGCGTCACGCCCGGTACCGAGTAGCGCAGTTTGGCGATGTACGGGGTAACTTTATCACCCGGCAGCTGACCGCCTTCGCCCGGTTTCGCACCCTGAGCGACTTTAATCTGAATCACGTCGGCGTTGACCAGGTACGCTGGCGTCACGCCAAAGCGGCCGGATGCCACCTGCTTGATACGGGACACTTTGTTGGTGCCGTAACGGGCAGGATCTTCACCGCCTTCGCCGGAGTTAGAGTTGCCACCGATGCTGTTCATGGCTTCCGCCAGCGCCTCGTGGGCTTCCGGGCTCAGCGCGCCGATGGACATCGCCGCGGTATCGAAGCGTTTGAACAGTTCGGATGCCGGTTCGACTTCGTCAATGCTGACCGCTTCATCACCCGGATTCAGGGCAATGAGGTCGCGCAGCGTCGCCGCCGGACGGTTGTTCACCAGCTCAGCGTACTGCTGATAATCACGGTATTCGCTGCTCTGAACCGCCTGCTGCAGCGTGCGCACCACGTCAGGGTTGTAGGCATGATACTCGCCGCCGTGAACGTATTTCAGCAGACCGCCCTGATCCAGCGGCTTACGTGCCAGCCAGGCGCGCTTGGACAGGTTCACCAGATCCTGCTGGAAGTCAGCAAAACCGGCGCCGCCGATGCGGCTGACCACGCCCTGGAAGCAAAGGTTGGCGACCTCATCATGCAGGCCGACCGCTTCAAACAGCTTCGAGCAGCGGTAGGAGGCAATGGTCGAGATGCCCATTTTGGACATGATCTTGTACAGACCTTTGTTGATGCCGTTACGGTAGTTCAGCATCACCGCGCGGTAATCTTTGTCGATCGCGCGGGTATCCACCAGACGGGCCAGCGTTTCATAGGCCAGGTACGGATAGATCGCCGTCGCGCCAAAGCCTAACAGCACGGCAAAGTGGTGCGGGTCGCGCGCGCTGGCGGTTTCAACAATGATGTTGGCGTCGCAGCGCAGGCTCTTATCCACCAGACGCGTCTGGATAGCGCCCACCGCCATTGGTGCAGGCACCGGCAGACGGTTTTTCGCGATGTTGCGGTCGGACAATACCAGCAGCACGGTACCGTTACGCACCATCTGTTCGGCTTTGTCGCACAGCGCATTCACCGTCTCTTCGAGGCTCGCGTCGTTCACGTCGAAGGTAATATCGAGCGTGTCGGCGCGATAGTGCTCCTCTTTCATGGTGGTAAGCTGTTTGAAATCGGAGTACAGCAGGATCGGCGATTTAAAGGTCAGACGGTGCGCCTGGCCTTCGGCCTCGCAGAAGACGTTCATCTCGCGACCGATGCTGGTGGCCAGCGACATCACGTGGGCTTCACGCAGCGGATCGATTGGCGGGTTGGTGACCTGCGCAAACTGCTGGCGGAAGTAGTCGTAAATGATGCGCGGCTGGCTGGAGAGCACGGCAAACGGGGTATCGTCACCCATCGAGCCGACCGCTTCCTGGCCGTTCTCACCGAGCACGCGGATGACGGAGTCCAGCTCTTCCGCGCTGTAGTTAAACTGCTTCTGGTAGCTGGCGAGGGTGTCATCGTCCAGCTCGCGGCTGCCCACTTCTTCATCCGACAGATCTTCAAACGGCACCAGACGACGCACGTTTTTCTCCATCCACTCTTTGTACGGATGGCGGCTCTTCAGATCGTTATCGGTTTCGGCGGAGTGCAGGATGCGTCCACTGCGGGTGTCGATCACCATCAGCTCGCCCGGACCGACGCGGCCTTTCTCGACCACTTCGTCAGGCTGGTAATCCCAGATGCCGACTTCAGAGGCGCAGGTGATGAGCTTATCTTTGGTGATGACGTAGCGCGCCGGACGCAGGCCGTTACGGTCCAGGTTACAGGCAGCGAAACGACCGTCGGACATGACGATGCCCGCCGGGCCGTCCCACGGCTCCATGTGCATGGAGTTAAAGTCGAAGAACGCGCGAAGCTCAGGGTCCATATCCGGGTTGTTCTGCCAGGCCGGCGGCACGAGCAGACGCATGGCGCGCACGATATCCATCCCGCCCGCCAGCAGCAGTTCCAGCATGTTATCCATCGAGCTGGAGTCCGAGCCGGTTTCGTTCACGAACGGCGCGGCATCATGCAGGTCAGGGATCAATGGCGTCTGGAACTTGTAGGTACGGGCGCGGGCCCACTGGCGGTTACCGGTAATAGTGTTGATCTCACCGTTGTGTGCCAGGTAGCGGAACGGCTGAGCCAGCGGCCAGCGTGGAACGGTGTTGGTGGAGAAGCGCTGGTGGAACAGGCAAATGGCCGATTCCAGACGCAGGTCCGCCAGGTCCAGGTAGAAGCGCGGCAGGTCAGCCGGCATACACAGACCTTTATAGATGTTCACCAGGTTAGAGAGGCTACAGACGTAGAACTCTTTATCGTCCTGGAGACGTTTTTCAATGCGGCGGCGGGCGATAAACAGACGGCGTTCCATATCACGCGGACGCCAGCCCGCAGGCGCGTTGACGAAAATCTGTTCAATACGAGGCAGCGAGGAGAGGGCGATTTCACCGAGCACCCCTTCGTTGGTTGGCACATCGCGCCAGCCGACAATCGACAGGGTTTCACGCTGAAGTTCTTCTTCAACGATGCGGCGTGAGGCGGCAGCTTTTTCAGGATCCTGGTTCAGGAACAGCATGCCGACAGCGTAGTTTTTGGCTAAACGCCAGCCGCGCTCTTCCGCCACGATGCGGAAGAAACGATCCGGTTTTTGCAGCAGCAGGCCGCAACCGTCGCCAGTTTTACCATCGGCAAGAATGGCGCCACGGTGCTGCATACGGGCCAGTGCGTGAATAGCGGTACGCACCACCTTGTGGCTAGGTTCGCCTTCTATGTGGGCGATCAGGCCGAAACCACAGTTATCCTTCTCAAGGGATTTATCGTACAACATATCAGTGAACCTCCCCAGGCTCGTCGGGCTTCCCACTGAACTTTACCGTGGCGCACAGGCACAGAAAGAGCATGGCGACGGGGTTTGCGTTTCATACGCGGACCTCGCATTCGCCCTCTTTTTCATCCTTTCGCGCAGGTAAACAAGTTTGAGGACTTGCTTCAGAGGGAATCTCAATTACTGCATAAATATGATGAGCAGGCCGCTCATCCAGAAAGCTTCCAGCGGATTTCCAACTTATCGGGAATTGGTACACAGGTCAAATGGCAATCTTATTTATACAAAAATGTGCTAAAGAGAGTTTATCTGTTTGTATTTTAAGGTTATTTAACTAATTTTACATTGAATGAATGCCCTGAAAGAGCACAGCGGAGTGTGATCTGACTCACTATATGAAAGCGGTATT
Organism: Enterobacter sp. SST3; assembly: GCF_000286655.1. NCBI lineage: Bacteria > Pseudomonadati > Pseudomonadota > Gammaproteobacteria > Enterobacterales > Enterobacteriaceae > Enterobacter > Enterobacter sp. SST3. Next base: position 9,662 of record NZ_ALNS01000032.1, on the reverse strand, counting down.
ATCCATGTAGCGTGCTGAATAGCGGTTTTATAGCAGAACAATAATCTGGCATTGGCCGCAAACCCGCATAAACACACTGTTTTTCAGTGATGGCGCTATAAATGAAAAAAACAATCAGAACATAAGGAAAAGTAATCACATGCGGCGTGAATGAAATTGCAGTAATCCTGAGTATTTATTCATATAGATAAAGGCCGTCCAGGGCGATTGATCCAGGTCATCGCCGACAGAGGCTAAAAATGGCAGGCTTGTCCCCTTTCTCCGGGACGGTCTATCAGATTATGCAGTTACAGAAATTAGTCAATATGTTTGGTGGGGATCTTTTGCAGCGCTACGGGCAAAAGGTTCATAAGCTGACGCTGCACGGCGGGTTTAGCTGCCCGAATCGCGACGGCACCATCGGGCGCGGAGGCTGCACCTTCTGTAACGTCGCGTCGTTTGCCGATGAGGCGCAGCAGCACCATTCTATCGCTGAGCAGCTTGCCCACCAGGCCAGCCTGGTGAACCGTGCGAAGCAGTATCTGGCCTATTTTCAGGCTTACACCAGCACGTGGGCGGAGGTGCAGGTATTGCGATCGATGTATCAGCAGGCCGTCAGCCAGGCCAGTATCGTTGGGCTGTGCGTGGGAACCCGCCCGGACTGCGTACCGGACGCGGTGCTGGACCTGCTCAGCGAGTACAAAGAACAAGGCTACGAGATCTGGCTGGAGCTGGGCTTGCAAACGGCACATGATAAAACGCTGCACCGTATCAACCGTGGCCATGATTTCGCCTGCTACCAGCGCACCACGCGGCTGGCACGCGAGCGCGGGCTGAAGGTCTGTTCACATCTGATTGTCGGTCTGCCCGGTGAAGGTCAACAGCATGGCCTTGAAACCCTGGAAAAAGTCGTTGAAACCGGCGTGGACGGCATCAAGCTTCATCCGCTGCATATCGTGAAGGGCAGCATTATGGCGAAAGCCTGGGAGGCCGGGCGGTTAAGCGGTATCGAGCTTGAGGACTATACGGTGACGGCGGGGGAGATTATTCGCCACACGCCAGCGGAGATTGTCTACCACCGCATCTCGGCCAGCGCCCGCCGTCCAACGCTTCTGGCACCGCTGTGGTGTGAGAACCGCTGGACGGGGATGGTGGAAATTGACCGCTACCTGCAGGAGAACGGCGTACAGGGTTCGGCGCTGGGCCGCCCGTGGGTTCCGCGTCTACCGGCGACGGCCGCCTAACAAACTCCCCAGCATGCCGCGCACGATCTGATTGGTGACCTGTCGCGCGGCGCTTTTCGCCATCGTCTGCACTACGCCGTCGCGTTTGCCGCCGCGCGGCCCGGTGCTGCCGAACAGGATGTCTTTGAGTCCGCCAAGAATGCCGTCATCCACGGCGACAGACTGCCCTTTAGCGGCAGGCGCATCCTGCGATTCCGTTGTCGCCTGGACTCCTTTTTGCAGCATCTCGAACGCGGACTCGCGATCCACCTCGTCTTCATATTTCCCGTAAACCGGAGAGTGGTTAATCAGGCCGTTGCGCTCATCGTCGGTCACCGGCCCCATGCGCGAGCAAGGTGCAATGACCATGGCGCGTTCCACTACGGACGGGCTACCCTTCGCATCGAGGAACGAGATCAGCGCTTCACCGGTGCCCAGCGCCTGAATGGCGGCTTCGGTATCAAAGGCCGGATTGGCGCGCATGGTTTGCGCAGCGGCTTTTACCGCTTTTTGATCTTTCGGCGTGAAGGCGCGCAGGGCGTGCTGTACGCGGTTACCGAGTTGTCCCAGCACGTTATCGGGGATATCCGACGGGTTTTGCGAGACAAACCAGACGCCGACGCCTTTGGAGCGGATCAGGCGGATAACCTGCTCGATCTTGTCCAGCAGCACCTGCGGTGCATCGTTAAACAGCAGGTGCGCTTCATCAAAGAAGAACACCAGCTTCGGCTTCTCAAGGTCGCCCGCCTCTGGCAGCTGTTCGTAAAGTTCAGAGAGCATCCACAGCAGGCTGGCGGCGTAGAGTTTCGGCATCTGGTAGAGCTTTTCGGAGCTCAGGATGTTAATAATCCCTTTTCCGCTGCTGTCGGTGCGCATCCAGTCTTTGATATCCAGCATTGGCTCGCCGAAGAAGTGCTCGGCACCCTGTTGCTCCAGCGTCAGTAGGCCACGCTGAATTGCGCCCACCGAGGCGCTGCTGATGTTGCCGTACTGGTTCTGGAAGGATTTGGCGTTATCGCCGATGTACTGCGTAATGGCGCGCAGATCTTTGAAATCAAGCAGCAGCAACCCCTGGTCATCGGCAATACGGAAGATGATATTCAATACGCCGGACTGCACGTCGTTGAGGTTAAGCAAACGGGCCAGCAGCAAGGGACCGAGATCGGAGACGGTGGCGCGCACCGGGTGGCCTTTTTCACCGAAGATGTCCCATACCACCACCGGGTTACCGTGCGGCGTCCAGTCCGTGATGCCGATATTCTTCAACCGTTCGAGCAGTTTTTCAGAGGCGGTCCCTTCCTGAGCCACACCGGTTAAATCGCCTTTTACGTCAGCCATAAAGACCGGTACGCCAATCTCTGAAAGCGACTCCGCCAGCTTTTGCAGGGTGACGGTTTTCCCCGTCCCGGTCGCGCCGGTGATCAGACCGTGGCGGTTCGCCATCGCGGGCAGTAAATAGAGCTCTTTTTCCAGCGTCCGGGCAATTAACAATGGTGTACTCATGATGCGCTTCCTCTCGTAGTCCTGGGTGGAGTATAGGCAACCTGACGGTAAAACGGCTGAGTAAATTGCTGACTTTGCGGCGCATTATCCAGCGCGGACTATGCTTTTGCATACGGTTCACAAAATAGTGGGAAACTATGTCCAGATTCTTCTTTAACGATCGCAAACAGCTGGTCAACGATGCCATTGAAGGCATACTGCTTTCTGCGCCACATGCCAATCTCGTCAAGCTTGATATCGATCCGGCCATCCGGATCGTCGCGCGCGGCGACTGGGATAAAAGCCGCGTGGCGGTAATTTCCGGCGGCGGCTCAGGCCATGAACCCGCACACGCCGGGTTTGTTGGCAAAGGGATGCTGACGGCGGCAGTGTGCGGCGATCTGTTTGCCTCGCCGAGCGTGGATGCGGTACTGAATGCCATCGTCGCGGTCACGGGCGATCGCGGCTGTCTGCTGATCGTCAAAAACTACACCGGCGACCGCCTGAACTTCGGCCTGGCCGCTGAAAAGGCCAAACGCTTCGGCCTGAAGGTGGAGATGGTGATTGTGGCGGACGATATCGCGCTGCCGGATAACAAGCAGCCGCGCGGTATTGCCGGCACGGCACTGGTGCACAAGATTGCGGGCTATGCGGCGGAACAGGGGAAATCGCTGAGCGAGGTGCGGGATATTGCGCAACAGGCCTGCGATAACCTCTGGAGCCTGGGCGTAGCGATGCAAACGTGCAACCTGCCGGGCAGCGACGATGAAGAGGGGCGCATTAAGCAAGGCCATGTCGAGCTGGGCCTGGGCATTCACGGCGAGCCCGGGGCTTCCGTGGTGGATACGCAAAACAGCAAAGCCGTTATCGACACCCTGGTGACGCCGTTACGCGCGCAGGCGGGGGAGGGGCGTTTTGCGGTGCTGATTAACAATCTTGGCGGCGTATCGGCGCTGGAGATGGCGCTGCTGACCAAAGAGCTGGCGCACTCGGCGCTGAAAGAGAATATCGCGTACCTGATTGGCCCTGCGCCACTGGTCAGCGCGCTGGATATGAAAGGCTTTTCTCTGACGCTGCTGAAGCTCAACGATTTCTTTGAAAAGGCGATTCACGCCGACGTCGAGACGCTGGGCTGGCAGAAGCCCGTCGCATTTGCGCCACTGCGCACCGTGGCGCATAGCGCCATTCATGACCGTGTGGAGCACACTCCGTCTGACAATCCACAGGTGCGTGCGTTTGTCTCCTCCGTGTCGACAACGCTGCTCCAGCTCGAAAACCGCCTGAACGCGCTGGATGCTAAAGTGGGGGATGGCGATACCGGCTCTACCTTTGCGCAAGGGGCGCGGGATATTGCGCAGCGCCTGGAGGAGAACGCGCTCCCGCTTAACGATGTGTCTAAGCTGCTGCTGCTGGTTGGCGAGCGGCTGGCCACGGTGATGGGCGGATCGAGCGGTGTATTAATGTCGATCTTCTTTACCGCGGCCGGGCAAAAGCTTCACGATGGCCAGTCGCTACCGGAAGCGTTGCTGAGCGGGCTGGCGCAGATGAAGCAGTACGGCGGGGCGGATCTCGGCGATCGCACGCTGATCGATGCGCTGCAACCGGCGCTGGAGGCGTTACAGAAAGGCAATATTCAGGCGGCAGCGCAGGCCGCGCAGCAGGGCGCAGAAGCAACGTCGAAAATGGCGAAAGCCGGCGCGGGACGCTCGTCGTATGTCAATAAAGAGAACCTGGATGGGGTGATGGATCCGGGAGCGGTCGCGGTAGCGGAAGTATTTAACGTATTGGCGCAGCAGTGAAAGTAGGCCGGGTAAGGCGAAGCCGCCACCCGGCAAACTCACATCAGAAATCTGCTTTCAGCACCACGCGGTAGCGGGCTTTGCCGTCGCGCACGTGCTGGATCGCTTCGTTGATTTTTGACATCGGATACAGTTCGGTGGTCGGCGCCACTTTGGTGCGTCCGGCGAATTTCATCAGTTTGCGCAGCTCGTACGGCGTACCGGTTGCAGAACCGGAGATGCTGCGATCCCCGCCGATCAGGGTAAACGCCGGAACCGGCAGCGGCTTCATTACCGCACCCACGGTGTGGAAGTTACCGCCGTAGGCCAGCGCTTCAAAGTACGGCTGCCAGTCGAGATCGACGTTCACGGTGTTGATGATCAGGTCAAACTGGCCCGCCAGCGCGTTCAGCGCGTCCGGATCGCGGCTGTTCACCACTTTATCCGCCCCCATCGCCAGCACTTCTTTCTCTTTCGCCGGGTTCGAGCTGAACGCCGTGACTTCACAGCCCATCGCGTGCAGCAGCTTAATGGCAATATGCCCCAGTCCGCCGATACCGATGACGCCGACGCGGCTGGTGGCGGTGATATGGTGCATCAGCAGCGGCTTGAAGACGGTGATGCCGCCACACAGCAGCGGACCGGCGGATTCGATATCAATGCTGTCCGGCAGCGGGATGACCCATTGCCAGTCGGCGCGCAGTTTATCGGCAAAACCACCTTTGTTGAGAATGGTGGGAACGGCGCCTTCGAGGCAGTTGATTTGATTGCCGCTGATACAGGCATCGCAGTGACCGCAACTGCGTGCCGTCCAGCCAATGCCCACGCGCTGGCCCACTTTGAGCCCTTTGTCCTGCGCGGCGCTACCGAGCGCCACGACGCGGCCAATAACTTCGTGCCCGGCAACCAGCGGATAGCTGGAGAAGCCCCATTCGTTGTCGATCATCGAGAGATCCGAGTGGCAGATCCCGCAGTAATCAACCTGTACTTCGACGTCTTCTGCTTTTAGTTCGCCCGCATCGTACTCGTACAGCTCAAGTTCTGCACCCGCCTGCGGTGCGGCGTAGCTTTTTATCTTCGACATCGTGTTTCCCCCGTTGTGGTGTGAACTGAGAGTGTAGAGCATTCAGTTTACAGCCGCTTAACAGAAGAGGGCAGGAACGAAAGTTACAGACTTTTCAGCATTCTGACTTCGCAATCAACGTGACCGGTACAGCCCAGCGGCGCATCGATATGCTCAAAGCCCAGATGTTCATACAGGCCGATGGCCTCTTTGAGGAAGGCGGTCGTTTCAAGGTAGCAGCGGGTAAAACCCTGCTTGCGCGCGTGGTCCAGCGCCATCAGCGCCAGCTTTTTTGCCAGTCCTTGTCCGCGTGCCGTTGGCAGGAAATACATTTTCTGCAGTTCGCAGATATCCGGCTCGCTGCAGCTGAGGGGCGCCACGCCGCCGCCGCCCACGACCTGACCGTTCTGCTCGATGACCCAGTAGGCATGACCAGGCTGGCTGTAGAGCTGGAAAAGCGCGTCCAGATTCGGGTCGGCAACCGTGTAGCCCTTGTCAGCCGTCAGTCCATATTCGGCAGAAACGGTGCGAATAACGGCGGCGATAGCCGGGTTATCCTGCTCAGCGATCCGGCGCATCGTCGTCGCGACGGGGGTAATCACGCTCATAGCATTACTCATTACAAAAATTGACACATAACTGCTGTTAATAGCACCGCAGAAAGGGGAGTGCAAGCGAGGAGTTTTCAGGAAGGTTACCCCTTACGCCCTGAAGCGTAAGGGGTAAAAGCATTACAGGGCAGCGATAACCGCCTGCTGCTCAATCAGCTTGGTCTTCGCATCGGCGAAGGCAACCAGACGCTCACGCTCTTTCGCGATGACCGCTTCCGGCGCGCGGGCAACAAAGCCTTCGTTCGCCAGCTTGCTTTCGATTTTGCCAATTTCCACGTCGACTTTCGCCACTTCTTTCGCCAGACGAGCCAGCTCAGCGTCTTTGTCGATCAGACCCGCCATCGGGATCAGCAGCTCGGCGCCGTCGATGATTTTGGTCACGGAAACCGGACCTTTGTCATCAGCAGGCAGCACGGTGATGCTTTCCAGACGCGCCATGGTTTTCAGGAAGGTGTTGTTCTCGGTGACGCGACGAACGGCCGCTTCGCTACAGCCGCGCAGCAGCAGCTCCAGCGGTTTGCCCGGCGCGATGTTCATTTCAGCACGAATGTTACGTACCGCCACGATCGCCTGCTTCAGCCACTCGGTATCCGCAGACGCCGCTTCATCAACCTTAGCCGCATCGAACGCCGGGAACGGCTGCAGCATGATGGTGTCGGCGTTGATGCCTGCAATCACCTTCACGCGCTGCCAGATGGTCTCGGTGATGAATGGAATAACCGGATGCGCCAGGCGCAGCAGGCCTTCCAGAACGGTAATCAGCGTGTTGCGCGTGCCGCGCAGTTCCGCCTCAGTGCCGCCGTTCATGACCGGCTTCGCCAGCTCCAGATACCAGTCACAGAACTGGTTCCAGGTGAATTCATACAGAATGCCCGCCGCGATATCGAAGCGGTAGCTGTCCAGCGCGTCGCGGAACGCTTTCACGGTCTGGTTGAATTCCGCCAGGATCCAGCGGTCGGCCAGGGAGAGGGTCATCTCGCCGCCGTTGAAGCCGCAATCCTGATCTTCGGTGTTCATCAGCACAAAGCGGCTGGCGTTCCACAGCTTGTTACAGAAGTTACGGTAACCTTCCAGACGCTTCATGTCCCAGTTGATGTCACGACCGGTCGAGGCCAGTGCCGCCAGGGTGAAACGCAGGGCGTCGGTACCGTGAGCCTCAATCCCGTTCGGGAACTGCTTCTCGGTGCGCTTGCGGATTTTCTCCGCCAGCTGCGGCTGCATCATGTTGCCGGTGCGTTTTTCCAGCAGCTCTTCCAGAGAGATACCATCAACCATATCCAGCGGGTCGATGACGTTACCCTTGGATTTGGACATCTTCTGGCCTTCGTCGTCGCGGATCAGACCGGTCATGTAGACGGTATGGAACGGAACCTGCGGCTTGCCGTCTTCGTCTTTGATGAAGTGCATGGTCATCATGATCATGCGGGCAATCCAGAAGAAGATAATATCGAAGCCGGACACCATCACGCTGGTTGGGTGGAACTGACGCAGCGCGTCGGTGTTTTCTGGCCAGCCGAGGGTGGAGAAGGTCCACAGCGCGGAGGAGAACCAGGTATCCAGCACGTCTTCGTCCTGACGCAGGGCAACGTCTGCGCTCAGGTTGTTTTCCTGACGCACTTCATCTTCGCTGCGGCCAACGTAAACGTTGCCGTCGTTGTCGTACCATGCCGGGATACGGTGACCCCACCACAGCTGACGGGAGATACACCAGTCCTGAATATCGCGCATCCAGGAGAAGTACATGTTTTCGTACTGCTTCGGTACGAACTGAATGCTGCCGTTTTCAACCGCTTCCACAGCCGGTTTCGCCAGCACGTCGGCACGTACGTACCACTGGTCGGTCAGCATGGGCTCGATAACCACGCCACCACGGTCGCCGTACGGCACGGTCAGGTCGTGAGGCTTGATCTCTTCCAGCAGGCCCAGTGCGTCAACGGCAGCCACAATCGCTTTACGCGCGGCAAAGCGTTCCAGCTTCTGGAACTCGGCCGGGATGTCGCTGGAATAAACGTCGGATTCGTTGCCTTTGGTGTCGTACACTTCTGCGCTTTCGCGGATATCTCCGTCGAAGGTCAGAATGTTGATCATCGGCAGGGCGTGACGACGACCCACTTCATAGTCGTTGAAGTCGTGCGCCGGGGTGATTTTCACGCAGCCGGTGCCTTTTTCCATGTCGGCATGTTCGTCGCCCACAATCGGAATACGGCGGTTTACCAGAGGCAGCACCACGAATTTGCCAATCAGATCTTTATAACGCGGATCTTCCGGGTTAACGGCCACGCCGGTATCGCCCAGCAGGGTTTCCGGACGGGTGGTCGCGACCACCAGGTAATCTTTACCGTCAGCGGTTTTTGCGCCGTCGGCCAGCGGATAGCGGATGTGCCACATGGAGCCCTTGGACTCGCGGTTTTCCACTTCCAGATCGGAAATCGCGGTGCGCAGTTTTGGATCCCAGTTAACCAGGCGCTTGCCGCGGTAAATCAGGTCTTCTTTGTACAGGCGGACGAAGACTTCTTTCACGGCGTTGGAAAGGCCTTCATCCATGGTGAAGCGCTCGCGCTCCCAGTCCACGGAGTTGCCGAGACGGCGCATCTGACGGGTAATGGTGCCGCCAGATTCCGCTTTCCACTGCCAGATTTTGTCGATGAACGCGTCGCGACCGTAGTCGTGGCGGGTTTTCCCTTCTTCAGCGGCAATTTTACGCTCAACCACCATCTGGGTCGCGATACCCGCGTGGTCAGTCCCCGCCTGCCACAGGGTGTTTTTGCCCTGCATGCGCTGGTAGCGGATCATGGTGTCCATGATGGTCTGCTGGAAAGCATGACCCATATGCAAACTGCCGGTGACGTTCGGCGGCGGGATCATGATGCAGAAGGACTCTTTGCTTTCGTCGCCGTTAGGCTTGAAATAGCCCTGCTGTTCCCAGTGCTCGTAAAGCGGCTGTTCGATATCGCGTGGGTTATATGTCTTTTCCATTATTTCCAGGTTGCCGTATTCAGGTTAAAACCAGCCAGGCGGTACGCTTTATAGCGTTCGCGCGCCAGTTGTTTCAAGGATTCTTCGTAAGGTACAAAGTCTACCACTTCTGTGAAAGCGGTGGCAAAATCTGCAAAATCTATCCGCAGGCTAATCAGAATGTCGCGCGCGCTGCTGTTGCGCTTTTGCGGCCAGGCAATTTCCACCGGCGCCCCGCCGCGTGGCCCTTCGCCTGACAGGTTATGCGGAACAAAGCTCTCAGGCGGGCGGGCCCACAGCGCTTCATCGAGACGAATCGCCTGCTGCTCATCTTCACAGGCTATCAACACGCGTTTGCCTGCGCGCCAACGTTCTGCGGCAATTTCACACACCAGCTGTTCGACGGCGCTGAGTCCATCCTGATGGGTGTCGTTGTCCAGAAGGTAGAACGTTGCATTCTTCATATATGGGGCTTCTTGTCGTGGATTTAAATGCAAAGCCGGGTGGCGCTTCGCTTACCCGGCCTACGGTTGAGTGGCGTGTAGGCCGGGTAAGGCGAAGCCGCCACCCG
>NZ_ALNS01000031.1:0-44575 GCF_000286655.1 Enterobacter sp. SST3 | reverse complement strand
ATTCAATCTTTTGACCAGAAATAAATTATTGAAAAGAAAAATTTGCGGAGGCGTAAATTAGTTTCTACTTTTGTCGCCAATTCACGACATTAAAACCTTACAAAGCAAATGGCTAATGACATTATATGGCAGGGAAAGCAGATGATGATAATTCTAATTTAGCTTTGAGGCGTTATTTCGGTATCTTTCCCTGGGGGAAAGATACCGGGTGTGATTATTTTTCGGGGAGTTTGATGTCTTTAAACATCTCTTCAATATCTTCATTTGAGCGTAATGCCACGGCGGTATCCACCACGTCACGCGTTAAATGAGGGGCAAAGCGCTGAATAAAATCATACATATAGCTGCGCAGGAAGGTGCTGCGGCGGAACCCAATTTTTGTGGTGCTATGGCTGAAAACGTCGTGCGCATCAAGACGCACCAGGTCAGGGTCTGACACCGGATCGACCGCCATGCTGGCGATGACGCCCACGCCCAATCCAAGCCGGACATAGGTCTTAATCACGTCCGCATCGGTCGCGGTAAAGACAATGCGCGGCGTTAACCCTGCCCGGTTAAATGCCGTATCAAGCTCGGACCGGCCGGTAAAGCCAAACGTATAGGTCACCAGAGGATACTGGGCCAACTCTTCGATAGTGACCGACCCTTTACCCGCCAGGGGGTGATCGGGGGTCACCACAATAGAACGGTTCCAGTGGTAGCAAGGGAGCATCACCAGATCGTCATACAGGTGAAGCGCTTCGGTGGCGATGGCAAAGTCTGCATTCCCCTTAGAGACGGCTTCAGCGATTTGCGTTGGCGAGCCCTGGTGCATATGCAACGAGACGCGAGGATAACGCTCGATAAAGCCTTTGATCACGCCGGGCAGCGCATAGCGCGCCTGAGTATGCGTCGTGGCAATATACAGCGAGCCTTTATCCGGCCAGGTATGCTCCCCCGCCACAGACTTAATCGCATCGACTTTAGAGAGGACTTCACGAGCAATGCGGATGATTTCCTGCCCTGCAGGCGTCACCTGAGTGAGATGCTTACCGCTGCGGGCGAAGATCTGAATGCCTAACTCATCCTCCAGCATACGAACTTGTTTGCTGATGCCCGGTTGCGAGGTATATAGCCCCTCGGCGGTAGAAGAGACGTTAAGGTTATGATTCACCACCTCAACGATATAACGAAGCTGCTGTAATTTCATGCCAGACCATCCGATTTAGCGCATGCGGTCAATCGCTTAAGACGATTTAATAATAAGAAACAGGTTAACTATAACCACTATATCATTTATAGCCTGACTGTATAGTACGGAACAAAAAATAATAACAAGGTAATAAAAAAGGGCCGGAAATCCGGCCCTTTTACAGGTAAGTTACGGTTAGGGAAGATTATTTCTTGCCTTCAACCCATTTGCCATCGACAAAGAAGGCTGACCATCCGGTCGCTTTACCCTCTTTCTCTGCCGCAACATACTGCTGCTTTGTTTTACGGCTAAACCGCACCACGGTTTTGTTGCCTTCCGGATCCTGCTGCGGCGCATCGGCCAGATAACGCAGTTTCTCCGGCAGACGATCGCGGAAGCGATATAGCTCTTCCACCAGCGGCGCGCGGGTTTCACGCGATTTCGGGAAGGTGTTGGCGGCCAGGAAGACACCTGCCGCGCCGTCACGCAGCACGAAGTACGCGTCGGATTTCTCACACGGCAATTCTGGCAGCGGAACCGGATCTTCCTTCGGCGGAGCCACTTCACCATTACGCAGAATTTTGCGCGTGTTTTTACATTCGTCGTTGGTACAGGCCATGTACTTACCGAAACGTCCCATTTTCAGGTGCATTTCAGAACCACACTTTTCGCACTCCACAATCGGGCCGTCATAGCCTTTAATGCGGAACTCGCCCTCTTCGATCTCATACCCGTCACACGTTGGGTTATTACCGCACACGTGCAGCTTGCGTTTTGGATCGATCAGGTAGCTGTCCATTGCCGTGCCGCATTTTTTGCAGCGGCGCTTGGCACGCAGAGCGTTCGTTTCCGCATCGTCACCTTCCAGCACGTTGAGAACTTCGTTCTCCGGCACCAGGTTGATGGTGGTTTTGCAGCGCTCTTTTGGCGACAGCGCATAGCCGGAGCAGCCCAGGAACACGCCCGTGGTGGCAGTACGGATCCCCATCTTGCGGCCACAGGTTGGGCAGTCGATGCTGGTCAGTACCATCTGGTTAGGCAGCATGCCGCCCTCTTCAGGGTCTTTCTCCGCTTTTTCAAGCTGGTCGGTGAAGTCGCTGAAGAAGCTGTCGAGGACCTTTTTCCATTCCGCCTGGTGGCTGGCAACCTGGTCGAGACTGTCTTCCATTTGCGCGGTGAAATCGTAGTTCATCAGCTCGCGGAAGTTGGCTTCCAGACGATCGGTGACGATCTCACCCATTTTTTCCGCATAGAAACGACGGTTTTCAACACGGACGTAACCGCGATCCTGAATCGTCGAGATAATTGAGGCGTAGGTCGACGGACGGCCAATACCGCGTTTTTCCAGCTCTTTTACCAGGGAGGCTTCACTGAAGCGTGCCGGTGGCTTGGTGAAGTGCTGAGCCGGGATCAGCTCAACCAGAGACAGTTCATCACCTTTGTTCACCGCAGGCAGCGTTCGGTCTTCATCACCTTTACGCAGCGCAGGCATCACTTTCGTCCAGCCGTCGAAACGCAGAATACGACCGCGCGCCTTGAGACGGAAATCACCCGCGCCAACGGTCAGCGTGGTGGAGTCGTACTGGGCTGGGGTCATCTGGCACGCCACGAACTGACGCCAGATCAGCTGATACAGCTTCTGCGCGTCGGCTTCCATATCTTTCAGCGATTCAGCCAGCACAGAGACGTCAGAAGGACGAATCGCTTCGTGCGCTTCCTGAGAATTCTCTTTACTGGCGAACTGGTTAGCGCTTTCCGGCAGGTATTTCTTACCGAAGTTGTCGCTGATGTAGCCACGCACCATGTTGACCGCGTCCTGACTCAGGTTGGTTGAGTCGGTACGCATGTAGGTGATGTAACCTGCTTCATACAAGCGCTGGGCCATCATCATGGTCTTCTTCACGCCGTAACCCAGACGGGTGCTCGCCGCCTGTTGCAGGGTGGAGGTGATAAACGGCGCACCAGGCTTGCTGCTGGTCGGCTTGTCTTCACGTTCCAGCACCTGATAGCGTGCCTTTTCCAGCAGCGCCACGGCGGCCATGGTCTGGTCGCGGTTTTCCGGGCGGAAAGGCTTATCGTTCTGGTGGGTAACCTGCAGCGGCAGAGCGTCACCGCCCGGCGTGGTCACACTGGCATCGACTTCCCAGAACTCTTCCGGCACGAAGGCTTTAATTTCGCGCTCGCGCTCAACGACCAGACGCACGGCGACGGATTGCACACGACCTGCGGACAGGCCACGGGCAATCTTTTTCCACAGCAGTGGAGAAACCATGTAGCCCACAACGCGGTCCATAAAGCGACGCGCCTGCTGGGCGTTAACACGGTCGATGTTTAGCTCGCCCGGCTTCTCAAACGCCTGACGAATCGCATTCTTCGTAATTTCGTTAAACACTACGCGGCTGTAGCGTTTGTCATCACCCCCGATAACTTCCCGCAGGTGCCACGCAATGGCTTCCCCTTCGCGGTCAAGGTCGGTTGCGAGATAGATGTGGTCTGCTTTTTCAGCCAGCTGCTTCAGCTCGTTAACGACTTTTTCTTTCCCTGGAAGCACTTCATATTGTGCATCCCAGTTATGCCATGGGTTAACACCCATGCGGTTGACAAGCGCGCTACGTTCATCCTTTTTAGGCTTTTTAGCCCCTTTGGTGGAGGTAGAGTCTGCGCTCTTTTTGCTGGCTGAGCCACTGGTCGGCAAATCGCGGATATGACCAACGCTGGACTTAACCACGTAGTCATTACCCAGATACTTATTGATCGTTTTGGCTTTTGCCGGGGACTCAACGATGACGAGAGCTTTACCCATATTCACCTTTACCTAATTTAATTCTTCCAGGAATACGCCGCACGTTGATTTCCCTTCCGCTGACGACGAGCCAATGATATTGCGACTGCGTCAGGAGATATCAACCCCTTTGTCTTACCGGGCGTTAAAGAAAAGACGCCCAGGTGATTGAGTTCTCGGGTATTTTTCTCACATCTCGTGTAATTCGTGACGAATTCCCGGTTGAATGTCAAGCAATTCTGTTGCCAGAATGACGAAAGCGCACACTCTACCTGATAAAATTCGTTACGCAACTTTATTAGCATGCAAAAGCAAATCCTGCCAGCCAGGCCCCTGCACCTTATCCCCTCACATTACAGGGAAAATTTGCCCCCAAAGCGCCCTCGGCGTAGACTATTGTCACTGTTTAAGGAGTGGATTATGCAGAATACGACCCAACCTATTGACCGAGCCTCTCTGCTTATCGAAGCAAACAAGCTTATTCGTGACCATGAAGATACGCTGGCAGGCATTGAAGCCACCGGCGTTGAGCAGCGTAATGGCGTGCTGGTTTTCAGCGGCGAATACTTCCTTGATGAACAGGGCTTACCGACCCCGAAAAGCACCGCCGTGTTTAACATGTTTAAATACCTGGCACATACGCTTTCCGAGAAATATCACCTGGTCGATTAACGCAAAACGCGAGGCATAAGCCTCGCGTTTTTGTTTACAGCAGCGGTTTTTGTCCACGCTGTAGCCAGCGGAGCAGCAGGCGGTCCGCGCTTTCTGCCGCACTGTTGGTAAAGCGGTCAAGGAGTCGCTTGCGCTGGGCAAAGCGGACGCCCACCAGTTCCCGGCCTTCCATCAGGTTGAGCAGCAGATCGTCGCTGGTTCCGACTTCATCCACCAGCCCTTTCTCCTGCGCCTGAACGCCGTACCAGTGCTCACCCGTTGCGACCTGCTCAATGTCCAGCGTCGGGCGCATACGGTGCACAAAGTCTTTAAAGAGATGATGTGTTTCGTTGAGATCCTCACGGAATTTTTGGCGCCCTTCTTCCGTGTTTTCCCCCAGCAGCGTCAGGGTACGTTTGTATTGACCCGCGGTGTGAAGCTCGATATCAATCTCTTTATTTTTCAGGAAGCGGTTAAAGTTCGGGATCTGTGCGACCACGCCGATCGAGCCAATAATCGAGAACGGTGCGGCCACAATTTTGTCCGCCACGCAGGCCATCATGTAGCCACCACTCGCCGCCACTTTATCTACGGCCACGGTCAGCGGGATCTGTTTTTCACGCAGGCGCTGCAGCTGAGAGGCCGCCAGGCCGTAGCCGTGCACCACGCCCCCCGGGCTTTCAAGGCGTACAACGACCTGGTCCTGAGGCGTCGCCACGGCCAGCACGGCAGTGACCTCTTCGCGCAAAGACGCGACTTCATGCGCATCCATGCTGCCTTTAAAATCGAGCACGTAAACCCGTGGCGTGACCTTATCCTGTGGCGTATTGAGCTTCGCCTTTGCCTTTGCCGCTTTGGCTTCCTGTTTATGCTTTTTCTTCTGCGCTTTGAGCCACAGTTTCTGTTGATGACTGTCAAGCAGCGCCAGAGACATCTCTTCCTGCATCTCTTTATACTGCTCGCTCAGGCGGGTGATGCGTAACTCCCCACGCTGACGCTTGCGCTGCGTCAGGTTGACAATCAGAACGGCAACCACCGCAATGGCAATCACCACCGTCGCGATTTTCGCCAAAAACAACCCATATTGAGAAAGTAATTCCACGCGTTCCACCTTGATTTAACCACGAATCTTTCACGGCAGTGTACAACACCCCTGCCCATGCGTCTCGCTCGTGACACTACCTCTGCGAGGCGCCTTCAGGAATCCCCGGTCTGGCGTTTAAATATTTGCAAATTGTTAATTTTACAGCAATGCGTCCTGTAGACTGATTGAATTATCAGGCGAATTCGGGCATAAAGCCGAAAAGTCACAAAAGAAGGCGTGTTTAAGTCACCGTGCGCCGAGGAGTCACCTTGCATTATCAACCGCAAAAAAATCTGCTGCAGAACCGCATCATTCTTGTCACTGGGGCCAGCGACGGGATTGGCCGTGAAGCGGCGCTGACCTACGCTGAGTATGGCGCGAGCGTCATCCTGACCGGCCGCAACGAAGAAAAACTTAAAGGGGTGGCGCAGGAGATTGAAGCCGCAGGGGGTATTCCTGCTCGCTGGTACACGCTCGATCTGCTCACCTGCACGCCCGCGTCATGTCAGGAGCTTGCTCACCGCATCAGCACCCATTACCCGCGCCTGGACGGCGTACTGCATAATGCCGGCTTGCTTGGCGAAGTTCGCCCGATGGATGAACAGGATCCCGAGATCTGGCAGGAGGTCATGCAGGTCAACGTCAACGGGACGTTTTTCCTGACCCAGGCACTCCTTCCTTTATTACTCAAATCGGATTCGGGTTCACTGGTGTTCACCTCCTCCAGCGTAGGCCGTGAGGGGCGCGCAAACTGGGGTGCTTATGCCGTATCAAAATTCGCAACCGAGGGCATGATGCAGGTGTTGGCAGAGGAGTACCAGAGTCGCCATCTGCGAGTAAACTGCATTAACCCGGGCGGTACGCGCACCAAAATGCGCGCCAGCGCCTTCCCGACGGAAGACCCGCAGAAGCTGAAAACGCCGGCAGACATTATGCCGCTCTATCTCTGGCTGATGGGCGACGACAGCCGCCGCAAAACCGGGATGACCTTTGACGCCCAGCCGGGCCGTAAACCAGGAATCTCGCAATGAGTGAAGAACGTCATCAGCAGCGCCAGCAGCGTCTGAAGGAACAGGTTGATGCGCGCGTCGCGGCCGCTCAGGACGAGCGCGGGATCGTCATCGTCTTTACCGGCAACGGCAAAGGGAAAACCACGGCCGCATTCGGCACGGCGACACGCGCCGTCGGCCACGGTCAGAAGGTCGGCGTTATCCAGTTTATTAAAGGTGAGTGGCCTAACGGCGAGCGTAATCTGCTTGAGCCTCACGGCGTTGAGTTCCAGGTGATGGCGACCGGCTTTACGTGGGACACTCAGAACCGCGAAACCGATACCGCAGCCTGTCTGGCCGTCTGGGAGCACGCTAAAAGAATGCTGGCCGATCCTTCACTCAATATGGTTCTGCTGGATGAGATCACGTATATGGTCGCCTACGACTATTTGCCGCTGGACGCCGTGCTTAATGCCCTGAAAAACCGTCCCGCCCATCAGACGGTCATCATCACGGGCCGCGGGTGTCATCGGGATATTCTGGAGCTGGCAGATACCGTCAGCGAGCTGCGTCCGGTTAAACATGCGTTTGATGCGGGCATCAAAGCGCAAATAGGGATTGATTACTAAAGAATAAAGCCCGGTATCTTCACCGGGCTTTTACATTAACCGTTGTTATTACGGCTGCCAGAGCGGCGGTTGCTGCTCACCTGGCTGTGACGCTTCACCGCACGGCGAATCTGGTTCGCCTTCATGCGGCGACGATCTTTTTCCACCGCCACTTTAGAGGTGGTTTCCGGCGTCAGACCGACCAGCTCGCGCAGATAGTTGGTCTGGGTCAGATCCAGTTCGGTATAACCCCCACGCGGCAGGCCTTTTGGCAGCAGGATGTCGCCGTAACGGACACGGATCAGGCGGCTAACCTGCACGCCTACCGCTTCCCAGAGACGACGCACCTCGCGGTTGCGGCCTTCGGTCAGGGTCACGTTATACCACTGGTTGATGCCTTCCCCACCGGTAAATTTGATGGTTTTGAACGCCGCAGGACCGTCTTCCAGCTGAACGCCACGCGACAGGTCGCGCAGTTTATTCTCATCAACCTGGCCGAACACGCGCACCGCGTATTCACGTTCCACTTCACGGCTTGGATGCATCAGACGGTTTGCCAGTTCACCATCGGTGGTAAACAGCAGCAGACCGCAGGTGTTCACGTCCAGACGGCCAACGGCAATCCAGCGAGCGCCACGCAGTTTAGGCAGACGGTCAAACACCGTCGGGCGACCTTCCGGGTCATTGCGGGTACACAGCTCGCCTTCCGGCTTGTAGTAAGCCAGCACGCGGCAGATCTGCTCAGCGGACTCTTTCACGGAGATAAGATGACCGTCGATGCGGATCTTCAGCCCCGGTACGATTTCTACGCGGTCACCCAGCGTGGCGATTTTACCGTCCACACTCACGCGGCCCGCTTCAATAATGGCTTCGATTTCACGGCGTGAACCGTGGCCGGCACGCGCCAGCACTTTCTGTAACTTCTCGCTCATTGAGCTTCCTCAGGTGTCGCCTTCACAGGCGTCGAATCAGGTCAAAAGAGGGCCGAGCCCTGCTTTGATGGCCGCGTAGTATATCTGCTTATACCATTACAAGAAAGGCTTTACATCGCCCACGCCTTCTCGAATCACTTCCGGTGCATCTTCGGTTAAGTCGACCACGGTGGTCGGCTGCTGGCCGAGATAACCGCCGTGAATAATCAGCTCGACCACCTTCTCCAGACGATCTTTGATCTCTTCCGGATCGGACTCGGTAAACTCGCTGCCGGGCAGCATCAGCGAGGTAGACAGCATCGGTTCGCCGAGGGTTTCCAGCAGCGCCTGCGCAATCGGGTTCGACGGCACGCGCATGCCGATAGTCTTACGCTTTTCCTGCAGCAGACGGCGCGGCACCTCTTTCGTTCCTTTCAGGATGAAGGTGTAGTTGCCCGGCGTGTTGTTCTTAATCAGGCGAAACGCCACGTTATCGACATAAGCATAGGTCGACAGCTCAGAGAGATCGCGGCACATCAGGGTAAAGTTATGGCCGTCCGGCAGCTGGCGAATACGGCAAATGCGTTCCATCGCCCCTTTATCTTCAATTTTGCAGCCCAGCGCGTAGCCGGAATCGGTCGGGTAGACAATCACGCCGCCTTTGCGGACGATCTCCACGGCCTGGTTAATCAGGCGTGGCTGCGGGTTATCCGGATGGATATAGAAAAACTGACTCATACTTCCCTCTCTTCAATTTGCTGCGGCTGTTCCCAGAGCTGCCAGACCGGCTCAACGCCAGCGGGCAGCCAGAGCTTGCGCCCCAGTTCGATCCAGGCGCAGGGCTGATGGAAATCAGAACCCTGTGAGCCAAGCAGGCCGTACTGTCGGGCATAGGTCGCGAGCTGCGCGCGCTCGTTGGGTGCCTGCTGACACTGGGCGACTTCCATCGCCTCTCCACCGTTTTCGGCAAAGTGCGCCAGCAGCCTTTTCAGCCATTTAGCAGAAAGATTATACCGCCCCGGATGGGCCAGCACGGCCTTACCGCCAGAATGATGAATCACATCAATAGCTTGTTTTATTGTACACCACTGTGGCGGAACGTATCCGGTTTTCCCGCGCGCCAGATACTTTTTAAAGACATCCGCCATCGTCGTGGCTTTACCCGCCTCTACCAGAAAACGGGCGAAATGACCGCGCGTAACCGCCCCGCCGTTCGCCAGCTTTTGCGCACCTTCCAGCGCGCCAGGAATATGTGCCTTTTCCAGACGCTCGCCGATCATCTCTGCGCGCTGGTTGCGGCGCGTTTTTTGTTCTTGCAAAAAGTCAATAAGTGCCGGATGGTCTATATCGATGTTCAGGCCAACGATATGAATCTCATGGTTTTCCCAGACGGTCGAAATCTCGACGCCGGACACCAGATTGAGTGCCAGCCCGCAGCGGGCAATCTCGGCGCGCGCTGCCGGAATGGCATCCGTCGTATCGTGATCGGTTATCGCCAGCGTGCCGATGCGCATTTCAACGGCACGATGAACCAGGGCTTCGGGTGTCAGCAGGCCATCAGAGGCCTGAGTATGGCTGTGTAAATCATAAATAATCGCGTAGGTGGTATCGCTCAAAGCACTTCCCATAACAGGTTGAAGACATCCGAAACCGCCATGATACCGACTTAACGTGAAATTCTGAAATCAAGGGTTGACAACACGCCATCGAACTAGTTAACTAGTACGCAAGTTCACACGAGAAAGGTATCTGAAAATGACAGCACATTTCACTCTGCACGGCTGGTGGCGTACTTCCTGATCTTCGGGCAGTGTCACGCGTCTGCGAAATGCAAACAGATACCCGCCCGCTACTCAGCGGGCTTTTTTTTGAACAGAATAAATGAGAACACCAACATGCAAACAGCCAAACCCCATCTCGAATTGCTGACCTGCGAGGCGGCCTATCGCCACAACCCGACCGCGCTGTTTCATCAGGTGTGCGGGGCTCGCCCGGCAACGCTGCTGCTGGAATCTGCGGACATCGACAGCAAGGACGATCTGAAAAGCCTTCTGCTGGTCGACAGCGCGTTGCGCATTACCGCCTTAGGTGACACTGTCACTATTAAGGCTTTGTCAGACAATGGCGCATCGCTGCTGCCGCTGCTGGATGCCGCCCTGCCTTCAGGCATCGAAAACGAGCGTCATCCGGAAATGCGCATTCTGCATTTCCCGCCGGTTAGCCAACTGTTAGATGAAGACGCGCGCCTCTGTTCCCTGTCCGTCTTTGATGCCTTCCGCCTGCTGCAAAACCTGGTCACCGTTCCGCACGATGAGCGTGAAGCGATGTTCTTTGGCGGGCTGTTTGCTTACGACCTGGTCGCGGGATTTGAAGATTTGCCGGAAACCGAGCAGGGCAATCGCTGCCCGGACTACTGTTTCTATCTGGCCGAAACCCTGCTGGTGATCGACCATCAGAAACAGTACACCCGCATTCAGGCCAGCCTGTTCACGCCTTCTGGCGCTGAGAAAACCCGTCTGGAGCACCGCATTGCCCAACTGCAGCAGCAAATGACGGAAGCGCCGCCTGCGCTACCGGTGCAGCGCGTGGAAAAAATGACCTGCGATGTGAACCAGACCGACGATCAGTACGGTGCCGTGGTTCGCCAGATGCAAAAGGCGATTCGCGCCGGGGAAATTTTCCAGGTCGTGCCTTCCCGTCGCTTCTCTCTGCCCTGCCCGTCCCCGCTGGCCGCTTACGACGTGCTGAAAAAGAGCAACCCCAGCCCGTACATGTTCTTTATGCAGGACAACGACTTCACGCTGTTCGGCGCCTCGCCGGAAAGTTCGCTGAAATATGACGCCACCAGCCGCCAGATTGAGATCTACCCGATCGCCGGAACCCGTCCGCGCGGACGTCGCGCAGACGGCTCGCTGGATCGCGATCTCGACAGCCGCATCGAGCTGGAAATGCGCACCGACCATAAAGAGCTCTCCGAGCACCTGATGCTGGTTGACCTGGCGCGTAACGATCTGGCTCGTATTTGCACCCCAGGCAGCCGCTACGTGGCGGACCTGACTAAAGTCGACCGCTATTCATTCGTGATGCACCTGGTCTCCCGCGTGGTGGGCGAGCTGCGCCACGACCTCGACGTGCTGCACGCCTACCGCGCCTGCATGAACATGGGCACCCTGAGCGGTGCGCCGAAAGTACGTGCCATGCAGCTGATTGCCGCCGCCGAAGGACGCCGTCGCGGCAGCTACGGCGGCGCGGTGGGCTATTTTACGGCCCACGGTGACCTCGATACCTGCATCGTGATCCGCTCCGCCTATGTCGAAGACGGTATTGCCACCGTTCAGGCCGGCGCCGGGATTGTTCTTGACTCTGTTCCGCAGTCTGAAGCTGACGAAACCCGCAGTAAAGCACGCGCGGTATTGCGCGCCATCGCTACCGCACATCACGCACAGGAGATTTTCTGATGGCTGACATTCTGCTGCTCGATAACATCGACTCCTTTACCTATAACCTGGCAGATCAGCTGCGTGCGAATGGTCACAACGTCGTTATCTACCGCAACCACGTCCCGGCGCAGACCCTGATTGACCGTCTGGCAACCATGCAAAACCCGGTGCTGATGCTCTCCCCCGGGCCAGGCGCACCGAGCGAAGCGGGCTGTATGCCGGAGCTGCTGACCCGCATGCGCGGCAAGCTGCCGATTATCGGCATCTGTCTCGGCCATCAGGCGATTGTGGAAGCCTACGGCGGCTACGTTGGCCAGGCAGGTGAAATCCTCCACGGTAAAGCGTCCAGCATCGAACATGACGGCCAGGCAATGTTTGCCGGACTGCCGAATCCGCTTCCGGTCGCGCGCTACCACTCGCTGGTCGGCAGCAACATTCCCGCCGGGCTGACCATCAACGCCTCGTTTGAAGGGATGGTGATGGCGGTACGTCACGACGCGGATCGCGTCTGCGGGATGCAGTTCCATCCGGAATCCATCCTGACCTCCCACGGCGCCCGCCTGCTGGAACAAACCCTGGACTGGGCGTTACAGAAGCTGGAGCAGACCAACACCCTGCAGCCGATTCTGGAAAAACTGTACCAGGCACAAACCCTGAGCCAGCAGGAGAGCCACCAGCTCTTCTCCGCCGTGGTTCGCGGCGAGCTGAAGCCGGAACAGCTCGCAGCCGCGCTGGTGAGCATGAAGGTCCGCGGTGAAAGCCCGCAGGAGATCGCCGGTGCCGCCACGGCCCTGCTGGAAAATGCCGCCCCGTTCCCGCGCCCGGACTATCCGTTTGCCGATATCGTCGGCACCGGCGGTGACGGCAGCAACAGTATCAATATTTCAACCGCCAGCGCCTTTGTGGCCGCAGCGTGTGGCCTGAAGGTGGCGAAGCACGGTAACCGCAGCGTTTCCAGCCGGTCGGGCTCGTCTGATTTGCTCGCGGCATTCGGCATTAATCTCGATATGAACGCCGAACGTTCCCGTGAAGCGCTGGATGACCTGGGCGTATGCTTCCTGTTTGCGCCGAAGTATCACACCGGTTTCCGCCACGCAATGCCGGTTCGTCAGCAGCTGAAAACCCGCACGCTGTTTAACGTGCTCGGCCCGCTGATCAACCCGGCCCATCCGCCGCTGGCGCTCATCGGTGTCTACAGTCCGGAACTGGTCCTGCCGATTGCCGAGACCCTGCGCGTGCTGGGTTACCAGCGTGCCGCCGTGGTGCACAGCGGCGGAATGGATGAAGTGTCTCTGCATGCCCCGACGCTGGTAGCCGAACTGCGCGACGGTGAAATCCTGAGCTACCAGCTCGAAGCCGCTGACTTTGGTTTAACTCCGTATCACCAGGAAGCGCTGGCAGGCGGTACCCCGGAAGAAAACCGTGACATTCTGACGCGCTTATTACAAGGTAAGGGAGAGGTCGCCCATGAGGCCGCCGTTGCCGCCAACGTCGCCATGCTGATGCGTTTGCACGGCGAGGAAGACCTGAAGGCCAACGTTCAAAAAGTTCTGGATGTACTGCGCTCCGGTGCAGCTTACGATCGCGTTACCGCACTTGCGGCAAGAGGGTAAAGAATGCAGACCGTTTTAGCGAAAATCGTTGCCGATAAGGCCATCTGGGTGGAAGCCCGCAAGCAACAGCAGCCGCTTGCCAGTTTCCAGAATGACGTCGTCCCGAGCAGCCGTCGTTTCTATGACGCCCTGCAGGGTGCGCGCACCGCGTTTATTCTTGAGTGCAAAAAAGCGTCCCCGTCCAAAGGCGTTATCCGTGACGATTTCGACCCGGCGCGCATTGCCGGCATTTATAAGCATCATGCGTCCGCTATCTCCGTGCTGACGGATGAGAAATATTTTCAGGGCAGCTTCGATTTTCTGCCGATCGTCAGCGGCATCGCGCCGCAGCCGATCCTGTGCAAAGACTTTATTATCGACCCGTATCAGATCTGGCTGGCGCGCTTTTACCAGGCCGACGCCTGCCTGCTGATGCTCTCGGTGCTTGACGACGAGCAGTATCGCCAGCTTTCTGCCGTCGCGCACAGCCTGAAAATGGGCGTGCTGACCGAAGTGAGTAATGAAGAGGAGCTGGAGCGCGCGATTGCGCTGGAAGCCAAAGTGGTCGGCATTAACAACCGCGATCTGCGTGACCTGTCCATTGACCTGAACCGCACGCGCCAGCTGGCGCCGCGTCTGGGATCTGGCGTCACGGTCATCAGCGAATCCGGCATTAACAGCTACGCCCAGGTGCGCGAGCTGAGCCACTTCGCCAACGGTTTCCTGATTGGCTCCGCCATGATGGAACATGACGATCTCAATGCGGCAGTACGTCGCGTGCTGCTGGGTGAGAACAAAGTCTGCGGTTTAACCCGCGAACAGGACGCCCAGGCCGCGTATGAAGCCGGAGCGATTTATGGCGGGCTGATTTTTGTGGACTCCTCTCCTCGCGCGGTCAGCGAAGAGCAGGCGCGTAAGGTCATCGCCGCGGCACCACTCAGCTATGTTGGCGTGTTCCGCAATGCGGATATCGCCGAGGTGGTTGAAAAAGCCGACGCGTTATCCCTGAGCGCGGTGCAGCTTCACGGCGATGAAGATCAGGCCTATATCGATGCCCTGCGCGCCACGCTGGCGCCGCAGGTACAGATCTGGAAAGCGCAACGCGTTGACGATACGTTGCCCCCGCGTAACCTGAACCACGTGGATAAATACGTTCTCGATAACGGTCAGGGCGGAACCGGCCAGCGTTTTGACTGGTCCCTGCTGAACGGCGAAAAGCTGGACAACGTTCTGCTGGCGGGCGGATTAAGCCCGGATAACTGTGTAGAAGCCGCGAAAACCGGCTGCGCAGGCCTCGATTTCAATTCAGGCGTAGAGTCCCAGCCGGGTAGTAAAGATGCCAGCAAACTGGCCTCGGTTTTTAAAACTCTGCGTGCATATTAAGGAAGAGAAGATGACGACATTACTTAACCCGTATTTTGGTGAGTTCGGCGGGATGTACGTCCCGCAAATCCTGATGCCCGCGCTGCGCCAGCTGGAAGAAGCGTTTGTGAGCGCGCAGAAGGATCCGGCGTTTCAGGCTGAATTTACCGACCTGCTGAAAAACTATGCAGGCCGCCCAACGGCCCTGACCAAATGCCGCAATCTGACGGAAGGCACGAAAACCACGCTGTATCTTAAGCGTGAAGACCTGCTGCACGGCGGCGCGCACAAGACTAACCAGGTGCTGGGCCAGGCGCTGCTTGCGAAGCGTATGGGCAAAACCGAAATCATCGCCGAAACCGGCGCAGGCCAGCACGGCGTGGCCTCGGCGCTCGCCAGCGCCCTGCTCGGCCTGAAATGCCGCATCTATATGGGGGCGAAAGACGTTGAGCGTCAGTCTCCAAACGTTTTCCGTATGCGTCTGATGGGTGCGGAAGTGATCCCGGTGCACAGCGGATCCGCGACGCTGAAGGATGCCTGTAACGAAGCGCTGCGCGACTGGTCTGGCAGCTACGAAACCGCGCACTATATGCTCGGTACCGCGGCGGGTCCGCACCCGTTCCCGACCATCGTGCGTGAGTTCCAGCGCATGATCGGGGAAGAGACCAAAGCGCAGATCCTCGAAAAAGAGGGTCGCCTGCCGGATGCGGTCATCGCCTGCGTCGGCGGCGGGTCAAACGCCATCGGCATGTTCGCAGACTTTATCGACGACACCCGCGTGGGTCTGATTGGCGTCGAGCCTGCGGGTCACGGCATTGAATCGGGTGAACACGGCGCGCCGCTGAAGCATGGCCGCGTGGGGATCTACTTCGGCATGAAATCCCCGATGATGCAGACCGATGAAGGCCAGATTGAAGAGTCTTACTCTATCTCCGCTGGCCTCGACTTCCCATCCGTCGGGCCGCAGCACGCCTATCTGAACAGCACCGGTCGTGCGGACTATGTCTCCATTACCGATGACGAAGCGCTGGAAGCGTTCAAAACGCTGTGCCGCAGCGAAGGGATCATCCCGGCGCTGGAATCTTCGCACGCTCTGGCCCATGCGCTGAAAATGATGAAAGACAATCCGGAAAAAGAGCAGCTGCTGGTGGTCAACCTTTCCGGACGCGGTGACAAAGATATCTTCACCGTTCACGATATTCTGAAAGCACGAGGGGAAATCTGATGGAACGCTACGATAACGTATTTGCAGAACTGAAATCCCGCCAGGAAGGCGCGTTCGTTCCCTTCGTCACCCTGGGCGATCCGGGCCCAGAACAGTCGCTGAAGATCATCGACACCCTGATTGAAGCCGGTGCCGATGCGCTGGAGCTGGGGATCCCGTTCTCTGACCCGCTGGCGGATGGCCCGACTATCCAGAATGCGACGCTGCGCGCGTTTGCTTCGGGCGTGACGCCAACCCAGTGCTTCGAAATGCTGGCGGCGATCCGTCAGAAGCACCCCACTATCCCGATTGGCCTGCTGATGTACGCCAACCTCGTGTTCAACCGCGGTATCGATGAATTTTACGCCGAGTGCGCCCGCGTGGGCGTCGACTCTGTTCTGGTCGCCGACGTGCCGGTCGAGGAGTCCGCGCCGTTCCGCCAGGCGGCGATGCGTCACAACGTCGCCCCGATTTTCATCTGCCCGCCGAACGCCGATGACACACTGCTGCGCCAGATAGCCTCTTACGGGCGCGGTTACACGTACCTGCTCTCCCGCGCAGGCGTGACCGGTGCCGAGAATAAAGCGACCCTGCCGCTGCATCATCTGGTGGAAAAGCTGGCCGAGTACCATGCCGCGCCGCCGCTGCAGGGCTTCGGGATCTCATCTCCGGATCAGGTCACCGCGGCGATTGACGCGAAGGCCGCGGGTGCCATTTCCGGCTCTGCGATTGTGAAGATCATCGAGAAGAACGTGGACAAGCCCGAGCAGATGCTGGCCGAGCTGAAGGCGTTTGTGACCGCCATGAAGGCGGCGACGCGTAAAGTCTGACCCCTCCACCGTCTGGCATCCCTGCCAGACGGTTAGCCTTTCTTCCCCGCCTTCAACAAAGGATTACGTCAAAATTGATCCTATCGATATTTTCGGTGTGAATGGCTTTTCAAACTGTCGTGTGAGCGTATGATCTGGACTCTTTTTTAGCTTTAATCCTTCTGAGTTCAGAGGCTTATTCATGTCATGGCAATCCTTCAAACAGGCTTACCTGGTTAAGTTCTGGTCACCCGTTCCGGCCGTTATCGCGGCAGGCATTCTCTCTACTTATTATTTTGGCATTACCGGCACCTTCTGGGCCGTGACCGGCGAGTTCACCCGCTGGGGTGGTCAATTGCTGCAACTCGCTGGCGTGCATGCCGAAGAGTGGGGATACTTTAAGCTCATCCACCTCGACGGCACCCCGCTTACCCGCATCGACGGGATGATGATTATCGGCATGTTCGGCGGCTGTTTCGCGGCCGCGCTGTGGGCAAATAACGTTAAGTTGCGTATGCCCAAAAGCCGGATCCGCATTTTGCAGGCGGTTGTCGGCGGCATGATTGCCGGTTTCGGCGCGCGTCTGGCGATGGGGTGTAACCTTGCCGCCTTCTTTACCGGGATCCCGCAGTTTTCGCTTCACGCCTGGTTCTTTGCCGTCGCCACGGCCATCGGCTCTTACTTTGGCGCAAAATTCACCCTGCTGCCGCTGTTTCGTATTCCAGTGAAAATGACAAAAGTCAGCGCAGCATCTCCGTTAACCCAGAAGCCCTCTCAGGCCCGCCGCCGTTTCCGCCTCGGAATGCTGGTCTTTTTCGCCATGGTGGCATGGGCGCTCTGCACCGCCTTGAACCAGCCTAAGCTCGGTCTGGCGATGCTGTTCGGTGTGGGTTTTGGTCTGCTCATTGAACGCGCGCAGATCTGCTTTACCTCCGCGTTTCGCGATATGTGGATCACCGGGCGCACGATGATGGCGAAGGCGATTATCGCCGGGATGGCGGTCAGCGCCATCGGCATCTTCAGCTATGTCCAACTGGGCGTCGAACCGAAAATCATGTGGGCCGGTCCTAACGCGGTCATTGGCGGCCTGCTGTTTGGCTTCGGGATCGTGCTGGCTGGCGGGTGTGAAACCGGCTGGATGTATCGCGCCGTGGAAGGCCAGGTGCACTACTGGTGGGTGGGGCTGGGCAATGTGATTGGCTCGACGATCCTGGCGTACTGCTGGGATGACGTGTCTCCCGTCCTGGCCACCCGCTGGGACAAGGTCAACCTGCTGAATACCTTCGGACCTCTCGGCGGCCTGCTCGTCACCTACGCCCTGCTGTTGGTCGCTTTTTTACTGGTCGTCGCACAGGAGAGACGTTTCTTCCGCCGTGCGGGCGTTAAAACAGAAACGCAGGAGAATGCAGCATGAAAGAGATCGTGCCTGATTATCGTCTGGATATGGTTGGCGAGCCCTGTCCATATCCGGCGGTGGCTACGCTTGAAGCGCTGCCGCAGCTTAAGAAAGGTGAAATTCTGGAGGTGGTCAGCGACTGCCCGCAGTCCATCAACAACATACCGCTGGATGCGAAAAACCACGGTTATACGGTGCTGGATATCCAGCAGGATGGCCCAACCATTCGCTATCTGATTCAAAAATGATCGCTAAGGGCCTCGTCAGGGGCCTTTATCGTATTGAATTATAAGACATCTTGATCCACGGCAAAAACGCGATTTTTGACTTAAGTAAAATCTCATTTCCCTTTTGAAGGAGGTTTTCGCGGTTTGATGTATTTACGAGCTTTACTGGTCTTCGCCTTATTGATTCCCTTCCACGCGCTGTCCCTGAATTTCTCTTCTACTTTCCTGCGTCTTAATTGTCCGCAAAGAGGACTTGTCGAGGTTATTCTGCACGTTTATGACCACACTCAGGAACGGTGGCGCGGCCATTTTGAAACCGGTGCGGGGCATAAACGTGCGGGTGATACCGAAATGATCCCGTTTGCCAACGGCGATATTCTCTTCCATTCCGTATCCAGCGACGCTTTCAGCTATTTATATGATGGGGAAACGATCCTGAGGCACTGCGTAAAGCTCGATGAGCGGCCGGTTTATCCGTCGTTTTGACGTGAGCAAAGCAAACTGGCCACCCTGTGGCCAGTTTGACGGGGAATCAGAAGCGATAACCCGCAGAGAACATAAACACCCACGGATCCAGACGAGTGCTGATACTTTGCTGCTGGCCGCCCGCCTTGAAGCGTACGTCCGTATCAATATCCATATACCAGACCGAGGCGTTGATCAGCCAGTCGCGGTTAATCAGATAATCCAGGCCAACCTGCCCCGCCATGCCCCACGAATCTTTCAGGCTGAGATCCGTCAGACCCGCCTCTTTACCGGTATCGTTGAATTTCTCATCAAAGAAGGTGGTGTAGTTCACACCGGCGCCAATATATGGACGCACCTTGCTGCTTGAGTCGCCGAAGTACCACTGCGCCATCAGCGTTGGCGGTAAATGGTGAACCGTGGCGATATCACCGGTTGGCCCGAGGCCCACGCGATGACGGAACGGCGTTGCGGCCAGAAGCTCAACGCCCACGTTATCCGTCGCCATATAGGTGAAAGTTAAACCTAACTGGGTGTTATTACTGACGTTAAAACCGCCCATTCCCAGCACGTTATCCGAACCTTCAGTTGGGCGAGCCGTAGCCGAACCGGCACGAATAAAGAATTCGCCTGCTTCATGCGCATACGCGCCGCCAGAGAGACTGCTTAATACAAGGGCTGCCACCGCTAATTTTTTCATATCCGCTCCATCGTTGTGGTTTTAATCGCGGATGAGAATATACTCACAAAAGAGTAATAAGTGATCTGCCACAGATCACATTAAAACCAGTAACTTAACATTCATTGATCTGGATTAATTTTTTGTTACGCACTCAAAACCAATAAGTTGTTTCCATGTCAATTTTTGGCATTTCACGGTTACAAAATTTTCCCTTTTCCCCCTCTTGCTCTTCCTCTGGCGGCTGGATAATTTATCGCTCTCACAAATTGATTTGATGCGTTCTTCTTTTGCAGGTGTGCCATGAGTGATATCAACCCGTGCATGACGTGCGGAGCCTGTTGTGCGTATTTTCGAGTCTCTTTCTACTGGGCCGAAGCCAGCGATGGCGGTGGTAGCGTTCCGGTTCATCTTACCGAGCCGTTAACCCCCTTTTTGCGCTGCATGAGCGGCACGAACCAAAAGCAGGCCCGCTGTGTGGCGCTACAGGGTGAGCCTGGGGTCTCGACCCGATGTTCCATCTATGAGGATCGCCCCAGCCCGTGCCGGGAATTTGCCATGTCGGGGGAAGATGGCCAGGTCAACGAAGCCTGTAACCGCGCCCGCGCGCGGGTTGGATTACCGCCGCTTTACAAAGATATGCTTTTCCATACAAGCCTTGATGCTGCCACAGCAGGTGCATCCGGTGTACAATTGCCGGCTAATTAACACCTGCAATACTCAAGGAGAGTGCATGTCTATCACGGCGAAGTCTGTCTACCGTGACACGGGAAACTTTTTCCGCAATCAGTTCATTACCTTTTTACTGATCGCGTTGCTTTGCGCCTTTATCACGGTGGTGCTGGGCCATGCCTTCTCACCGAGTGAAGAACAGATTGCCAGCCTGAGCCAGGGCGACCATCTTGCGGGTAGCGTGGGATTGTTTGAGCTGGTGCAAAACATGACGCCGGAGCAGCAGCAAATTCTGCTGCGCGCCTCTGCCGCTTCGACGTTCTCAGGCCTGATTGGTAATGCAATTCTGGCGGGCGGCGTTTTGCTGATGATTCAGCTGGTATCGGCGGGTCACCGCGTCAGCGCCTTACGCGCGATTGGGGCGAGTGCACCGGTCTTACCTAAGCTGTTTATCCTGATCTTTTTAACCACGATGCTGGTGCAAATGGGGATTATGCTGGTCGTGGTGCCGGGCGTTTTACTGGCTATCGTGCTCGCATTTGCGCCGGTGATGATTGTGCAGGATAAGATGGGAATTTTTACCGCGATGCGCAGCAGCATCAGACTGGCATGGGCTAGTATGCGTCTGGTGGCGCCCGCCGTGATCGGCTGGCTGCTGGCCAAAACGCTGCTGTTATTGTTTGCACCGAATTTTGCGGTATTAACGCCTAACGTCGGCGCCGTGGTGGCGAATACGCTGAGCAATCTCATTTCAGCGGTACTGCTCGTCTATCTGTTCCGCCTGTACATGTTAATTCGTCAGTAATCCCGAGGCGGGGGCATCGCTGTCTCCCGCCCCGCTCAGAAGATGGAATCACAGAATGAAGCAGTTTCTTGATTTTTTACCGCTCGCGGTGTTTTTCGCTGTCTATAAGTTGTACGACATTTTTGCTGCAACAAAAGCGTTAATCGTCGTGACCGCCGTTGTGCTGATCTACAGCTGGATTCGCTATCGCAAAGTCGAAAAAATGGCGCTTATCACGTTCGTTTTAGTAGCGGTGTTCGGTGGATTGACCATTGCCTTGCATGATGTTGAATTTATTAAGTGGAAGGTGACTGTTATTTATGCGTTGTTTGCAGCAGCGCTATTGTTCAGTCAATGGTTCATGAAAAAACCCCTGATCCAGAGCATGTTAGGTAAAGAACTAACGCTGCCGCAGGTGGTCTGGTCGCGTCTGAATACCGCCTGGGCAATCTTCTTTATTCTCTGTGGTCTCGCTAACATCTATATTGCCTTCTGGCTGCCGCAGGATATCTGGGTCAACTTTAAGGTCTTTGGCCTGACCGCGCTGACGCTTATCTTCACGCTGTTAAGCGGCGTATACATCTATCGTCATATGCCGCAGGACGACAACCACTGATTACTGACTGACCAGAACGTCAACGACGGGCGTTCTGGTCTATTCTCTCCGCACGCGAATCATAGTAGCATCCCGCCTGAAGTCTTCCGTTACGAGTTAAAACAATGACAACAACTAACGCCCCTCAGGGCGAACTGGTTTTACGCACACTGGCAATGCCCGCTGACACCAATGCCAATGGCGATATTTTTGGCGGCTGGCTGATGTCGCAGATGGATATGGGCGGCGCAATTCTGGCAAAAGAGATTGCCCACGGGCGCGTGGTCACCGTGAGAGTGGACGGCATGACCTTCCTGCGCCCGGTTGCGGTGGGTGATGTGGTTTGCTGCTACGCGCGCTGCGTGAAGCGCGGTAATACCTCCATTTCCATCAACATCGAAGTCTGGGTGAAGAAAGTCTCTTCTGAGCCGATTGGGCAACGCTATAAGGCCACTGAAGCGCTGTTTATTTATGTTGCCGTGGACAGCGAGGGTAAACCTCGTCAACTTCCACAGGCCTGATCGACAGGCAAAAAAGCCTCCTTTCGGAGGCTTTTTTTATTCCATCTGCGCCCCGCCGTTCAGGCGGAAAACAATATTGACGATCAATCCGCTGCCCGGCTTGCCTGGCTCATAGCGCCATCTGCGCATGGCAGATTTCACTTCGCGCTCAAACATATTAGAAGGTTGCGCAGACAAGATTTCCACGTTATCCACGCGGCCATCCGCAGTGACGTCAAATTTCACCCGTACGCGCCCTTCGATACGCAAGGCCTGAGCTCGCGCCGGATACTGAGGCTGATTGCGGCTTACGGCGCGCGGGCCCGCTGGTGCGGTTACGGTTGGCTTTGACGTCGTTGCCGTATTGTTCATCACCGGACGTGAAGGCGCTGCATTTTCGACCGGCTGGGTCGCGCGCGGTTCAACCGGACGTTCCTCGCGTTTCGGACGCTCCTCGACCTTCTTCACCGGCTTTGGCTTCGGCTTAGGTTTTGGCTTCGGTTCAGGTTTGTGGATCACCACCGGGGCTTCCTTTGGCGGCTCCGGAACGGGCTCGGGTTCTGGCTCCGGTTCAGCCACGGGCTGTGGCGGCGGAGGGGCAACCTGCGGCGGTTCAAGATCCGCTGGCGAGACCATCGTCACCGAAATCGGCTGCGCGGGCGCGGGCATTTCAATAACCTGATGAACCGAGGTATACAGCAGACCCGCCACAACGGCACCGTGAATCACGACAGAAAGCAGCGTCGGCCAGGGAAAGCGGCGAGGTAAATCAAGGGTCATCGAAGTCATAGTCATCAACGTTAAAAAACCGAACCCTGATTTTAAATGCAAATAGCAATCATATTCAATAAGACACTTTGCTCTGGCGCAACTTTAGCGCCCGAGAGGCCAAAAAAGGCGCATACAGATCAGGGTATTAACATTGTTTTTATTTTACATTGCAGTCGTTTGCCCTTTCACATAACGTAACTGACACTTTTACCGGTTAAGGAGCTTCGCCGTGTTTTACGTGATTTACTCTGAAGATGTTGCTGATTCGCTCGAAAAACGCCAGTCTGTGCGCCCTGCGCATCTGGCACGTTTGCAGTTGCTTCAGGATGAAGGCCGATTACTGACCGCTGGCCCCATGCCTGCAGTAGACAGCAACGATCCGGGTGCTGCCGGTTTCTCCGGCTCCACGGTCATTGCTGAGTTTGAATCCCAGGAAGCCGCTCAGGCCTGGGCTGACGCAGACCCGTACGTTGCAGCGGGCGTGTATGCAAAAGTGACGGTGAGGCCGTATAAAAAAGTGTTCTGATACCAAAGCGGCTCCGAAAGGAGCCTTTTTTAGGGTGGCGATTACGCATCTCTGTGTCGGGTAAACTGCTGCTCTGTAATAAGGCTTCCCCACTGATCGCCTTCCCACTCTTTTACCAGCGTAAACCCATACGACTCGTACAGACGCCTGGCGGCGGTCAGCTTATTGAACGTCCAGAGGTGCACAGCTGAAAAACCGGCGCTGTCGCAGAACCGCATCGCTTCATTCAGCAGTTTTTTCCCCACGCCGTGCCCCCGGCAGCCATCATCAAGAATAAACCAGCGAAGATGGGCTTCACCCGGCGCCAGATCCTCGCCATCGATCGCCACCGAGCCGACAATTTTGTCGTTGAGCACTGCCAGCCAAATCTGGTTACAGGGCTTCTCCAGTCTTTCACTAAACTCAGCCAGCCCCGAAGCCACTTTGGCCTCGAAGAAGCGACCAAAATTATGCTCCCGCGAATAATAACTGCCATGCATCTCCGCGAGACGGCCAATCATGCCCGGGATATACCCCTGCACTATCTTCAGCTCATCGGGCTGCATATCGTTGCCCACCTCCCGACACGCCAGCAGCGCGTTGGCATAAAGGGAGAGACCCTCAGAAATGGTCAGCTGCTGGGCAGGAGCAAGACGCTTTATTGCTGTGACCACGCGCTCATTGCTGAAGGCATTAATTTTGCTGACCGTCTCGTGACCTTTCGCGGTCAGCCTGAGGCTCTTTGCTCTCGCATCCTCGGTAGAAATGACCTCCTCGAGTTCGCCTGCGGCAATCAGGCGAGCCAGCATCCGGCTGACGCTGGACTTTTCCAGGCCCAGCAGCTGTACCAGCTGACTCGCCGTCATCTCTTTTCGTAGGGCAATTTCGACCAGAGTATGGACGGCCGAAGGCGAGTAATTCTTTGAGGCCAGGGTAGAACCCATAAAACCTAACTCTCGCACCATCAGGCGCGAGGAACGTCGAATAACACTGACTACCGGGGTTTCGCTGTGCATGTTATGTCCTCACCATTTAGTTGTACTATACAACTAAATGGTGAGGGATTGTCAAACAGAATGAAAAAGGCTCCCGCAGGAGCCTTTCATCAATCAGTGCAGCGACGCTAACCTCGCCGCAAACCCGACAAACAGCAGCCCTATCAGCCCGTTCCCCAGCTTTGCCAGTTTCTTTTTCGTTTTGAGATAGCGCGTGACAAATGCACCGGAGAAGATCAGGAAGCTCATGTACATGAAGCTTATCAACTCAAGCGTCGTCGCGAGGATAAGGAAAGAGGTACCGGTGTTCTGCGCATTCACGTCAATGAACTGAACAAAGAACGATACGTAGAACAGAATCGCTTTTGGATTCGTCAGGCTCAGCACCAGCGAACGTTTCATGATCGTGCTGGCAGGCTCGGTGCCGCTTTCCTGAGCGTGATTCTGGCGGGTAATGACCGACCAGAGCATTTTGCCGCCCAGCCACAGCAGGTAGAAGGCGCCGAGATAACGCACGATATTAAACAGTACCGGTGTGGTCTGGATTAATGCCGCGACGCCCGCCCAGGCAAGAAACATCAGCACCGCATCGCCGATAAATACACCCGTGGCGGCCAGGTACCCTTTTTTAACGCCGTGTCCAATTCCAGTTTTAAGCACAAACAGGGTATTCGGCCCCGGTACCAGCACGATAAAAAACGCGCCAACAACATACGTCCAGAAATTCAGTACGCCAAACTCCGCAAACACTTCTTCTCCCTCCTTTTGCTCAACACAACCGGAATAGCGCTGCAACCACGCTACTCCCAAAAATCAGACCTTATAAAATCAGCGGGCACCATTACGGTGCCCTCATGGTACTCAGATATCCTGGACGGCGAACAGCAACGCGTTGCGGTGCCGGGTCATTCCACATTTTCTGATGGCGTGAATACGCATATTGCGGCGGGATTGTGCTTCCAGCCAACGAGCCTTGCGACGACTCACCTGTCGCAACATGCGCCAGCGCCCTACTTCTGTTCTACTGCGCTTCATGTCTACAACTCTTTCTCAAACAGAGACGCCATTATAAACCCAACCCGGCTGCAAACCAGCGCTTTTACCTGGCGTTTTTATTTGCCAGATGAATCCTGATGCGTACACTCATAACAATACGCTTTCAAAAGGATTTTTTTACCTATGACAACCTTCTACACCGTGGTGAGTTGGCTGGTCATTTTGGGATACTGGCTGTTAATCGCGGGTGTGACGTTACGCATCCTGATGAAGCGCAGAGCCGTACCCTCTGCCATGGCCTGGCTTCTGATCATCTATATCCTGCCGCTGGTGGGAATTATCGCCTATCTCTCTTTCGGTGAGCTTCATCTCGGTAAACGCCGCGCCGAGCGGGCCCGCGCCATGTGGCCCTCCACCGCGAAGTGGCTGAACGACCTTAAAGCCTGCAAGCATATCTTTGCCGAGGAGAACAGCAGCGTCGCCTCGTCACTGTTTAAGCTGTGCGAGCGCCGTCAGGGGATTGGCGGCGTTAAGGGTAATCAGCTCCAGCTGCTAACCTCGTCCGACGACGTTATGCAGGCGTTAATCCGCGATATCCAGCTGGCGCGTCATAATATCGAGATGGTTTTCTATATCTGGCAGCCCGGCGGGATGGCTGACCAGGTCGCGGAATCTCTGATGGCCGCGGCGCGACGCGGCATTCACTGCCGTCTGATGCTTGACTCTGCGGGCAGCGTGGCATTTTTCCGCAGTCCCTGGGCAGGGATGATGCGCAATGCCGGTATCGAAGTGGTCGAGGCGCTGAAGGTTAACCTCCTGCGCGTGTTTCTGCGCCGGATGGACCTTCGTCAGCACCGTAAAATGATCATGATCGATAACTATATTGCCTACACCGGCAGCATGAACATGGTTGACCCGCGCTTCTTTAAACAAGACTCGGGCGTGGGTCAGTGGGTGGATTTGATGGCGCGCATGGAGGGGCCGATTGCCACCTCGATGGGCATCGTCTACTCCTGCGACTGGGAGATAGAGACCGGCAAACGCATCCTGCCGCCACCGCCGGACGGCAATATTATGCCGTTTGAAGAGGCCAGCGGTCACACTATTCATACCATTGCTTCCGGCCCGGGCTTCCCGGAGGATTTGATTCATCAGGCGCTGCTGACGGCGACCTACTCGGCGCGTGAATATCTGATCATGACGACGCCCTACTTTGTTCCCAGCGATGACCTCCTGCACGCGATCTGTACCGCGGCGCAGCGCGGCGTGGATGTGAGCATTATTTTGCCGCGCAAAAATGACTCCCTTCTGGTGGGCTGGGCCAGCCGGGCATTCTTTAGCGAACTGCTGGCCGCAGGGGTGAAGATCTACCAGTTCGAAGGCGGACTGCTCCATACCAAGAGCGTGCTTGTCGACGGCGAGTTAAGCCTGGTGGGAACGGTGAACCTGGATATGCGCAGCCTGTGGCTTAACTTTGAAATCACGCTGGTTATTGATGATGCCGGCTTTGGCGGCGATCTCGCGGCGGTGCAGGATGATTATATCTCCCGCTCCCGCCTGCTGGATGCCAGACTGTGGGTAAAACGTCCGCTGTGGCAGAGAATTGCCGAACGACTGTTTTACTTCTTTAGTCCGTTGCTGTAAAACGTGCCCAACGATGTTAAACAGGTAGTCATCATGGAAATGGATCTGAACAATCGCCTGACCGAAGACGAAACGCTCGAGCAGGCCTATGACATTTTTCTCGAACTGGCGGTTGATAACCTCGATCCCGCAGACGTGATCCTCTTTAATCTGCAGTTTGAAGAGCGCGGCGGTGCCGAACTGTTCGACCCTTCAGAAGACTGGGCTGAGCATGTGGATTTCGATCTGAACCCTGACTTCTTCGCCGAAGTGGTTATCGGGCTGGCCGATGAAGACGGTGGCGAAATTAATGATATCTTCGCTCGCGTCCTGCTCTGCCGTGAGA
Organism: Enterobacter sp. SST3; assembly: GCF_000286655.1. Taxonomy (NCBI): domain Bacteria; kingdom Pseudomonadati; phylum Pseudomonadota; class Gammaproteobacteria; order Enterobacterales; family Enterobacteriaceae; genus Enterobacter; species Enterobacter sp. SST3. The sequence continues at coordinate 17,418 of NZ_ALNS01000031.1, read as the reverse complement.
AAGACCACAAGCTGTGCCATATTCTCTGGCGCGAATAATAAAAAAGGCTGCAATTGCAGCCTTTTTTATTTACTCCGGCAACGGATTCCCACAGCGGTGACAATAACGCGCGTTGAGTTCATGTTCCCCCTGATGACATCGCGGACATTTGCGCTGCTGCTTGCGGCTCTGAAATGCGCTACTCATGTGCGTGGTAATCAGCCCGGTCGGAATGGCAATGACCGAATAGCCAATCAAAATAAGCACTGAGGCCACAATTCGCCCCAGCGGCGTATGGGGCGTGATATCCCCGTACCCCACGGTCGTTACGGTCACGATCGCCCAGTAGACGGACGCATTGAGCGTCGTAAAGCCATATTTCGGCCCCTCAATCAGATACATCAGTGCGCCAAAAACAATCATGACAATGGCAATAAACGAATAGAACAGAATAAGCTGATGACGGGCGCTGACGATTGCGCTCCAGAATATGCGCAGTGAGGGCATAAAGCGCAGTAATTTCAGAATACGTAATACGCGAATAACGCGCATCGCTCGCCAGGCAAAGACATAGCTCAGGCTGATTTCCGGCCACAGCCACATGACGTAGAGCGGCAGAATGGTGGCTAAATCGATAAATCCCCAGAAGCTGAAAACATATCGGGCCGGGTTAGGCCAGGCAATCACTCGGAGGAGATATTCAGCGGTAAACACCAGGGTAATCGCCAGCTCAAGCCAGACAAAGACATGCCATTCGTCAAACGTCAGGTGGTATTGCGTTCCGGCACCCGATTCAATAAAGATGATAACCACGCTGAGGAGCGCAAATAAACCACAAAGACCCTCGAAGCGCCGTCCGGATACCGTTTCAGGATCGAATAAAACATGATAAAGCCGCCGACGGGCTGACGTGAATAAACGCGACACAGTGACCTCGCAAAAAATAAGGGCTGACATCATGTCAGCCCTTGCGATTATAACGGGTCTACTTTCAGGCAGGAAACCGCATGTCGGAAACTGCCTTCCAAAACCGGCCGCGTTTTCGCACATTCCGGCCCGGCCATTGGGCAGCGCGTGCGGAAGACGCAGCCCGACGGCGGGTTAATCGGTGAAGGCAATTCCCCTTCCAGAAGCTGGATGGTCTTATTCTTTTCCAGATCGGGATCGGGGATCGGCACCGCCGACATCAGCGCTTTGGTGTAAGGGTGCAGCGGATTGTGGTACACCTCGTCATAGGTGCCCAGCTCCACGGCGTGCCCCAGATACATCACCAGCACGCGGTCAGAGATGTGTTTCACCACGGCCAGGTCATGCGCGATGAAGATCAGCGACAGCCCCATTTCGCGCTGCAGCTTCTGCAGCAGGTTAACCACCTGCGCCTGAATGGAGACGTCGAGCGCGGAAACCGGCTCATCACAGATAATCAGCTTCGGTTCGAGGATCAGGGCGCGCGCAATACCAATACGCTGACACTGACCGCCGGAGAACTCGTGAGGATAGCGGTTGATGAGGTTAGGCAACAGCCCGACTTTCAACATCATCGCCTTAACGCGATCGCGCACTTCCTGGCGAGACATCTTCGGATGATAGGTCCGCAGCGGTTCGGCAATAATCTCACCGATGGTCATACGCGGGTTTAATGACGCCAGCGGATCCTGGAAAATCATCTGGATATCGCTGCGCACGTCGCGCCACTCGTCGGGCTTCATGCCCAGCAGATCTTTACCCAGCCAGGCCACTTTGCCGTCGGTGGCTTTTACCAGACCGATAATGGCGCGCGCAAAGGTCGATTTACCGCAGCCGGACTCGCCCACCACGCCCAGGGTTTCCCCTTCGTACAGGCGCAGCGTGACGCCGTCCACCGCTTTCAGGGTCTTCGACGGCTGCCAAAACCACTGTTTGCCGTCCTTGATGTCGAAATGCACTTTAAGGTCAGCAATTTCGAGCAGGACATTGCGTTTTTCATCTAATGCGTTCATACCAGCTCCTCCTGCGGCTTAAAGCAGGCGCGCAGACGGCCTGGTGCAAACTCTTCCAGCGGCGGTGCGCTATTGCAGATTTCCATCGCGTGCGGACAGCGCGGCTGGAACGGACAGCCTTTCGGCAGGCGCAGCAGGTTTGGCGGGTTGCCCGGAATAGTAAGCAGGGACTCCCCTTCCGCATCGAGACGCGGCACCGCGTTCAGCAGGCCAATCGAGTAAGGATGGGCTGGCTGATAGAACACGTCACGCGCTTTGCCGTATTCCATGGTACGACCGGCATACATCACCAGCACTTTGTCACAGATGCCCGCCACCACGCCCAGGTCGTGGGTGATCATGATAATCGCCGTGTTGAACTCACGCTTCAGCTCGTTCAGGAGGGTCATGATTTGCGCCTGAACGGTAACGTCCAGCGCGGTGGTCGGTTCGTCGGCAATCAGCAGCTTTGGCCGGCACAGCAGCGCCATCGCAATCATCACGCGCTGGCGCATACCGCCAGAGAACTCGTGCGGGAACATGCGCATACGCTTGCGCGCTTCCGGCATTTTTACCGCATCGAGCATTTTGACCGACTCTTCAAAGGCTTCGGCTTTGCCCAGACCTTTATGCAGCATCAGCACTTCCATCAGCTGCTCACCGACGCGCATGTACGGGTTCAGCGAGGTCATCGGATCCTGGAAAATCATCGAGATCTGCTCGGCGCGCAGCTTGTTCAGCTCTTGCTCCGGCAGGTTGAGGATTTCACGACCGTTGAATTTCGCGGAACCGCCAATCACACCGTTAGCGGCCAGCAGGCCCATTAACGCAAAGGCGGTCTGGGATTTACCGGAACCAGATTCCCCCACGATACCGAGCGTTTCACCCGCGCGCAGGTTGAAGTTGAGATCGTTCACGGCGGTCACATCCCCGTCCGGGGTCTTAAAGGTGACGCGAAGATCTTTTACGTCCAGCAGAAGGTCGCTCCGCTGCTGCGCCTGTGGCGCGGTTGCCGTTTCAATAATTGTCATGACGGCGCTCCTTAACGGTCTTTCGGGTCGAGGGCATCACGCAGGCCATCGCCGATAAAGTTAAAACAAAACAGGGTAACGACCAGGAAACCCGCCGGGTATAACAGCAGCCACGGTGACACTTCCATTGAGTTTGCACCGTCACTCAGCAGCGCGCCCCAGCTGCTCAGCGGCTCTTGCGTACCCAGACCGAGGAAGCTCAGGAAGGATTCAAACAGGATCATGCTTGGTACCAGCAGTGAGGCATAGACCACCACCACGCCCAGCACGTTAGGAACGATATGGCGAACCACGATATTCCCGGTAGAGACACCGCCGACCTGCGCGGCTTCGATAAACTCTTTGCGTTTGAGGCTCAGCGTCTGGCCGCGAACAATACGCGCCATATCCAGCCATGACACCATCCCGATGGCCACGAAGATCAACAGGATATTCTGACCAAAGAAGGTCACCAGCAGGATGACGAAGAACATAAACGGGAAGGAGTTCAGGATTTCCAGCAGACGCATCATCACCGAGTCCACTTTGCCGCCAAGGTAGCCGGACAGTGAGCCATAGAGCGTCCCCACGATCACCGCCACCAGCGCGGCAGCAATCCCGACCATCAGCGAGATACGCCCGCCGATAGCGACGCGCACCAGCAGGTCACGTCCGGATGAGTCCGTGCCAAAATAGTGGCCAGACTCCATATCCGGCGCGCTGGACATCATGCCCCAGTCGGTGTCGAAATAGGTAAATTGCGACAGCATCGGGGCAAGGGTCACAAACAGCGCGATGATTACCAGCACCACCAGACTCGCCACCGCTGCGCGGTTGTGCATAAAGCGACGACGCGCGTCCTGCCAGAGGCTACGACCTTCCACTTCCAGTTTTTCACTGAAGTTTTCCAGCGCCTCGCTGTTTTTCTTACTCAACATCATGGCGTGCTCCAGTTAGTAACGGATTTTCGGGTCGATGACGGCATACAGCACATCGACGATAGCGTTAAAGAGAATGGTCAGCGCACCGACGAGAATGGTCAGGCTCAGTACCAGCGAATAGTCGCGGTTAAGCGCGCCGTTAACAAACAGCTGGCCGATGCCCGGCAGGCCGTAAATGGTTTCGATAACCATCGAGCCGGTGATGATCCCGACGAATGCCGGTCCCATGTAGGAGAGCACGGGCAACAGCGCCGGTTTGAGCGCATGGCGGAAGATAATCCGACGCATCGGCAGCCCTTTCGCGCGCGCGGTACGAATGAAGTTCGAGTGCAGCACTTCGATCATCGAACCACGGGTGATACGCGCGATACTGGCGATGTACGCCAGCGATAAGGCCACCATTGGCAGAATCATGAACTTGAGTGCCCCGCCGTTCCAGCCGCCGCCAGGCAGCCACTTCAGCGTGATGGCAAATATCATCACCAGTAACGGCGCGACAACGAAGCTGGGTATGACTACCCCGGTCATTGCCACCCCCATTACGGCATAATCCCATTTGGTATTTTGTCTGAGCGCGGCGATGACGCCTGCGGTGACCCCGAAAACGATCGCCAGAATGAATGCCGCTGCACCCAATTTCGCCGAAACCGGGAAGCTGGACGCCACCAGGTCGTTAACGGAATAGTCTTTATATTTAAATGACGGTCCAAAATCACCGTGGGCCAGCTGCTTCAGGTAATTGAAGTACTGGGTAGAGATAGGATCGTTTAAGTGGTATTTCGCTTCGATATTCGCCATCACTTCTGGCGGCAGCGTACGCTCACCGGTAAATGGACTTCCCGGCGCAAGGCGCATCATGAAGAAGGAAATCGTGATGAGAATAAATAGCGTTGGAATCGCTTCAAGACAGCGACGTAGGATAAATTTCAACATTGCCCGTACCTTCTGGCGTGTGCCTATATAATGTGACGTTGGTTAGACACCGTGGAGCGAGCACGCCCGCCCCACTCATTGCCATTAATGCTTGATAATATACAAGTTTTTAACGTAGATATTATCCATCGGGTCTTTACCGGTGTACCCACCTACCCACGGTTTCACCAGACGGGCGTTAACGTAGTAGTAAACCGGAACGATCGCGGAATCTTTATCCAGCTGCTGCTCAGCTTTAGAGTACAGTTCAGTACGCTGTGCTTCGTCAGTGGTTTTCAGCGTGTCGGCAATCAGCTTGTCAAACGCCGGGCTCTTATAGTGCGCGGTGTTGTTTGAGCTGTCGCTCAGCATGGTGTTCAGGAAGGAGGTCGGTTCGTTATAGTCCGCACACCAGCCGGCACGCGCCACGTCAAAGGTACCCTGATGACGGCTGTCGAGGAAGGTCTTCCACTCCTGGTTCTCCAGCTTCACGTTCGCGCCCAGGTTCTTTTTCCAGATCGAGGCGACGGCGATAGCCAGTTTTTTGTGCAGATCGGACGTGTTGTACAACAGGCTGAAGGTCAGCGGCTTATCGGCGGTATAGCCCGCTTCGGCCAGCAGTTTCTTCGCTTCTGCGTTACGCTGTTCCTGCGTCTGTTTGAACCAGTCTGGCTCAGTCAGTTTTGCGCCATCGGTGTATGGAGGGGTATAGCTGTATGCCGGCAGATCGCCCTGGTTTTTCACTTTGTTCACGATGATATCGCGATCCAGTGCCAGCTTCAGCGCAGTACGAACACGTACGTCGGTGAACGGTGCTTTCTGGTTGTTGATTTCATAGTAGTAGGTGCACAGGTACGGGTCGACGTGAACTTCTTTCGGGATCTCTTTCTTCAGCTTCTGGAACAGTTCAATCGGCATGTTGTTATAGGTCATGTCGATTTCGCCGCTGCGGTAGCGGTTGACGTCAGTCACTTCGGAAGAAATTGGCAGGTAGGTCACCTGATTAATCACGGTTTTAGCGTTGTCCCAGTATTGCGGGTTACGCTCAAGCACCATACGCTCGTTGACCACCCAGTCTTTCAGTTTATAGGCGCCGTTGGTCACGATATTGGCAGGCTGGGTCCATTTTTCACCAAATTTTTCCACTGCGGATTTTGGTACCGGGGAGACGGACGGGTGAACCAGCAGCTTATAGAAGTACGGAACAGGTTCGCTCAACGTGACTTCGAAGGTATTGGCATCGATCGCTTTAACGCCCAGATCGGTGATCGGTTTTTTGCCCGCGATGATGTCATCAATATTGGCAATATGGCCATATTGCAGGTAGCTCGCATACGGAGAGGCGGTCGTTGGATTCGCCAGACGCTGCCAGCTATAAACGAAATCTTCAGCCGTGACCGGCGTACCGTCGGACCATTTCGCATCTTTACGCAGATGGAAGGTCCAGACTTTGAAATCTTTGTTTTCCCATTTTTCTGCCACGCCCGGTGCCGGGTGGCCGTCTACGTCAGTGACCAGCAGGCCTTCGAACAGGTCGCGGTTAACGTTAGACTCAGGAACACCTTCAATTTTGTGCGGGTCAAGAGACTGAACTTCCGCACCGTTGTTACGCACCAGCGTCTGCTTCTCCGCCAGCTGAACACCTGCAGGAACGTCCGCAGCCATTGCAGCGTTTCCCGCGATTAGCGCAGTTAAAATCCCCGCCGCTACCAGATTTTTTTTTGTGATGATGGACATTGTGTTGATACTCCACTCATTATAATGACCGGCCTTCGCCAGCTGTGTAATCCCCTGTTGGGGCCTGTACAGCGCAGGAGTTTTTTTTGCTGCTGTCAGGTTCTTCTTTTACTGCTTGCTATCACCGACTTTTTTATTACTGACCGCTCGTATGGCAGTCTTGCGTCGATTCTTTACAGGCCTCCCCTGTTTGAGACCTGTTCTGGATATCCGAGATGAGAACCATATGAAAATAATTCTCATCTGATTGTTTTATGCTGCAAAATATTAGGCCGGAAAGTATCAAATGGCGTAATCGTGCGCCAATACATTTTGCAAATTTGTTAAGCAATTCTCTTTTACGGTGAGTACCGTATTGTTGAGGGCAGCCCTGCCGGACATCGAATATCACTATAAAGACATGATATTCAATAGGATAGAGAAAATTTTCTCTACAAGCGCGTCGCTGCGCTATCATCGCGTGATTTTGTACAAAAATTTAACAACTGGTTATTATTTAGCACATTCGTCTAGGGGAATGTTGAAATTACTAATATCATTTCGGTTATCTCTCAGCAAGCCCAAGAGTATCATGTGAGTAAAATAACAGAGCGATCGAAGATTTTCTGTGCAGGCGGGTTGAGGCGGAATTAATAACCTATTGAAATACAAGCAATGAACATTATTAGTAGAATTTATTATGATATGTGAGCATTTCAACTTTAGTTATATGATTTGCTGATAATCACGTAAAAAAACGGAGCCGTCGCTCCGTCCTTTCATATGAAGTATTAATGCAATAAACCGGGGAAAATGCTTTTAATACCCGTGACGATGAATTCGATCCCTAATGCCATCAGCAACAGGCCCATGATACGCGTAATGACGTTGATGCCCGTTTGACCCAGCAAGCGCACCAGCCAGGGTGCCATGCGGAACACACCCCAACAGCAGAGCGCAAAAATGGCAATAGCCACTGAAAAGCCAATCAGGTGCATCAGGCTATGGTAACGCGTCCCCCAGACGATGGTTGAACTGATGGCACCCGGACCGGCCATCAGCGGTAAGGCCAGCGGCACCACGCCAATGCTTTCGCGGATAGCGGTTTCTGACTTCTCTTGTTTATTCTGCTTATCCTCGCCCAGCTTACCGCTGATCATGGACATGGCGATGGTCACCACCAGGATCCCGCCGGCAATACGGAAAGAATCAATGGAAATCCCGAACAACTGAAGAATCGTGTCGCCGAGAAAAAGAGAGGTGAGCAATATGATCGCCACCGACAGGTTAGCGGTGAGGTTGGTCTTATTCCTGGCCGCCGCTGTCTGGTAACTCGTCATACTAATGAAGACAGGAATGATCCCCACCGGGTTGACCAGGGCAAACAAACCAATAAAAAATTTAAAATACGTTGGAAAATCAAAGAGCGTTTGGATCACGTTTTGCTCCGCTTATACATATGCCCTGGACTGACAATTTGTCATGAGAAATCGCGCTGAAGATACCCTTTTTATCAGCATACTTCACTTGAAATCTGTACCAAAACGTTATCATTTCAGGATGTTAAACATTTGTATAATCAATGATAGTGCCGCTTCCAATACTTACGTAATTATTTAACACTGAAAAAATCAGCACGAAATAACCCTGCTGAAAGGTATCAGCTTAGGGGGAAATTGACGCAGATCATGATTTCCGTACTCAGAAGTGAGTAATCTTGGTTACACCCCCAGGGAGGCCACCTGCCAAAAAGGGATGATGCTAAGGTAAGGCTCTTTTAGTAAATTAGTGTGCTGGTGTACAAAGTAACTCTTTGTTTTATTTTGTGTTACGCAAGTGCTATCGGCTCTGTCTATACTGTGTGACGTATCGAGCGCTGGTTTACTAAAAGAGTTTAAACATTATCAGGAGAGCATTATGGCTGTTACTAATATCGCTGAACTGAACGCCCTCGTCGAGCGCGTGAAAAAAGCCCAGCGTGAATATGCCAATTTCACCCAAGAACAGGTTGATAAAATCTTCCGCGCGGCCGCACTGGCTGCTGCAGATGCTCGCATCCCTCTCGCTAAAATGGCCGTTGCCGAATCCGGCATGGGTATCGTTGAAGATAAAGTGATCAAAAACCACTTTGCTTCAGAGTATATCTACAACGCCTATAAAGATGAGAAAACCTGTGGCGTGCTGTCTGAAGACGACACCTTCGGTACTATCACCATCGCTGAACCTATCGGCATTATCTGCGGTATCGTTCCGACCACTAACCCAACGTCTACCGCTATCTTCAAATCACTGATTAGCCTGAAGACCCGTAACGCAATCATCTTCTCTCCACACCCACGTGCGAAAGACGCGACCAACAAAGCTGCAGATATCGTCCTGCAGGCCGCTATCGCTGCGGGTGCACCAAAAGACCTGATTGGCTGGATCGACCAACCTTCTGTTGAGCTGTCCAACGCGCTGATGCATCACCCGGACATTAACCTGATTCTGGCGACCGGTGGTCCAGGCATGGTTAAAGCTGCATACAGCTCCGGTAAACCGGCTATCGGTGTGGGCGCGGGTAACACCCCTGTTGTTATCGACGAAACTGCTGACATCAAACGTGCTGTCGCGTCTGTACTGATGTCTAAAACCTTCGATAACGGTGTAATCTGTGCATCTGAACAGTCTGTTGTAGTTGTGGATTCCGTATATGACGCGGTTCGCGAACGTTTCGCCAGCCACGGCGGCTACCTGCTGCAAGGCAAAGAGCTGAAAGCGGTTCAGGACATCATCCTGAAAAATGGCGCGCTGAACGCCGCTATCGTGGGTCAGCCAGCCTACAAAATTGCTGAACTCGCAGGCTTTACCGTTCCGGCAACAACCAAAATCCTGATCGGTGAAGTGAAAGTTGTTGACGAAAGCGAGCCGTTCGCACACGAAAAACTGTCTCCTACGCTTGCCATGTACCGTGCGAAAGATTTCGAAGAGGCGGTAGAGAAAGCGGAGAAGCTGGTTGCCATGGGCGGTATCGGTCACACCTCTTGTCTGTACACTGACCAGGATAACCAGCCAGAGCGTGTTGCTCACTTCGGTCAGATGATGAAAACCGCACGTATCCTGATCAACACCCCTGCTTCTCAGGGTGGTATCGGTGACCTGTACAACTTTAAACTCGCACCTTCCCTGACTCTGGGTTGTGGTTCCTGGGGTGGTAACTCCATCTCTGAAAACGTTGGTCCAAAACACCTGATCAACAAGAAAACCGTTGCTAAGCGAGCTGAAAACATGTTGTGGCACAAACTTCCGAAATCTATCTACTTCCGCCGTGGCTCTCTGCCAATCGCGCTGGATGAAGTGATTACTGATGGCCACAAACGTGCGCTCATCGTGACTGACCGTTTCCTGTTCAACAACGGCTACGCTGACCAGATCACCTCTGTGCTGAAAGCGGCTGGCGTCGAAACTGAAGTGTTCTTCGAAGTTGAAGCTGACCCAACCCTGAGCGTGGTACGTAAAGGTGCTGAACTGGCTAACTCCTTCAAACCAGATGTGATTATCGCACTGGGTGGTGGTTCCCCAATGGACGCCGCGAAAATCATGTGGGTGATGTACGAGCATCCAGAAACTCACTTCGAAGAACTGGCACTGCGCTTTATGGATATCCGTAAACGTATCTACAAGTTCCCGAAAATGGGCGTAAAAGCGAAAATGATCGCGGTCACCACCACTTCCGGTACCGGTTCAGAAGTCACGCCATTCGCGGTAGTAACAGACGATGCAACCGGTCAGAAATACCCACTGGCTGACTATGCGCTGACGCCAGACATGGCTATCGTTGATGCGAACCTGGTCATGGAGATGCCGAAGTCTCTGTGTGCGTTCGGTGGTCTGGATGCGGTAACTCACGCCCTGGAAGCCTACGTTTCTGTACTGGCATCTGAGTTCTCTGACGGTCAGGCTCTGCAGGCTCTGAAACTGCTGAAAGAAAACCTGCCAGCGTCCTACAACGAAGGGTCTAAAAACCCTGTAGCACGTGAACGTGTCCACAGCGCCGCAACCATCGCCGGTATCGCGTTTGCCAACGCCTTCCTGGGTGTTTGCCACTCAATGGCGCACAAACTGGGCTCACAGTTCCACATTCCTCACGGTCTGGCGAACGCCCTGTTGATCAGCAACGTTATCCGTTATAACGCTAACGACAACCCAACCAAGCAGACTGCTTTCAGCCAGTACGACCGTCCACAAGCACGTCGTCGCTATGCTGAAATCGCTGACCACCTTGGTCTGAGCGCACCGGGTGACCGTACTGCTGCCAAGATTGAGAAACTGCTGGCATGGCTGGAAAGCCTGAAAGCTGAACTGGGTATTCCTAAGTCAATCCGTGAAGCGGGCGTACAGGAAGCTGACTTCCTTGCTCACGTAGATAAGCTGTCTGAAGATGCATTCGATGACCAGTGTACTGGTGCTAACCCGCGCTACCCACTGATCTCCGAGCTGAAACAGATTCTGCTGGATACCTACTACGGTCGTGAGTTCAAAGAAGGTGACGTTGCCGCTGTGAAAACAGAAGCCTCTGTCATCAAAGCTGACAAGAAAGCGAAGAAAAGCGCTTAATTGACATCAGCAGATGAAAAACCCGCCTTTATGGCGGGTTTTTTTATGTGTGAATAATAAGCCAGACGTTATTTTCTGTTGTCGTGCTGAATCGCCGTCAGCGAGCCCACAGACAGCGCTTCTTTATAATGCTTACGGCAGACCGAAACATAGCGTTCATTACCGCCTATCACCACCTGCTCACCATCTGCATAAGGTTTTCCGGCCTGGTCAAGACGAAGTACCATACTGGCTTTACGACCGCAGAAGCAGATCGTTTTCAGTTCGACAAGTTTATCCGACCAGGCGAGCAAATACTGGCTCCCTTCAAAAAGCTCGCCGCGGAAATCCGTGCGCAGGCCATAACACAGCACGGGGATATCAAGCTCATCGACTACCTCTGACAGGGCATGGACCTGTTCACGCGTCAGAAACTGGCTCTCATCGACCAGGACACAATGAATGGGCTGCGCAGCATGTTCTGCACGAATGTCTTCAAACAGATCGGTTTTCGGGTTAAACAGCCTTGCAGGCGACGAGAGCCCTATTCTGGAGCTCACCTTCCCCGCGCCAAAGCGATCGTCAATTTCCGCCGTATAAACAACGGTACGCATCCCTCGCTCCTGATAATTGTACGAGGATTGCAGCAGCGCGGTGGATTTCCCGGCATTCATTGCCGAATAGTAGAAATAAAGTTGTGCCATTGGCCGTAAAACCCTAATCAATGTGTAATATTCCCGATGAGTCATTGTACCATATTTTGTCTGGTCATCAGCGATGCAGCGCACAGAGGATGCAGTTCAGTACGGCGTTCAGTACCGTCTGTTTAACAAAATAACCCGTTAAAACATGAAGTAAACGCATTCAGCCAGACGACGAGGTTATAAGTTCAACCAAACATAACACTTCTTTTTATAGTGGAATCCGTGTTGTTTAAGATTCACTATTTATTAACTATTTCAGGCTTAACACCAGGGGTGAGAACTAATACAAAAGGCTGATATTTCTCCGCCGCAACTATAATTCCTGCGGGAAATGTCACAAAAAAAAGATGCAGGCGGCCTGTTTTAGCATGCCCAGATGATAACAACCGAGACTGCTGGGTGGCGGAATTTAAGTTAGCGTAATTAATAATAGCGGCAATATTTAGTATTTTTTGAATTCCTTACATTCCTGGCTATTGCACAACTGAATTTATGGCTCTATTATTAGGTCAACAAACCACCCCCCATTATAAGTTTGAGATTACTACAATGAGCGAAGCACTTAAAATTCTGAACAACATCCGTACTCTTCGTGCGCAGGCAAGAGAATGCACCCTCGAAACGCTTGAAGAAATGCTGGAAAAATTAGAAGTTGTAGTTAATGAACGTCGCGAAGAAGAAAGCGCTGCTGCGGCTGAAATCGAAGAACGTACTCGTAAACTGCAGCAATATCGTGAAATGCTGATTGCTGATGGTATCGATCCAAATGAATTGCTGAACAGCATGGCTGCCGCTAAAACCGGTACTAAAGCAAAGCGTGCTGCCCGTCCTGCTAAATATAGCTACGTTGATGAGAACGGCGAAACTAAAACCTGGACTGGCCAGGGGCGTACTCCTGCTGTTATCAAGAAAGCGATGGATGAGCAAGGTAAACAGCTGGACGACTTCCTGATCAAGGATTAATCGAGCCTTATTCAGAAAAATCCCGCTTATTGCGGGATTTTTTTTAACCTAAATTTGTCGCAAACATCCTCTTACACTCTGTCATAAAGCATTATTTAGCAATTTCATCGACTGTACTTTAAGACAGGTTTTCGGGAGTGTTACGGGCATAAAAAAACCGGTGGGCAACGCCTCACCGGTTTGAACATTTGCAGCGGTGGCTTATTTCTTAATACCTACGCTCTCTTTGAGCCAGGTTTTAAATTCTTCGCCGAGGGTATTGTGGCGGATACCATATTCAACAAACGCCTGCATATAACCGAGCTTATTACCGCAGTCATGGCTCTTACCTTTCATATGGTAGGCCTCAACGGTCTCTTTCTCGATCAGCATATCGATGGCATCCGTCAGCTGGATCTCATCACCCGCTCCTGGAGGCGTTTTAGCCAGCAGAGGCCAGATCTCAGCACTCAGGACATAGCGACCTACAACAGCAAGGTTTGAAGGCGCTACGTCGGCTTTAGGCTTCTCTACGACGCCCACCATTGGCACACTCTCCCCCGGCTCAAGGTTAACGCCTTTGCAGTCAACCACACCGTATGCCGTTACGTCTTCAACAGGCTCAACCATAATCTGGCTGCTGCCGGTTTCGTCGAAACGTTTGATCATTTCAGCCAGGTTATCCTGAGAAAGATCGGATTCGTATTCGTCCAGAATAACGTCAGGCAGAATTACCGCTACAGGCTCATCACCCACGACAGGGTGCGCGCACATAACAGCGTGGCCCAGACCTTTAGCCAGCCCCTGACGAACCTGCATAATGGTGACGTGTGGAGGGCAAATAGACTGAACTTCTTCTAACAGCTGACGCTTAACGCGCTTTTCCAGCATGGCTTCAAGTTCAAAGCTTGTATCGAAATGGTTTTCGATAGAGTTTTTAGATGAATGCGTAACCAGCACAATTTCAGTGATGCCGGCTGCAATACATTCATTCACGACATACTGGATTAATGGCTTATCAACCAGTGGCAGCATCTCTTTAGGAATCGCCTTGGTTGCTGGTAACATCCTGGTCCCCAATCCCGCTACCGGGATAACGGCCTTTCTGACTTTCGAATTTAGGGCAGCCATTCAAATTCTCCTGAGCTGTTCAAGTTTTGAACTTTTATGCAATAAATAACGCGTTGAGTATATCAGTCTCGCCCCGCAGTCCGGGTCTGAAAAGAACGCGTTGCCGATCAATTAGGATAAATACGCATGAAACCGGGCAGCGATAGTAGCACTCCCCGCAAAACACAGGTAAAGCAATCTTAAAATGACGATCCAATTGCTTATTCCGTGGACAACATTAAGCGTAGCCGCCCCCCGGCGCCCCAAATTTGGCACTGCCACGAGGAACAGCGGTGGCTAATTTGATTAAGATACGCCGTTCCCAACGTCCCAAGCGGTACACCGTTACTCACCCGAATATGGTGTTCACCGGTATTCAGTGATGCATTGAGACCGGCTGAAACGAGGATCAGATTTTTTAAACCGCTGTGGTAATAGCCGACCAATAGCGGAAACTGTCCAGGCAAATTGGCCTGACGAAAAAGCTGGTTTACCTGTTTGAGTAAACTGCCTAACTCCGGCAACCGTTGTCCCTGATGGGATAACTGTTCCTGCAACAAACCATTAAATAGCGCACGAAGAAGCAACGCCGCTAATACACCGTTATCCCCCGCCCGGGTGACATCCAGAGAATAAAACGCAAGGTCGGAATCTGACAGTGGCGCAATATCCAGCACCAGTCCAGGCTGGTCAGCGGCCACCAGCTGCCGATAATTTACGCGACAGTGGGAAATAGTTTGCTGGACGGGTGGCTGGAGTTCTTGCAACAGTTTCGCCGCAGCAGGCGGATTACTCACCAGAGCGTCCCAGTCCTGGAAAAGACGTTCCTCTTCCTCTACCCGGGAATTAAACATATTCGGATAAAGGCACGCTAAGACCGTTTCTCGCAGCCGGTTCAAATCTTTAACCGGTTTAAGCAGAATATCCTGTACCCCAAGACGTAATGCTTTTGCGATATCCGCCATGTTTTCGGTGGCAGAGATCACCAGAATCGGCGTCTGATTGCCTTCGTTACGCAGATGCTCAACCAGCTTCAGTCCATTCATGCGCGGCATCGCAATGTCGCAAATCATCAAATCGGGCGTAATGCTGATCATTTTTTCCAGGGCGTCGATGCCATCTTCAGCCAGTGACGTCATTGCGCCCAGCGAGGATAACCACGAATCCAGTAGCGATCGGAAAACGGGCTCGTCTTCAACAATCAAAATGTGTTTTCCGGCCAATGGCTGCGTCATGGTTCCTCCCCTGGCTGACAGTAACTAAATAGTGGCATGCGATCGGCACTATCGCCTGTCAGATTTTGCTGAAGTAGTCAAAAAAGGTGCTTAACGTGCGGTTTGCATAAAAGGCAACAATTCGTCCATTTTCTTTTCGACGGCTAACGAGCCCGCTGCGATGGCGGCCTCAGCCCGATGGAAATCAAGAGTAGAGATTTGCGGACAGTACGGCTGAATAAGAATATCCGGAGGATCGCCTGCCATACGGTTACGTTTAAGGCGATTCTCGAGTACCTGAATTGACGTGGTCATGATTTCTATCGCCGTCGGCGCAGCAACCGAACGACGTGCGGTCATACGCCCGATTCTTCCGCGCAGGCGCGCGTGCCAGGCCAGTTTCTCGCCCTCAGCATCTTCGCTCTGGAGATTGACCGGCATGAGATCCTGTTGCATCAGGTGGGCGTCGTGCTGCAGGTCGACGGCAATCACGATGTCAGCACCCATTGCACGCGTCAGAGAGATGGGAACCGGGTTAACGACGCCACCATCGACAAGCCAGTAACCGTTGTGTGGGACAGGCGCCATGAGTCCCGGCATACTGCAGGAGGCACGCACGGCAAGATGGATATCCCCTTCGGTTAGCCAGAGTTCGCGACCTGTACTGAGGTTCGTCGCGACGGCGCCGAAAGGCATCTGACAATCAGTGAAGTCTTCGAGGGGCATAACCTGGCGGAACTGGTTAAAGACGCGTTCGCCGCGCAGCAGTCCACCACGCTGCCAGGAGAGGTCCATCAGACGCAGCACGTCCCAGTAGCTGAAGGAGCGCACCCACGTCTCGAGCTCCGGTAGCTTTCCGCACGCGTAAGCGGAGCCGACAAGCGATCCGATTGAGCACCCTGCAACAATATCGACAGTAATGCCCATCTGATTTAAGGCATTAATCACGCCGATGTGTGACCATCCCCGGGCGGCACCTGAACCCAGCGCCAGCCCAATTTTAACCTTTCTCATTAGTCCTGTTTTACGTCCCCTGGATTCCTGACATGGCATCAACGCAACGCCTCAGTTAACATAGTGCTACCCGAAGCGTTTTACGCCTTTATTTTTTTGTTCCAGGAAGAGAATCGTGTCTCAACTCTGCCCTTGTGGTAGCGCTCTGGAGTATAGCCTATGTTGCCAGCGATATCTTTCTGGCGATCAGGTTGCACCAGACCCGTCACACCTTATGCGTTCACGGTACACTGCTTTTGTGATCAAAGACGCAGACTACCTGATTAAAACCTGGCATCCATCCTGCCACGCAGCCGATTTCAAACAGGACATCGAAGCCGGGTTTGCGAACACGCAGTGGCTCGGCCTCACCGTCTATGAATCCTCTCCAGGCAGTCATGAAGATGAAGGTTACGTCAGCTTTGTTGCCCGTTTTACCGAGAACGCTAAGCCTGGCGCCATTATCGAGCGTTCCCGGTTCTTAAAGGAACGCGGGCAATGGTATTATATTGACGGAACGCGTCCACAGTTTGGTCGTAACGATCCCTGTCCGTGTGGTTCAGGTAAAAAATTTAAAAAGTGTTGCGGGCAGTAATGCCTGACAACCCAGACTTCGCAAATACAAACAGGATTTCCCGGCGATGCAATCATTACAACGTAAAGTTCTGCGCACCATCTGTCCCGATCAAAAAGGGCTGATCGCACGAATTACCAACATTTGCTACAAACATGAACTGAATATCGTGCAGAACAACGAGTTCGTTGACCACCGTACCGGCCGCTTCTTCATGCGTACCGAACTGGAAGGTATTTTCAACGACACCACGCTGCTGGCCGATCTGGACAGCGCGCTTCCGGAAGGTTCCGTGCGCGAGCTGACCCCTGCGGGCCGACGCCGCATCGTGATCCTGGTGACCAAAGAAGCACATTGTCTTGGCGACCTGCTGATGAAAGCCAACTACGGCGGTCTGGATGTCGAAATTGCGGCTGTTATTGGTAACCACGAGACGTTGCGCTCGCTGGTCGAGCGCTTTGATATTCCGTTCGAGCTGGTTAGCCATGAAGGCCATACGCGTGAAGAGCACGACGACCTGATGGCGCAGGCCATTGAAGCGCATAACCCGGACTACGTGGTGCTGGCGAAATACATGCGCGTGTTAACGCCGTCTTTCGTGGCGCGTTTCCCGAACAAGATCATCAACATCCACCACTCGTTCCTGCCGGCCTTTATTGGTGCGCGTCCATACCACCAGGCCTACGAGCGCGGCGTGAAGATCATCGGCGCGACAGCCCACTACGTGAATGACAATCTGGACGAAGGTCCCATCATCATGCAGGACGTGATTCATGTGGATCACACTTAC
>NZ_ALNS01000030.1:0-126089 GCF_000286655.1 Enterobacter sp. SST3 | reverse complement strand
TGGCGAGTCGGGGTGTCGTACTCAACGTGAGAGGTGTTGATGGTGATACCACGAGCTTTTTCTTCTGGTGCGTTATCGATCTGGTCGAATGCACGAGCAGAACCACCGTAGGTTTTTGCCAGAACGGTAGTGATTGCAGCGGTCAGCGTTGTTTTACCATGGTCAACGTGGCCGATAGTACCGACGTTAACGTGCGGTTTTGTACGTTCAAACTTTTCTTTAGACATCGATTGTCCCTCTAAGACACGGATAAATCGGTGATATCACCACATCAACCAGGCGAAATGCCTGAATTGTTGAATACAGTAAAATTGAAACAGAGAGAAACGGGAAGGAGAAGTGAAGTGGTGCTGATACCCAGAGTCGAACTGGGGACCTCACCCTTACCAAGGGTGCGCTCTACCAACTGAGCCATATCAGCACGTATTGGAGCGGGCAGCGGGAATCGAACCCGCATCATCAGCTTGGAAGGCTGAGGTAATAGCCATTATACGATGCCCGCATCCTGAAACTCGGCTACCCAGTTCTTTCTGTAACAAAAAAAGAGATTTCTCTCTTTTTCAGTTTGAGCTGGCTAATTTTTCCAACCAGCTCCGGCGGCATTTACGCTGCCAGAAAGTGGTGGTGGGGGAAGGATTCGAACCTTCGAAGTCTGTGACGGCAGATTTACAGTCTGCTCCCTTTGGCCGCTCGGGAACCCCACCGGACTTGATGGTGCCGACTACCGGAATCGAACTGGTGACCTACTGATTACAAGTCAGTTGCTCTACCTACTGAGCTAAGTCGGCATCAAGTAGCGCGCATTCTATGGATACCTGCGCGGTCATGCAACTAAAAATTTGCATAAAACGTTCTTTCGCTCACATTTTATGCTAACAGCGTGTTGAGCGCTGTAAAAGTAGTCATTCACGGTCAAATAATCAACATGTAAGGGGTATTTGCACTGTAAACACCGTAGCGTGACGGCCTCCGCGTAACGCAGCGCTTTCCATCTTTTTTCTTATTATTCCTGTCATCTGGTGTTAACCTCCTGCCCATTGTCCAAAATTAACTGTGTGATGAGCCACGATCCGGCAGTTTAATGCTGGCTCACTGAAGCATGCTTATGAGCAAAAAAGAGCAAACGTTAATGACGCCTTATCTTCACTTTAACCGCAGCCAGTGGGCTGCCCTGCGTGATTCCGTCCCTATGACGCTGACGGAAGGTGAAATCGCACGGTTAAAAGGGATAAACGAAGATCTGTCCCTTGAAGAAGTGGCAGAAATTTATCTCCCCCTCTCGCGCTTGCTTAACTTCTATATCAGCTCGAACCTGCGTCGTCAGGCGGTGCTGGAGCAGTTTCTCGGGACGAACGGTCAACGCATTCCTTATATCATCAGTATCGCAGGCAGCGTGGCCGTGGGTAAAAGTACCACCGCACGCGTCCTGCAGGCACTGTTGAGCCGCTGGCCGGAACACCGCAGCGTGGAGCTGATCACGACCGACGGCTTCCTGCATCCAAACGAAGTATTAAAAGAACGCGGGCTGATGAAGAAGAAAGGCTTCCCGCTCTCTTATGATATGCACCGTCTGGTAAAATTTGTCTCCGATCTGAAATCCGGCGTGCCTCACGTGACGGCGCCGGTCTATTCGCACCTGATCTACGATCGCATCCCGGGTGGGGATAAGACGGTGGTCCAGCCGGATATTCTCATTCTGGAAGGTCTCAACGTGCTGCAAAGCGGCATGGACTATCCTCACGATCCGCATCACGTCTTTGTCTCGGATTTCGTCGATTTCTCTATTTATGTCGATGCGCCGGAAGACCTGCTGCAGAACTGGTACATCAACCGCTTCCTGAAGTTCCGTGAAGGGGCATTCACCGATCCGGATTCCTATTTCCACCACTATGCTCAGCTTTCTGAAGAAGAAGCGATCAATGTGGCGACGGGGCTGTGGAATGAGATCAACTATGTGAATCTTAAAGAGAACATCCTGCCGACGCGCGAGCGTGCGAGCCTGATCCTCACCAAGAGCGAGAAGCACGCCGTCGACCAGATTCGCCTGCGGAAATAATAAAGCAGACATAAAAAAACCGGCTTAGCGCCGGTTTTTTTCGTTATGCGTGTGGCTTCTCGCCATTTTCATCCTGATCGACCGCGAAGCAGGCCACCAGCTGACCACCATACTCCTTCAGCTGCGGCTGTAGCTGGGTGCAGGGGCCAAAGCGGCGGCTGCAGCGGGCGTTGAATGCACATCCCGGCGGCGGATTCAGCGGACTTGGCAGCTCTCCCGTCAGCTTTATGCGCTCACGACGATCGTCCGGGTTCAGACGTGGCGTCGCAGACAGCAGCGCCTGGGTGTACGGGTGACGAGGGTTATTAAAGATCTGGTCTTTGGTCCCCTTCTCCACGCAGCGCCCCAGGTACATCACCATCACTTCATCGGCAATATGCTCCACCACCGACAGGTCGTGGGAGATGAACACGTAAGAGAGCCCCAGCTCCTGCTGGAGATCCATCATCAGGTTCAGCACCTGTGCCCGCACGGAGACGTCGAGCGCTGAAACAGGCTCATCGGCAATCACCACGTCCGGGTCAAGCATCAGCCCGCGTGCGATGGCGATACGCTGACGCTGGCCGCCAGAGAACATGTGCGGGTAGCGGTCATAGTGCTCGGTTTTGAGGCCGACCTTCGCCATCATCGCCAGCGCTTTTTCACGGCGCTGCTCTTTGCTGAGATTGCTATTAATCAGCAGCGGCTCTTCCAGAATCTGCCCCACCTTTTTACGCGGGTTCAGCGAACCGTACGGGTTCTGGAACACAATCTGGATTTTCTGGCGACGCAGCTTCTGCGCCTGCGGGTCGTGCTTGAGCAGATCCTGCCCCTGATAATAGAGCTCGCCGCCGGTCGGCACTTCAATCATCGTCAGCAGACGGCCCAGCGTGGATTTCCCGCAGCCGGACTCCCCCACCACCGCCAGCGTTTTACCGCGTTCGAGGTTAAAGGAGACGCCGTCCAGCGCTTTCACCAGGCGTTCAGGGGCAAACAGCCCCTTCTTCACCGGGTAATATTTTTTCAGGTCGATGGCCTGCAACAGCGGCTGTTGCGTGGTGGCCTGTTGCGTACTCATAGTGTTGGCCTCCCGGCATCATCGAGTGGGTAGTGGCATTTCGACTGACGACCGTCAGCCAGCTGGTTCAGCTCTGGTTCTTCCGCCCGGCATTTGTCCGTCGCATATGGACAGCGCGGATTGAGCAGACAGCCCTGCGGACGGTCATATTTGCCCGGCACCACACCCGGCAGCGACGCCAGACGCGCTTTATCCTGAGCAAACTCCGGCAGCGCGCGTAAAAGCGCCTGGGTATACGGGTGACGCGGCGCGCGGAAGATATCGTGTGAATTGCCGGTCTCGACCACCTGGCCGGCATACATCACGATGATTTTGTGCGCAGCTTCAGCCACCAGCGCCAGATCGTGCGTAATCAGCACCAGCGCCATGTTCTCTTTCTGCTGCAGCTCCAGCAGCAGCTCGATGATCTGTGCCTGGATGGTCACATCCAGCGCCGTCGTCGGTTCATCGGCAATCAGCAGCTTTGGCCGACAGGCAATCGCCATGGCGATCATCACGCGCTGGCTCATCCCGCCTGAAAGCTGGTGCGGGTAAACGTCCAGACGCGATGCCGGATCAGGAATACCCACCTGGTTCAGCAGATCGATCGCCCGCTGACGACGCGTTTTCTTATTCCCGCCCTGGTGCACCTTGATTGCTTCCATAATCTGGAAACCGACGGTGTAGCACGGGTTCAGGCTGGTCATCGGATCCTGGAAAATCATCGCCACTTCCGCACCCACCAGCTGGCGGCGCTGTTTCTCAGAAATGCGCTTCAGGTCCTGACCGTTGAACTGCAGGTTTTCCGCCATCACGCGGCCCGGGTAATCAATCAGCCCCATGATCGCCAGCGAGCTCACTGACTTACCGGAACCGGACTCCCCGACAATGCCAACCACTTCGCCCTGATTTACGCTATAGCTGATGCGGTCCACGGCGCGAAACGGGGTGCCTTCATCGCCGAAGTGCACCGATAATTTATCTACATTTAATAACGCCATCTCGTGCCTCTTACTGCTTCAGTTTGGGATCAAGCGCATCACGCAGGCCATCACCCATCAGGTTAAATGCCAGCACCGTCAGCAGGATTGCCAGACCCGGGAAGGTGACAACCCACCAGGCGCTTTGTGCGAACTGCAACACGTCGGAGAGCATGGTGCCCCACTCCGGTGTTGGCGGCTGCGCACCCATGCCCAGGAAGCCAAGAGCGGCCATATCAAGAATGGCGTTAGAGAAACCGAGCGACGCCTGAACGATCAGCGGCGCAAGGCAGTTTGGGAAGATATTGACGAACATCTGGCGCATCGCACCGGCACCCGCCACGCGAGAGGCGGTGACGTAATCGCGGTTCACTTCCACCAGCACCGCCGCACGGGTTAAACGCACATAGTGAGGAAGCGCCACGAACGTCAGCGCCAGGGCGGCGTTACCGATCGACGGACCGAAGATCGCCACCAGCACCAGGGCCAGCAGCAGGCTTGGCAGCGCCAGCATGATGTCGACGATACGCATGATGATGTTATCAACGATACCGCCGAAGTAGCCGGCAACCAGACCCAGTACGATCCCCATAATCAGGGATAACACCACCACCAGGCAGCCGACCAGCAGCGACAGGCGCGCACCGTACATCAGACGCGACAGCACATCGCGGCCCACATCATCGGTCCCCAGCAGGTGCGCCAGGCTACCGCCATCCTGCCAGGCAGGCGGGGCGAGCAGCGCATCGCGGAACTGATCCGCCGGGTTATACGGCGCGAGGACGTTCGCAAACACCGCGATCAGGATCATGATAGCGACATACACCAGCCCCACCACCGCGCCTTTGTTGCGCTTGAAGTAGTGCCAGAACTCCTGCATCGGCGTCATCGGAACCGGTGCAGCAACAACTTTGTTTTCAGAAACCTGTGACATGATGGCCCCTTACTTCTTATGACGAATACGCGGGTTCACCACGCCGTACAGCAAATCGACCAGCAGGTTGACGAGGATAATCATCGTCGCGACCAGCAGCACACCGCCCTGCACCACCGGATAGTCACGGCGTTGCAGCGCGTCAATCAGCCAGCGACCCAGGCCCGGCCAGGAGAAGATGGTTTCGGTCAGGATCGCCCCGGCCAGCAATGTCCCCACCTGGAGACCGATAACGGTCACCACCGGCAGCATGGCGTTACGCAGCGCATGGACGATGATAACGCGCATACGCGTCAGGCCCTTGGCGCGCGCGGTGCGGATATAATCCTCACCCAGCACTTCAAGCATCGATGAACGGGTCATACGCACGATCACCGCCAGAGGAATGGTGCCCAGCACCATGGCAGGCAGGATCATATGCGCGACGGCATCCATGAAGTTGCCCTCTTCGCCCCAGATAGCCGTATCAATCAGCATAAAGCCGGTGAGTGGGTTGGAGTCATCCAGGAAGACCATATCGCTGACGCGCCCGGAGACCGGTGTCAGGTTAAGCTGCACCGAGACCAGCATGATCAGCATCATGCCCCACCAGAAGATAGGCATGGAGTAGCCGGTCAGCGCCAGGCCCACAGCGGTGTGGTCAAAAATAGAGCCACGCTTAACGGCAGCCAGTACCCCGACAGGAATACCCACCGCGGTGGCGAAAATCATGGCGCAGACGCCAAGCTCCAGCGTCGCTTTAAAACGCGGCACGAACTCGTCCCACACCGGAAGACGGCTTTTCAGCGAAATCCCTAAATCACCGTGCAGCACGCCCCAGATATAGTGGAGATACTGCTGCCACATCGGCTTATCGAGGCCGAGTTCAGCCAGCAGTTGTGCATGGCGCTCAGGGGAAATACCACGCTCGCCCGCCATAATCATTACCGGGTCGCCGGGGATCATATGGACGAAGGCAAAAGTGAGAAGGGTGATACCGATAAACGTGGGGATAACAAGTCCCAGACGTCGGAGGATGAACTGCAACATAACCCGGATTCTCTCTGATGACGCACGACCAGTGGCGTGACGTCTGTATTGCTCACAAATCTTATCCCCTCTCCTTTCAGAGAGAGAATTAAGCACTGCTGCCGGGTGGCGCTACGCTTACCCGGCCTACATACCGTAGGCCAGTGCAAGCGCAGCGCCGCCTGGCGTTGCTTTTAATTATTCAACCGATACGTTTTCGAAGTGGTGTTTGCCCAGTGGATCAACCACGTAGCCTTTCACTTCTTTACGCACTGGCTCGTACACGGTGGAGTGAGCAACAATCAGCGCCGGAGCCTGATCGTGCATAACAACCTGCGCCTGCTTGTACAGTTCAATACGTTTGTTGTGATCGTCGGTCGCACGCGCCGGCTGGATCAGGTCTTCAAACGGCTTGTAGCACCAGCGAGAGTAGTTAGAACCGTCTTTCGCTGCAGCACAGCTGAACAGGGTAGCGAAGAAGTTGTCCGGATCCCCGTTGTCACCGGTCCAGCCCATCATCACTGCCTGGTGCTCACCCGCTTTGGCGCGCTTCAGGTACTCGCCCCACTCGTAGGTCACAATCTTGGCCTGTACGCCAATCTTCGCCCAGTCAGCCTGAACCATTTCTGCCATACGGCGTGCGTTCGGGTTGTACGGACGCTGTACCGGCATCGCCCACAGCTCAACGGTGAAGCCTTTATCCTGGCCCGCTTCTTTCAGCAGCGCTTTCGCTTTCTCAGGATCGTAGGAGTAGTCTTTAACGTCGTCGTTATAGCCCCACATGGTTGGTGGGATCAGGTTTTTGGCTGCAACGCCAGCGCCCTGGTAAACCGCCTTGATGATCGCTTCTTTGTTCACCGCGTAGGTCAGCGCCTGACGCACTTTCACGTCATCAAACGGTTTCTTCTCGGTGTTGAAGGAGAGATAGCCCACGTTCAGGCCAGCCTGCTCCAGCAGGTTGATGTTCTTATCCTGCTTCATGCGGGCGATGTCAGCCGGGTTCGGGTATGGCATCACCTGGCATTCGTTTTTCTGCAGTTTTGCATAACGTACTGACGCATCAGGCGTGATGGAGAAGACCAGACGATCAATCTTCGGCTTGGTGCCCCAGTAGCCTTCGAATGCTTTATACAGAATACGGGAGTCTTTCTGGTACTGCAGCAGCTGGAATGGACCGGTACCGATTGGGTTCAGGTCGACTTTTTCCGGCGTACCGGCTTTCAGCATGTTGTCCGCGTACTCTTTGGACAGAATTGAGGCGAAGTCCATGGCCAGGTCAGCCAGGAACGGTGCTTCCGGACGCGTCAGCACGAACTGAACGGTATTATCGTCCACTTTTTTCACTTCAGAGATCAGATCCGGCAGACCCATCCCTTCGAAGTATTCATAGCTGCCGCCAGAGACTTTGTGGTACGGGTTCTGAGCGTTTTTCTGACGGTCGAAGGAGAACACAACGTCGTCGGCGTTAAAGTCGCGCGTTGGTTTGAATTCTTTGCTGTCCTGCCACTTCACGCCCTTGCGCAGGTGGAAGGTGTAGGTTTTACCGTCTTCGCTGACGTCCCACTTCTCGGCCAGACCCGGAATCACTTCCGTGGTGCCGGTTTTGAATTCAACCAGACGGTTATAGATCGGTACAGAGCTTGCGTCGTAAGTCGTACCAGAGGTAAAGAGCTGTGGGTTAAAGCCTTCCGGCGAGCCTTCAGAACAGTAAACCAGGGTTTTTGCCTGTACGCTTGCTGCCACGGTCATAGCCACCAGGCTCAGACCAAGCTTCAGCATCCCTGACTTCTTCAAGGAAATACTCATTATTCTGCTCCAATGTGATGTTTTGCTTTGTTGTGTTACGCCGCCAGACCTTTATTTATTTTTTACCCGGTCCGGTCGGAGGTGCCCGAAGGCGTTAAAGGGATGGAGAATCCTTTCAGAAGAGCGTTTGAGTTGCAGCGCAGATCGTCCCTGAAATGCCCCTCATGCCCTACAATCTGTCAACAGAATGTGAAAACGTCAATACAGGTGACGGGGATTTACGCTGAGTGTGAGAAACCGCAAACAAAGATTAAAAAAACCATGGGCGTCAGTTTTCAGCAGGGAAATTTATGCTACTCGCCATGTTGCAGCACAACTATCTTCATATTTCGCAACAATCAGTGATTAACTTTTATTCAGAATGGGTAAATTTTCTTGCAGAATGGTGATTATCTGAGCACTAAATACCGCGAACGTTAAAACGCACAGCGAAAAATGCTGAGGTTATCCATAAGCAACGCGAAAAAAGATCAATCTATATATAAAAAAATACAATGGATTATGTCACAAAATCGTTAACAGGCAGGGAGAAGCGGGCGTAAGGGGCGTTTTGATTACTCTGAGAGCTAAGGCCATAATGCAAAAAGGGCTAACCTTACGGTTAGCCCTTTTCAGAATGTGGTCGGCGAGAGAGGATTCGAACCTCCGACCCACTGGTCCCAAACCAGTTGCGCTACCAAGCTGCGCTACTCGCCGAATGCGGAGCGCATCTTACTGCTGAGGTGCGCCCCCGTCAATCCCTTATTTTCAAAAAGCCATTCAACTGGCGATATTCTCGCCAGAGCAGCTACTGCGCGGCTTTTGCGCTGTTATCAGGGAGTTTACACCAGTTGTTGTTTTCGTTAATCCCACCGTTCGGTGAGGTGTAGCCGAGACAACCCATAATGGTGTCGTACAGCTCAACGTGACGACGCGGCACCTTCATTTCCGCCTCTTTCTTCAGGTGGGCAAACATCTTCGCTTTCTCCGGGTCTTCCAGATACTTATCGGACATCCACACCATCATTGGCACGCGGAACTGCTCCGGCGGCGCCATCTTGCGTGGCGTACCGTGCAGATGCTCGAACTCATTGATAGATTCACCGTGGTCCGCCGCATAGAAGACAATAGCCTTCTTATCGCGAACCTGGTCAATCACCGAATCAATAAAGTGATCCACATACATCACAGAGTTGTCATAAGAGTTAATCAACTGGGCTTTGGTGCAGTCTTTATCCACTCCGACGCACTCCGGCGTCCATTTGGCAAAGCTGCGCGGGTAGCGCTGCGTGTAGTTAAAGTGCGACCCTTTGGTATGAAGGATGATCATATGCTTACCATCAGGGTTCCCGTTGAGTGAGAGTTTCATCTCATCAATCAGCAACATGTCATCGACAGGTTTGCCACGGTTGCGCGCCTCTGCGCCAATCTGCTCGCGGTAGGAGATGTTTTGCGCCATGGTGTTGCTGTAGAACCACATCTCACTCTGCATCGCATAGAGGTCGGAGGTAAACCCAAGCTGATGCAGCACCGAGAAGACGTTTTGCTCTTTTAGCGTACGCTGCGGGTTATCGCTCGCCCCGCCCTCGCGTACAAACATGCAGCGCAGGGAAAGCTTGGTGGCGGTATCACAGGAATAGCCACGATAGGCAATCAGGTTCTTTTCCTGCGCCAGTTTAGGCGTGGTATCACGGTTATAGCCGAGAATGCCCATATGATCCCAGCGTGTGGTCTCTCCGATAATAAAGACGACGTAGGTATCGTCGATATCCTTTGGCGCCACATAGGTAAACTTCTTCGCCGGGTTTATCAGCGACTTATTATCCGAGGACTCATCCACCTGCGCCCACGCATACAGCCCCAGCGCGGAGATCCAGTTAGACGGTAAATACGAGTTGGCAACCACGCCACCGTAGCTCGGCATATCCACGCCGGAGGTACGCTCATCATTCTTCTGCTTCACCTCCAGCAGACGAATCGGCCCCCAGACCATCAGGCCCGCCAGCAGCACCACGGCGACGCTTCTGAATCGCTTTCCTGGCGTGCGGATCTGGTGAACAAGGGTATAGCGGCAGCGGTTGCTCCAGATGAGCAGCAGCGGCAAGGCGCTGACGGCCACCAGCCAGAGGATAAAGTGGAGCCCTACAACCTCTTTAGAGAGGTCGATATCCGTGGTCATCACCGAGGCAATAATGCCGTAGCCAATCACCACGTTCATAAAAGTCATGTAATAGCTGGCACCCGCCGAGCACAGCACGATAAACGTTGCCAGCACTCGCCACACGCGACGGCCAAACAGGGTAAGAATACGGAATAAAAAGAAGGTGACCAGTACCGCAGCGACCAATTCGACAACCGCTGCAATTCCTTTCCAGACGGTAAAATCATGCGCGTAACCGTCAAACCGACGGAAAAAAACTGCGCCGTTCATAAACAGGCCGATGTACAACGCCAGCAAAAAGCAGAGCTTTTGTTGCGCCATCGATTTAATGTATTTCATGCAAGCTACCCGGAAAAAGGGACAGTACCGCCGCCCACCTCGATTAAAAAGTGGGCAGATTAGACATACGCTCAGGGGATCGTTCAATGAAACGTCTACAGGCGTGGTAAGTAGACCACAGGGAAGCGGAAAAGTGGCAGCAGAGAGTGTGATCAGTACAGTTATTTACAAAAAAGCAAATCCAAAAACAGACAAAATCGCTTTATTTCCAGGTTAAGAAAATAAAAAGGCCGGATTACCGGCCTTTCTCGTCGCGATTATGCATGAACTTCTTTAAAAACTTCACGTTGCGGCTGGCGAATCGTGGTTGACAGCGCCAGGGAGATAATCAGCAAGGCAAATATCACGCAGAAGGTTACGTAGAACCCGCCGAACAGGGAAGCAATCAGCGAGCCACAGATACTGCCGATCCCGAAGCCCAGATAGATCACGCCGTAGTTTTTCGCCAGATTGTTCAGGCCAAAGAACTCGCTCACCAGTGACGGGAAGACGGTAATGGTGCCGCCGAAGTTAAAGGCCACGCAGGCAATTGCCGCGAAGAAGGTGGCTTCATTCAGCGGAGCGAACAGCAGCGCCGCCATACCGACCAGCGAAACCACCTGCCCAATCGTAATCACGCGGATGCGGGCGATTTTGTCGGACAGAATACCGAGGACCAGACGACCGGAGAGGTTAGCAATGGAGATGACGGTCACCGCGTTGGCCGCCGTGGCTGCATCCAGTTTCACCATCCCCTGTGCGATATCTTTCGCGACGCCGATGACATACAGGCCGCTCATGCAGGCCGTCAGGAACATCACCGCCAGCATCCAGTACTGCGGTTTACGCATGGACTGCGCGAGGGTGAAATCATTCTCCACCACGCCATTCACGGATTTCACTTCCTGCTGCGGCGCATCCTTCATCAGCGTGGCGCCGAACAGAATCATCACCAGCACGATTGCGCCCCAGATCATGAAGGTTTTTTCGAGGCCAACGGACGCCAGCAGATGGGCATCGATAAATTTGAACCCGAGGCTGCCCAAACCATAAGAACCAATGGCAAACGCCGAGATTAAGCCTTTACGTTCCGGGAACCACTTCACGCAGTTTGACAGCGTCAGCAGATAACCCGCGCCGTCCGCCAGTCCCACCAGCACGCCCGCACTCAGCCAGAGCATCATCAGATTGCTGGAATGCGCGGTCAGGAAAAAGCCCAGCCCCAGCAGGATGCCGGACGCCATGGTCACGCGCTTCACGCCAAAACGCTCCTGCAGCTTGCCCGCGACGGAAGATGAAATCGCCAGACCCAGGCTCAGCAAACCAAAGGAGAACGCGACCTGGCTGACCGGTGCGCCGAGTTTGTCAGAAAGCGCACTGTTAAACAGGCTCCAGGTATAGACCGATCCCAGCGCAAACTGAGTGACGATGGTGCCAAAGAGCGTGAGCCAGCGCGTGCGGTTATAGGTTGATGTGTTCATGGCAGTTGTCCTGCAAGATAAATTGAGGGAATTCGCTGAGGACAACGATAAACAAAACCTCAATATGCCTGGGGTAAAACGGCATGAAATGCAGGCGGAACGGAATGAAATGCCTGGAATCGGGAATGAATGACCTGGCACGGGAATAAAGCGACAGCATGTTAGTATCTGCTATCGCTGTAAAGCCCGTGGTTATTGTATTCGAGATGTTATCGTAACGTTTAAAAAAGTAACAACTCTAGAAATTGGCGCTGACGCCGAGGGTGTATAAAAACTGCTCACCGGTGGTGGTATGCTCCCCCTGAGCCAGCGAGGCATAGGCCGCCATGTGCGTATTAAAGGGAATATCCGTTCCCACGGTGACATCCATCCAGCTGCCATTTTGGGCAGGAGCTGGCGTTTGCGGCATACCAAACTGCGATTTCCACTGGTTTTCACCAAACTGTTGGTTATAGCTGATCTGCGCCCAGGGCCGGAGATCGCCGTACTGGGTGTTAACGCGCCACCCCAGCGTGCTGACGCTGGCATGCCAGAGCGGATCCGTAACTGACTGTGTCGACGCGCTATCACCAAACTCGTTGATCATCATGGGAGCCGTGCCGTCGTACCGCCACGCCACCACCGGGCCGGTGGTAATTCGCGCTGAAACGGGAAAATTCCAGCCTACGCTCATCGCCCCCTCTGTCGTGCTGCCAGACGGTATATTCAGAGCAAGACCCGGCGCATTTTGCGAAGACTGAATACGCTCCGCGAGAATATCCTCATAGCGCGGTTGGTGATCCGCGTCCCATGTATAGCGTTCCGCCGTATTATTTTGGGCGTCTGAAACGATATATTCCTGTTGCCAGGCAGACGCTGTATTACAAAAAAACAGGCAGGCTGAAATCCCCACCAGACCAGACACAGCATGGCGACCACTGATTTTTTTTATCATCTTCAACGCGACCCCAGAGAGAGCCGAATTCGGCGATATTTGTCGTTATTCAGGAAGAGCTTAGAGAGCATATGGCCCTGTATTAACTATTGTCTTTATAGTAAACACGTCAAGCCAGTCAGAACGAAATTTTTGCGAAATCAGTATCAATAAGGGAGATGACGGATGGAACGTTGCGGTTGGGTAAGCCAGGATCAGCTTTATATCGACTATCACGATCGGGAATGGGGCGTGCCGGAAAGGGATGGCAAAAAGCTCTTTGAGATGATCTGCCTGGAGGGCCAGCAGGCGGGGTTATCATGGATTACGGTACTGAAAAAACGCGAAAATTACCGCAGCGCTTTCCACCAGTTCGACCCCGTCGCCGTCGCCGCGATGACCGATGAGGACGTCGAGCGACTGGTGCAGGATGCCGGCATCATCCGCCATCGCGGCAAGATCCAGGCCATCATCGGTAATGCACGCGCTTATCTGGCGATGGAACAAAACGGCGAATCATTTTCAGATTTTGTCTGGACGTTTGTGAATAACGATCCGCAAGTCACGGAGGCGACCACGCTCGCGGAAATTCCGGCCGCCACTCCGGCCTCGGATGCGCTCTCGAAGGCCCTGAAAAAACGTGGCTTTAAGTTTGTCGGCTCCACCATCTGCTACGCCTTTATGCAGGCCTGTGGCCTGGTCAACGACCACGTTACCGGCTGCTTCTGTCATCCGGGAGGCCATCATGATCCGCAAATGGCAAAATGAAAATACCGCGCCGCTGCTGAGCCTGTGGCTGGAAAGCACCACGGAAGCGCATCCGTTCATCGCGCCGAATTACTGGAAAGAGAATGAGGCCATGGTGCGGGACGTTTATCTGCCGTCCGCTGAAACCTGGGTCTGGGAGCAGGACGGCGAACCTTGCGGATTTATCAGCGTGATGCAGTCTCAGTTTGTCGGCGCCCTTTTTGTGGCGCCGTCATGCATCGGGAAAGGCATCGGGCGCGCGCTGCTGAACCATGTTCAACAGCGCTTCCCGCACTTAACCCTGGAGGTGTATCAGAAAAATGTCC
Source organism: Enterobacter sp. SST3 (assembly GCF_000286655.1). Classification (NCBI taxonomy): domain Bacteria; kingdom Pseudomonadati; phylum Pseudomonadota; class Gammaproteobacteria; order Enterobacterales; family Enterobacteriaceae; genus Enterobacter; species Enterobacter sp. SST3. Next base: position 112,344 of record NZ_ALNS01000030.1, on the reverse strand, counting down.
GGGCGGTGAATTTCTACCATGCTCAGGGCTTTCGCATTGAAGACAGCGCCTGGCAGGATGACACCCAACACCCGACGTGGATCATGAGCTGGCAGGCGGATCAAACGCCGTTAAGGTAAGCTCGGGACCCGTATATTTCTCGACCCAGGCCAGCGCCGTGTTCCCTGCGCAACCATTCCCCAGCTTCGAGCTGGGGAGATCTTTGGTCAGCACGTTAACCGCCCCGTTTTTACAGATACCGCCTTCGGCGAGCTCAAGGTCAGGCCATGCGCCCTGATGAATGCAGATCACGCCCGGCTTAATCCCGTCGCTCACCACCGCCCCTGCCAGCACCTGTCCACGCGCGTTCCAGACGCGCACCACGTCGCCGTCCGCAATCCCGCGCGCTTGCGCATCAAGGGTATTCAGCGTGATGGGCTCTCGCCCGGCGACCGCATACTGCTCGCGCAGGGAGGTATAGTTAAGCTGGCTGTGCAGACGGTGCGCGGGATGGGCAGATAACACCTGCAGCTGATCCGGCCGGGCGTTGCCGTGCCATTCGTCCGGCTCGAGCCACGTGGGATGCGGCGGGCAGTCAGCATAGCCAAAGCTGGCGATGCGCTCGCTGTAGAGCACGATCTTGCCGCTCTCGGTTTTCAGCGGGTGGTTCTCCGGATCGCGGCGGAAATCGGCAAAACGAACAAACTTCGCGTTCTGTTCGCTCTCCGGCATTTCGACGATCTGGTTCGCCTCCCAGAACTCAGTAAATGGCGGGAGCGTCACGCCCTGCGCCGCGCCGCGCTGTCCGGCAATCTGGTAGAAGGTTTCCAGCCATTCGAGATCGGTTTTTCCCTCGGTAAAACGCTCGCGACCGCCCGCTTCCCACCGCTCGCTCAGTTCAGCAAACACGTCGAAATCATCACGCGCCTCATCGCGCGGGGCCACCACGCGCTTCATCGGGACCATATGCTGATTGCTGTAGTCGCCGGTCATGGTGAGATCGTTACGCTCAAACGAGGTGGTCGCCGGGAGCACGATATCAGCGTGTTTCGCCGAGGCGGTCCAGAAGCACTCTGAAATCACCACCAGCTCCGGCTTCTGCCAGGCGCGGATCAGGCGGTTGGTATCCTGATGGTGCGTGAAGTTCGACCCGCCCGCCCACCAGACAAATTTAATATCCGGGAAGTGGCGGTCGAGACCATTGTGCTGATAAAAACCGCCCGGATTTTCCAGAGCTTCAACAATACGCGCCACCGGGATTTTATCCACGGCGTCCACGCCGCCCTGCACCGAACCTTGCAGAGACGCCAGCACCGCCGCTTTACGCGTGGGGTTACCGCCGTTGGCAAAGTGATAGGAGAGACCAAAACCGCCGCCCGGCGTACCGATCTGCCCCAGCATCGCGGCAAGGGTCACCAGCATCCAGTGTTTCTGCTCGCCAAACTGCTGGCGCTGCATCCCCCAGCCGGACATCAACATCGTGGTGTTTTTATGGAATAACGCCGCCAGTTCGCGAAGTTTATTCGCAGAAACACCGCAAATTTCTGCCGCCCACTCAGCCGTTTTGGCCACGCCATCCGTTTTACCCGTCAGATAGTCGGCGAATTTATCGAAGCCGGTGGTACAGCGCGTCAGGAATTCGACATCGTGCCAGCCGTTTTCCACCAGGGTATGGGCGATACCCAGCATCATTGCCACGTCGGTGCCCATATGTGGGGCAATCCACTCGGCGCTGTCGCCGAAGAAATCCAGGGTTTCAGAGCGCATCGGGTCAATGCAGATGATGCGCTTGCCGCTTTTGCGCAGCGCGTCGAAATAGCCAATGCCCTGCTCGTCGCTGGCATTCCAGGCAATTTTCAGCGTGTTAAGAGGGTTAGCGCTCCACAGCACCACCACGTCGGTATGTTCCAGCACCAGCGGCCAGCTGGTCTGCTGCTGGTACACTTCGTTCCCGCCCACGACATACGGCATGATCGCCTGCGCCGCACCGGTGGAGTAATCCCCCAGATGACCGGTATAGCCGCCCGCCAGGCTCATATAGCGCTGCAGCAGCGTCGACGCCTTGTGCAGCACCCCGTTAGAGCGCCAGCCGTAGGACCCGGCGAAAATGGACGACGGACCGTAACTGTCGCGAATGCGCTTGTGCTGGGTGTGGATCAGCGCCAGCGCGTCATCCCAGCTCACGCGAACAAACTCATCCTGACCGCGAATGCCCTGCGGCTTGTCAGGTGAGGCGAGAAAACCTTTACGCACCATCGGCCAGCGCACGCGTGTTTTGCTGTGCACCTGATCGCGAACGACGGTCTGTAAAGAGTTGGGATGTTGTGTTGGCAATGCTCCGCGAGACGACAGAACATTTTCGCCATCGGTTTCGACCAGCATTGGCCCCCAGTGGGCGGCGGTCAGAATGGTTTTCGTTGAGGTGCTCAAGCGTGCGCTCCTGGTTGCGTGCAGGTTTACGGCCTTCTTATTGAGACCGTTTATGGTTTGTCACAAATTTCAGAGTTATACCCGGAATTTTCTCCGTATCTGGACGTCATAATCAACTGCCACGTTCACCGTGGCAAAGAATAAAAAGGATTAAGGAAAGAAGATGAAAAAACGCGTACTCGTTATTGCCGCTCTGGTGAGCGGTGCACTGGCTGTTTCTGGCTGCACAACCAACCCTTACACCGGTGAGCGCGAAGCGGGTAAATCCGGCATTGGCGCGGGTATCGGCTCGCTGGTCGGCGCAGGCGTTGGGGCGCTCTCCTCCTCCAAGAAAGACCGCGGCAAAGGCGCGCTGATTGGCGCAGCGGCGGGCGCGGCCCTGGGCGGCGGCGTCGGTTATTACATGGACGTGCAGGAAGCAAAACTGCGCGACAAAATGAAGGGAACCGGCGTGAGCGTGACGCGCAGCGGCGATAACATCATCCTGAACATGCCGAACAACGTCACCTTCGACAGCAGCAGCGCAACGCTGAAACCCGCGGGTGCGAACACCCTTACCGGCGTGGCGATGGTGCTGAAAGAGTACAACAAGACCGCCGTGAACGTGATTGGCTACACCGACAGCACCGGCAGCCAGGATCTGAACATGCGTCTGTCCCAGCAGCGCGCCGATTCCGTGGCCAGCTCGCTGATTACCCAGGGCGTTGAAGCAAACCGCATCCGCACCAGCGGCATGGGCCCTGCCAACCCTATCGCCAGCAACAGCACGGCGGAAGGCAAAGCGCAGAACCGCCGCGTAGAGATTACGTTAAGCCCAATTCAGTAGGTAAAAGCAAAACGGCAACCCCGTTGCCGTTTTTAGTGTTTGCGCCCTCTCCCGCGGGAGAGGGTTGGGGTGAGGGCATCAGGCCGCAACCTCCGGTAAGCGCAGCGCCACCGGGCAAATTACTTGATTCGTCCGATTTTCCCGCTAAGGTATTCTCACTAAATTCAGGGAAATCAGTGATGAGCAAACCAGCCCGGGCCACCATCAGCGACGTGGCGAAAGCCGCCAAAACCGGTAAAACCAGCATTTCGCGCTACCTTAACGGCGAGAAACACCTGCTGTCCGATGCGTTGCTGGCGCGTATTGAACAGGCTATTGCCGATCTCGACTACCGTCCCAGCCTCATGGCGCGCGGGCTCAAACGTGGCCGCACCCGCCTTATCGGGCTGATCATCGCCGATATCACCAACCCCTACTCCGTGAACGTGCTCAGCGGTATCGAAGCCGCCTGTCGCGAGAAGGGTTTCACGCCGCTGGTCTGTAATACCAACAACGAAGTCGACCAGGAGCTGCATTATCTCGACCTGCTGCGCAGCTATCAGGTGGAAGGGATTGTGGTCAACGCGGTAGGCATGCGTGAAGAAGGCTTAAATCGCCTGCAGCAATCCTCCCTGCCCATGGTCCTCATCGACCGTAAAATCCCGGAATTTGCCTGCGACGTGGTCGGGCTGGATAACACCCAGGCCGCCACGACCGCCACCGAACATCTGATTGAACAGGGCTTCGAGGCCATTCTGTTTCTGAGTGAACCGCTGGGGATGGTCAACACCCGACGTGAACGCCTGAGCGCATTTCGCGCCACGCTGGAGCGTTATCCCGGCGTGATCGCCGAAAATGCCGAAACGCCGCTTCACGAAGCCGGGCAGCTTGACAACACCCTGCGTCAGTTCCATACGCGCCATCGTGGGATGCGCAAAGCGGTTATCTCCGCCAACGGGGCGCTGACGCTGCAGGTTGCCCGCTCGCTCAAGCGCATTGGCCTGCACTGGGGCAGCGACATCGGTCTGCTGGGGTTTGATGAACTGGAGTGGGCGGAGCTGGCTGGCGTCGGCATTACTACCCTCAAACAGCCCACCTGGCAGATTGGCTATGCTGCTGTTGAACAAGTCGTTCGTCGTATTGAAGGCACCAGTGATGCCGTTCGCGAGCAGGTCTTCTCCGGCGAGCTGATCGTTCGTGGCTCCACCGCGCGTTAAATTTCCCTTGTGATAGCGATCATAAATTCAACATCCTGACCTTTTCTTTGGAACCGGTTCCATCTAGCGTAATAGTATTGATATGTTGCGATGGAGTCCGAAGATGGGCAGGAAAATTATGGTGGTCACCGCCGCGTACGGTGCGGAACAGGTGCGACAGGCGGGCGGTCAACGGGCGATGCTCCCCGTTATTGCTGGCGCGGGGGCAGACGGCGTGGAGATCCGCCGGGAACTGTTCAACAGCGAAGAGCTGCTGGCGCTGCCCGCGCTGGGCGAATCCATTGAGCTACTGGGTCTGCTGGCGTGCTACTCCGCACCCGCCGCCCTGTTTATGCCCGACGGCACCCTCAACCCTGACCTGCCCCGCTATCTTTCTGAAGCCAACACCCTGAACGCACTTTGGCTGAAGGTGTCCCTCGGCCATTTCCGCGACGCGCAACCTCTGGACGCCCTGCGTACGCTGCTGAATACCAGCGGCATGGCGCTGGTCGTGGAGAACGATCAGACCGACTGCGGACAGCTCGCGCCCATGCAGCGCTTCCAGGCCGCCTGTCGGGAAATGGCGCTCCCCGTCACGCTGACCTTCGATATGGGGAACTGGCTGTGGGTGGGCGACTCCCCTGAAGAGGCCGCGCGTCACCTGGCCCCTGCCGTGAGCTATATCCACGTGAAGGCCGCCGTGCCGCATAAAGATAACTTCCGCGCCGTCGCACCGGACCGCGCCGATGCACGCTGGCTGGATCTGCTCGGCCAGCTGCCTGCCGATGCCCCGCGCGGTATCGAATTCCCGCTGGAAGGGGCGGATTTAACCGCCGTTACCCGCCATTACGTCAACCTGCTGCGCGAGGAGTAAACCATGCACAAGACGCTGGATGTCACCACGATCGGCGAGGCCATGGCCATGTTTGTCGCCACCGAAACGGGCGAGCTGAGTGCGGTGGAGCACTTTATCAAACGCGTCGCAGGCGCAGAGCTGAACGTCGCGACCGGCCTGGCGCGTCTCGGCCTGAACGTGGGCTGGGTCAGCCGCGTGGGGGATGACAGCTTTGGCCATTTCGTTCTCGATTCGCTGAAAAAAGAGGGGATTGATGCTGCAGGGGTCACCCTCGACGGACGCTTCCCTACCGGCTTTCAGCTTAAATCCAAGGTCGAAAATGGAACCGATCCCATCGTGGAGTATTTCCGCAAAGGCTCGGCTGCAAGCCATCTTTCTGTCGCGGATTACCACGCCGATTACTTTGCCTCCGCGCGCCATCTTCACCTGAGCGGCGTAGCCGCGGCACTTTCTGCCAGCTCGTATGAGCTGCTGGATCATGCCGCGACCACCATGAAAGCCCAGGGCAAAACGATCTCGTTCGATCCGAATTTGCGCCCGGTGCTGTGGAAAAGCGAAGCGGAAATGGTGGAGAAACTGAACCGTCTGGCGTTCAGGGCGGACTGGGTTCTGCCAGGCCTGAAAGAAGGGATGATCCTGACCGGCGAAAGCACGCCGGAAGGCATTGCCGACTTCTACCTGAATAAAGGGGTAAAAGCGGTGGTGCTGAAGACCGGTGCCGATGGCGCGTGGTTTAAAACGGCCAACGGCGAGCAGGGCGCGGTCGCGGCAGTGAAGGTCGAGAACGTGGTCGACACCGTCGGCGCGGGTGACGGCTTTGCCGTGGGCGTGATTAGCGCCCTGCTGGAAGGTAAAACGCTGCCGCAGGCCGTCGCGCGAGGCAACAAGATTGGCTCGCTGGCCATTCAGGTGCAGGGCGACAGCGAAGGATTACCAACGCGAGCACAGCTCGGCGTTTAAATTCCCTCTCCCTGTGGGAGAGGGCCAGGGTGAGGCAGCAAGCCGCACCAGATAATTAAGCCACCGTGTACCCTACAGACAACGGCGGTAACAACCTCAACAACAGAGGCAAGCCTATGAACAGTTCGACCAATGCAGTAAAACGCTGGTGGTACATCATGCCAATCGTGTTCATCACGTACAGCCTGGCGTACCTTGACCGAGCCAACTTCAGCTTCGCGTCCGCCGCGGGGATCACCGAGGACCTCGGGATCACCAAAGGGATCTCCTCCCTGCTGGGTGCCCTTTTCTTCCTGGGCTACTTCTTCTTCCAGATCCCCGGCGCGATCTATGCGGAACGCCGCAGCGTGCGTAAGCTGATCTTCATCTGTCTGATCCTGTGGGGCGCCTGCGCGTCGCTGACCGGCATGGTGAACAATATTCCTGCCCTGGCCGCCATTCGCTTTATCCTCGGCGTGGTTGAGGCGGCGGTTATGCCCGCGATGCTGATCTACATCAGCAACTGGTTCACCAAATCTGAGCGCTCGCGCGCGAATACCTTCCTGATCCTCGGTAACCCGGTCACGGTACTGTGGATGTCGGTGGTGTCCGGCTACCTGATCCAGGCCTTCGGCTGGCGCGAGATGTTTATCATTGAAGGGGTGCCGGCAATTATCTGGGCCTTCTGCTGGTGGGTGCTGGTGAAAGATAAACCAGCCCAGGCGAAATGGCTTTCCGAAGATGAAAAAGCGGCGCTGCAGGCGCAGCTGGATAAAGAACAGCAAGGCCTGAAGGCGGTGCGTAACTATGGTGAAGCCTTCCGCTCGCGTAACGTGATCCTGCTCTGCGCGCAGTACTTTACCTGGAGCATTGGCGTGTACGGCTTTGTGCTGTGGCTGCCGTCCATTATCCGCAGCGGCGGTGAAAACCTCGGCATGGTCGAAGTAGGCTGGCTGTCATCCGTACCGTATCTGGCGGCAACCATCGCGATGATCGTCGTTTCCTGGGCGTCAGACAAGCTGCAGAACCGCAAGCTGTTTGTCTGGCCGCTGCTGCTGATTGCCGCCTTCGCCTTTATTGGCTCCTGGGCCGTGGGCGCAAACCACTTCTGGGTCTCTTATACGCTGCTGGTGGTTGCCGGTGCGGCCATGTACGCCCCTTACGGACCGTTCTTTGCCATCATCCCCGAGATGCTGCCTCGTAACGTGGCGGGGGGCGCGATGGCGCTGATTAACAGTATGGGTGCGCTGGGTTCGTTCTGCGGCTCCTGGTTCGTCGGTTACCTGAACGGTGCCACCGGCAGCCCATCCGCATCGTACATCTTTATGGGGGTGGCGCTTTTCGCCTCGGTATGGCTTACTCTGATTGTTAAGCCTGCTAATAATCAACAACACCCTGTCGGCGCTCGCCACGCCTGAATCCTTAAAAAATCAACGGAGATTAGCATGAAGCCGTCCGTCATTTTGTATAAAACCCTGCCGGAAGATCTGCAGAAACGCCTTGAAGAGCACTTCAACGTCACGCAGGTGAAGAACCTGCGCCCGGAAACCGTGGCACAGCACGCCGACGCGTTCGCGAGCGCGGAAGGCCTGCTGGGTTCAAGCGAAAAAGTGGATGTCGCCCTGCTGGAGAAAATGCCGAAGCTGCGTGCTACCTCAACCGTTTCCGTGGGTTACGACAACTTCGACGTGGATGCGCTTAACGCCCGCAAGATCCTGCTGATGCATACCCCGCATGCTCTGACGGAAACCGTTGCCGATACGCTGATGGCGCTCATGCTCACCACGGCCCGTCGCGTGGTGGAAGTGGCTGAGCGCGTCAAAGCGGGCGAATGGACAAAAAGCATTGGTCCGGACTGGTTCGGCGTGGATGTTCACGGCAAAACGCTGGGCATTGTCGGTATGGGGCGTATCGGGCTGGCGCTGGCGCAGCGCGCCCATTTTGGTTTTAACATGCCGATTCTGTATAACGCGCGTCGCCATCACAGTGAAGCCGAAGAACGCTTCAACGCCCGTTACTGCGAGCTGGATGCCCTGCTGCAGGAAGCCGATTTTGTCTGCCTGGTGCTGCCGCTGACGGATGAAACCCGTCATCTGATCGGTAAAGAGGCGTTTGAAAAAATGAAGGCATCTGCCATTTTCATCAACGCGGGTCGTGGCCCGGTGGTGGATGAGAAGGCGCTGATTGAGGCCCTGAAAAACGGTGAGATCCATGCAGCAGGTCTGGACGTGTTTGAGCAGGAGCCGCTGCCGGTGAACTCCCCGCTGCTGACAATGCCTAACGTGGTTGCCCTGCCCCACATCGGCTCAGCCACCCATGAGACGCGCTACAACATGGCGGCCACCGCGGTCGATAACCTTATTGCCGCCCTTAGTGGAAAGGTGGAGAGAAACTGCGTGAACCCGCAGGTGCAACGGTAGAAACGAAAAAACCCGCCAGAAGGCGGGTTTTTAAATTCTTTGCTACTGGGTTGGAAGCTTACAGGCTTACAACGTTACCAGCTGCTGGGCCTTTAGCGCCGCTTTCGATGGTGAAGGACACTTTCTGACCTTCGTCCAGAGATTTGTAGCCATCGTTCTGGATAGCAGAGAAGTGTACGAACACGTCTTTAGAGCCATCGTCAGGAGTGATGAAGCCGAAACCTTTATCAGCGTTGAACCATTTTACCAGACCAGTCATTTTAGCAGACATAGAAATTACCTTATTAACAAATATATTGTGCCTTCCGGCTTGATGGATTGCGTTACAGATTTTTAAGCGATGAAGGAAGGGTCACTACGAAGGGTATCTATGGATAACAATCTGGACTGCTTTACTAAACTGCTTTAGGTCTGTGTAACAAACCGACGGGAATAGTTATACCGATGTGGTAGAGGAATGACAAGCGTTATTTTCGCAACGCATAAAAAAACCCCGCCAGAAGCGGGGTTTTTTCGGTTTATTCTGTGGCAGCGACTGCGGCACTCCAGGCCTGGCTGAAGGCCTGATGCTGAGAGGCCAGCGGCCCAATCAGCGTATTGTACTGGCTTGCCTGCTGGGAGGTCGGGAACTGAATACCGTTGGCAACAAAGCTTACCTGCGTATTCTGCTGGGCAATAAAGTCACCCACCTGGACCAGCTGCTGCGTGAAGATTTGCGCGGCCGGAATCAACGGTTGCAGTGCTTCTGACGGTTTGGTCACCACTTTCTCATACACTTTGTCGAAGACCGGTTTGAGATCGTCGCCCTGCTTCAGCGCAGAACGTGACGCGTCAGCCTGCATTTTCGCATTCTGCAGCTGCTGGCTCAGCACGCCAAGCGCACCGTTGGACTGACGCAATGGTTCACGCTGCGTCATGTAATCCTGTGGAACGCGGATGGCGTTCACGCTATCCACTACCGGGCGGATACCGGAATCCATCGCCTGGCTCACCTGCTGTGAATAACCATAAAGAATGGCGTAATCGGACACAAAGGGGCCAAACTGCTTTTTCTGATCCGCAGTCAGCGTTGGCAACCGCTCGCCGCTGCGCATCACTGTATTCTGCAGAAAATCGATAAACGCTTTGCGCTGATCGCCTTCTTTATCAAAACACCCACTCAGGCTAACAACCATCAACAACGCCGCAATAGGCGCAAACCAGCGAGAGCAGGACTTTCCTGTCGCCATTTTATTACTCCTTTCACCCAAAAAAGCGCACACCGGCACACGCGTGCCCGACGCTGACAAGGATAGTCCAGGTCAGCCTTGCAAGATACTCTTTTCATGCAAAACGGCTATTGCCGATTTATTTCTTACCATTTACAAAAAAATACCTGGCGAAGCCGACTTATGACTAATCAGGGAATTAGCATAACTCTCCATATTGCTGAATCGGATACAGCGATCGTTACCGCACGATTAATCACACCCGTGACGATCCTGGGTTGGTATTAGGGACTATTCTTAACTGGCTCTCTGATGTTCTTGATCACGATGTGAGATTTAAGAGGAGTCCTCAATGGAATATAAAGATCCTGAGTTTGAGCTGCTGAGCAGCCTGGAACAGATCATTTTTAAAGATGTACCGCAGACGATTACCCTGCAACAAAAATCCAATCCCTTTACAGAATATGAGCAATTGCGCAAAGGGACAGGACTGAAAACCGAAGAATTCGCCAGAGCGATGGGTGTCAGCGTGGCTATGGTGCAGGAGTGGGAGTCAAAACGTGAGAAACCCACCCCAACCGAGTTACGGCTGATGCGCCTGATTCAGGCCAACCCTGCACTCAGCAAGCAGATCGCGTAGTGAAGATTGAATGCCCCCGCCTTTGCGGGGGCTTGTGTTTTACAGGCTATCACAACGCCAACCTGCCTCTTCCCACACCAGCTCATGCGTTAACGTTAAGCCGCTTAAAAACGCCTCATCGTGTGATACCACCAGCAGTGCCCCAGGGAAACCGGCCAGCGCCGCTTCAATGGCCTGGACTGAAGCCAGATCCAGATGGTTGGTCGGTTCATCCAGCAGCAGAAGCTGCGTGGCCTCCGCGCGCCACAGCACGCAGGCCAGGGCAGCCTTAAGACGCTCACCGCCGCTGAGCGCCGCCAATGGGAGCATCACTTTGTCAGCCCCCAGTTGAAGCTGCGCTAAACGGGTTCGCAATACCCCCTCTTCCAGAGGAGTATGACTCAAATTGAGATGCGTCATGACCGACTGCGAGAGATCGAACCGGGAGAGATGCTGGTCGAGATAAGCGCAGCTGACGGACACTTTACAGCTACCCGAACGGGGAGCCATCTCGCCGAGGAGGGTTTTTAACAGCGTCGACTTCCCGCAGCCGTTCGGCCCCTTTAACGCCACGCGCATCGGTCCGTCCATCCGCCAGTTGAGCGGAGGAACAGGTACATGCTGCAGCACCAGATCCTCCAGCACCAGCACCTGCTTCCCCTCCGGGATCTGACTCCCCGGTAAAGTGAACATCACCGGATTATCGTCTTCAACGCGTTCACGCGCCTTGTTTACCGCGGCGTTCAGCGCTTCGTTTTGCTCGCTGTGCTGTTTTTTCCAGGTGCCGATACGTTCCTTTGCCGCGCCTTTATATTTGACCCGCTCGAACGACGCGATATTCAGGGTATCGACGGTGCGTAACGTCTTTGCCGACCGCCGCTGGCTGTCATCATGCTCTTTTTGCATGCGCACGCGGGTGCGTTTGCGCTCGGTTGCCGCATGTTCCAGCGCCGCGCGGGCCGCCTGCTGTTCGGCATCGCGCTGGGTTTGATAATCCGCATAATTCCCGCCGTAGCTGCGCAGACCCGAACCGCTCAGTTCAAGGATACGGGGTACATGAGCCAGTAACTCCCGGTCATGGGAGACCACCAGCACGCCGCCCTGATACCGACTCAACTGGTCGTAGAACCACGCCCGGCCTTGTCGATCCAGATGGTTAGTCGGTTCGTCCAGCAGAAGAAAGTCCGCGCCCGCCGTAAACGCCCCGCACAGCAGGGCGCGGATGCGCTCGCCGCCGCTGAGTTCTATGGCGGGCTTATCAGGCTCAAACGGTGGGAGCGTCGCATTGATAAACGCTTCGCTCAGACGTTCGGCGATATCCCAGTAGCCGTCGAGCAACGCCAGATCGTCAGGCTGGTAATCGCCGCTGTCAATGCGCTTTCGCGCAGTAAAAATCGCGTCATACCCGAGAAGTTCAGCCAGCGTCGTCTGCGAAGAAATAACATGCTGCTGCGCCACCCAGGCATGCGAGCCAAAGCGTTCAATATGACCGGTAGCCGGTTCGTCCAGCCCCGCCAGCAGACGCAGCAGACGCGTTTTTCCGCTGCCGTTGCGGCCAACCAGCGCGCACAGGGAGGGTTCCAGCGTGAGATTCAGCGGACCAAAAAGGGTATCGCCCGTCGGAAACTGACAGGTGACCTGATGCAAAATAAAAGAAGGGGACTGCGCAAAATGAGCCATAAGCACTCCTGAATGAAATCAAAACATCCCCTGCCGACGCGATGGCGTTTAGCAAGGATCGAAATTCATCAGTCGTGTTTGTTCATTTTTGGGGGGCACTCCAGCGCGAGAAAGTTAACGGGGATAAGGATAGCGGGAATGTGTTGACCATTTCAAGGTTAAATTTTCAGCAACACACTATAAAAAAACCCGCCGAAGCGGGTTTTTAGCATTTGTCACAACGGGCACATTACTGCAGCAGCGAAATATCCGCCACGCGCAGGAACAGCTCACGCAGTTTCTCGAGCATAGAGAGACGGTTAATACGCAGCTCTTTATCTTCTACGTTTACCATCACTTTCTCGAAGAAGGCGTCGATGACGTCACGCAGCTCGGCCAGCTCCACCAGCGCTTCCTGGTAGCGACCTTCCGCGAAGACCGGCTCGAGCTTGTCGCGCAGCACCACAACCTGCATCGCCAGGGCGATCTCTTCCGGCTCTTTCAGCGTCGCGGCGTTCACGCGCTCGTTCAGCGTCTCGTCGGACTTCGCCAGGATGTTGGAGACACGCTTGTTGGCCGCCGCCAGAGCAGATGCCGCTTCCAGCGTACGGAAGTGAGAAACCGCCTTCATACGCGCATCGAAATCAGCCGGACGGGTCGGACGACGCGCCAGCACCGCCTGAATGGTGTCGACGGTGTAACCTTCATCCTGATACCAGGCGCGGAAACGACCGAGCATAAAGTCGATCACGTCATCCACAACGTTGGCATTGGTCAGCTTATCGCCGTACAGACGCACCGCTTCTTCGGTCAGGGTCTGCAGATCCAGGTTCAGGTTCTTCTCAACGATGATACGCAGCACGCCGAGCGCAGCACGACGCAGCGCAAACGGGTCTTTGTCGCCTTTCGGATGCTGGCCGATACCGAAGATACCCGCCAGGGTGTCCATCTTATCGGCAATTGCGACAGCACAAGCTACCGGGTTGGACGGCAGTTCGTCACCCGCAAAGCGCGGCTGATACTGCTCGTTCAGGGCAACCGCCACGTCTTCCGCTTCGCCATCGTGACGCGCGTAGTGCATGCCCATCACGCCCTGGGTGTCGGTAAATTCGAACACCATGTTGGTCATCAGGTCACACTTGGAGAGCAGGCCTGCGCGGGTCGCGTGGTTAACGTCGGCACCGATTTCACGAGCGATCCAGCCGGACAGCTCCGCAATACGGTCGGTCTTGTCGCGCAGCGTACCCAGCTGCTGCTGGAACAGTACGGTCTGCAGGCGTGGAAGATGATCTTCCAGACGCTTTTTACGGTCGGTGTTGAAGAAGAACTCGGCATCCGCCAGACGTGGGCGCACGACCTTCTCGTTACCGGAGATAATCTGGCTCGGATCTTTCGATTCGATGTTCGCCACGAAAATGAAGTTTGGCAGCAGCTTGCCGTCGTTGGCATAGACCGGGAAGTACTTCTGGTCACCCTTCATGGTGTACACCAGCGCTTCAGCCGGAACGGCCAGGAATTTCTCTTCGAACTTCGCGGTCAGCACAACCGGCCATTCCACCAGCGAGGTCACTTCTTCCAGCAGGCTGTCGCTCAGATCGGCTTTACCGCCAATCTTACGCGCCGCGTCTTCCGCGTCCGCTTTGATTTTGGCTTTACGCTGTTCATAGTCAGCAATGACCTTGCCGCGCTCCAGCAGGATTTGCGGATACTGGTCGGCATTGTCGATGGTGAACTCAGGCTCGCCCATAAAGCGGTGGCCGCGGATCACGCGATCGGACGCCACGCCGAGAATGGTGGCCGGAATAACGGTGTCGCCCAGCAGCAGGGTCACGGTGTGAACCGGACGCACGAAGTGCACGTCGGACGCGCCCCAGCGCATCAGCTTAGGAATGGGCAGCTTCGCCAGAGACGTGGCAATCATGTCCGGCAGCAGCGCTTCCGCGCTTTCGCCTTTCACATGGGCACGATACAGCAGCCATTCACCTTTATCGGTGGTCAGACGCTCGGCCTGATCGACGGTGATGCCGCAGCCGCGCGCCCAGCCTTCCGCCGCTTTGCTCGGCTTGCCTTCGGCGTCAAACGCCTGAGCAATCGCCGGGCCACGTTTTTCGACTTCGCGATCCGGCTGGGACGCCGCCAGGTTTGCCACTTTCAGCGCCAGACGACGCGGAGCAGCAAACCACTCAATTTTACCGTGCGCCAGGCCAGCGTTATCCAGCTCGGCAGTCACGTTCGCAGCAAAAGATTCAGCCAGGCTGCGCAGGGCTTTTGGTGGCAGCTCTTCGGTGCCAATTTCCACCAGGAAAGTTTTCTCAGACATGGCCGCCTCTTATTTGTTTCGGTTGCACATCGGGAAGCCAAGGGCTTCACGGGACGCATAGTAAGCTTCTGCAACGGCTTTGGTCAGGGTACGAATACGCAGAATGTAGCGCTGACGTTCAGTCACGGAGATCGCTTTGCGGGCGTCCAGCAGGTTGAAGCTGTGGGCGGCCTTCAGAATACGCTCGTAGGCAGGCAGCGGCAGCGGAGTCTCCAGCGCCAGCAGCTGCTGCGCTTCTTTCTCATACTGCTCGAAGCAGGTGAACAGGAAGTCCACGTCCGCGTATTCGAAGTTATAGGTGGATTGTTCCACTTCGTTCTGATGGAACACGTCGCCGTAGGTGGTTTTACCCAGCGGGCCGTCGCTCCAGACCAGGTCGTAAACGCTGTCTACGCCCTGAATGTACATCGCCAGACGTTCCAGACCGTAGGTGATCTCACCGGTGATCGGCTTACATTCCAGACCGCCAACCTGCTGGAAGTAAGTGAACTGGGTCACTTCCATGCCGTTCAGCCACACTTCCCAACCCAGACCCCAGGCACCCAGCGTTGGGTTTTCCCAGTTATCTTCCACGAAACGAATGTCGTGAATGGTCGGATCCATACCCAGCTCTTTCAGCGACCCGAGGTACAGTTCCTGAATGTTGTCGGGTGATGGCTTAATCACCACCTGGAACTGATAGTAATGCTGCAGACGGTTCGGGTTCTCACCGTAACGACCATCGGTCGGACGACGGGAAGGCTGCACATACGCGGTCGCCATTGGCTCTGGCCCCAACGCGCGCAGGCTGGTCATCGGGTGTGAAGTGCCGGCGCCGACTTCCATGTCCAAAGGTTGAACAATGGTACAGCCCTGACGAGCCCAGTAATCCTGTAAGGTCAGGATCAGGCCCTGGAAGGTCTTGGTATCAAACTTTTGCATAGTATTTCGTGCTGGATACGTGTGGTTTTAAATGGAAGGGACCAGTATACCCGCTGGCTGCAAGATATACAGTACGAAACGGGGTTGTTTAGGGAAAATTGGGAAATAAGCATTCACGCCAGGGCGCTGACGGCGTCTGGCTGTTGATTATGCGAGCAGGCTAGCGCATGGAGAGGTGTAAAAACTGGCCGTCCGCATCAAACGAGCAGACAAAGCCTTCTTTACGCGCCGTATAGCCCTTGAGCTCATAGCTGCCCTGAAAGCGCTCAAACCCGGTGACGTTGATTTTCTGCACGTCCGAGTTATAGCGGCGTGCGGCCTGGTCCTTGCAGAGTGACTCCATATTCAGTGAACGTTCCGGGCTCATTTTGCCCTGCTGGGCTTTTTGCACTGGTGATTCTTGTGGCGCACTGCATCCTGCCAGCATGAAAAGCAGAATGAGTGATGCCACACGCTTCATCATCATTTTTATTACCGTCCTGGTCAGTGGCTGTTATTTTTAGTATCAACACGTTTATAGATTATGGTCAGCCATTCTGCGAATCTCGCGGTCTCCCGGCAAGCCTGCGAATAAAACTCAGAATTTTCCAAACGAAGACTTTTGGACAATGGGAGTCACACTCACTTTACAGGGAATACGAGGAACTGATGCCGTCAAAAATTAACTGGATTGATAACCTGCGAGGAATAGCGTGTCTGATGGTGGTCATGATCCACACGACGACCTGGTACGTCACGAACGCCCACAGCATCAGCCCCGTTAACTGGGATATCGCCAATATTCTCAACTCTGCGTCGCGCGTCAGCGTGCCGCTGTTCTTTATGATTTCCGGCTTTCTCTTTTTTGGTGAACGCAGCGCGCAGCCGCGGCACTTCATCCGCATCGCGGCCTGCCTGGGGTTCTATAGCGCCGTTGCCCTGCTCTATATCACCCTGTTCACCTCCATTAACGCCGGGTTATCCCTCAAATATTTGCTGCAAAAGCCGGTGTTCTACCACCTGTGGTTCTTCTTCGCCATTATCGTGATCTATCTGGTCTCCCCCCTCATTCAGGTGAAAAACGTCAGCGGAAAAATGCTTCTGGCCCTGATGGTGGTGATTGGCATTGTCGCCAACCCGAATACGGTCTCGCAGAAAATCGACGGATTTGAGTGGCTGCCGGTGAACCTCTATATCAACGGCGATACCTTCTATTACGTGCTTTACGGCATGCTGGGGCGCGCCATCGGGATGATGGACACGCAAAAACGCGGTCTGAACTGGCTCTGCGGGGCACTGTTTATCGCCGGCGTGGCGGTGATTTCACGCGGGACGCTGCATGAGCTGCAGTGGCGCGGTAATTTTGCCGATACCTGGTATCTGTACTGCGGCCCGATGGTCTTTATCTGTGCCGTATCGCTGCTCACGCTCGTTAAAAACACCCTGAATGCGCGTCCCCTTCCCGTACTGAGCGTCATTTCACGACACTCTCTCGGGATTTACGGTTTTCACGCGCTGGTGATCCACGCGCTTCGGACAAGAGGGGTTGAACTAAAAACCTGGCCGGTGCTGGATATCATCTGGATTTTTGCCGCGACCCTGGCGATCAGCCTGCTGCTGTCGATGCTGCTGCAAAAAATAGACGTTCGCCGCTTCGTCAGCTAACGCTGCGCTGCCGGGCGCGATGGTACTGGCGCGGGGAGGAAAACCCTGCCGCCAGCGAAGCCTGCTCCACGCCGCGCCCCTGCAATAGCCACTGCTCCGCCACCGCCAGACGCAGCTGCTCCAGATAATCGCGGACGCTAATCCCTAAATGTGTCTGGAAAAGCCGGGTGAGATGGCGCGGGCTGACGTGCGCCAGCGCGGCGATATCAGGCAAGTTCCACGTTTTTTGCGGCTCGGCGGTGAGCGCATCCTGCGCCCGATGAATCGCCGGATGAAGATGATTGCGGTAGCGTAGCCACGGGGAGAGCTGGGGATCGTCACCAGAACGGCGGAACCAGACCACCATCTCGCGCGCCACATTCAGCGCCTTTTCGGGGCCGCACAGGCGGTTAATCATATGCAGCGCCAGGTCGATGCCCGACGTGATCCCCGCGCTGGTCCAGATGTTCTCGTCCTGCACAAAGATGCGGTTTTCTTTAATCGTCGCCGTAGGGGCCGCGGTGCGTAAACGGCTGATAACGTCATGGTGAGTTGTGCACTGTTTGTTATTCAGCAGGCCCGATTTCGCCGCCAGCAACGCTCCTGAACAGACGCACATCACGGTGATTTCCTGGCGCTGGATCTGCGGCTGCCGGCGCATCAGCCAGTGCTGAATCTGCTGCGCCTGCGGGGTTGAGAACTGAAAGCGGGAGTCGCTCACCCCCGGCAGGACCAGCAAGCTGCCCGGAGACAGGCTTTCCGGCAACGGCTGGATGCCGCTCATCGTCAGACCTATCGACGTCGGAACCTCCGGCTGCGGGCCAATGTAATGCAGACGAAACGCGTCGCCTGCCAGCACAAAGGTTTCTGCCGGGCCGGTCATGTCTAATGACAGCACCCCGGGCAACATCACGAACCAGACGTCGATGGGCATTACAGTGACTCCAGCGTCTCCGCTACCGTTTTAATGTCGGCAAAACGCCCGGACAGTACCGTTTCGGTACGGTGGCGAATGTCCGCTGCGCTAAGGGTAATGCCCTTGTACGTCATGGGGAACGTCAGCGTTGCCTCGCTCACAAAGGTCACAGCATAACCCAGATCGGATGCCACCCGGGCGGTGGTTTCACAGCATTGCTCCGTGCGAATGCCGCAGATAATCACACTATTGATATCGCGCTCGCGCAGCCAGCGATCGAGCCCGGTATCCGTGAAGGCATTATGAACGTGTTTCTGGAAAACCACATCCGGCTGATGACGCAAAAAGGCCATCGGTTTGACATAGCCGCTTTCCAGCGTAAATGGGCCGTCTTCATCCACATGAAAAATATCAACGACCGGAATACCGCGCGCCTGGCAGCCTTCAATCAGCCCCAGCATCGCCTGCTGAAAAGCGGGAATGTCATCCTCCTGCCAGTAATTGCGGTGATGGAAGGACTGCTGAGTATCAATGTTGATGAGTGCAATGCGTGACATGATGGTTCTCCTCGCCAGTGGGTGTGACACCATACTGGCAAGGAAAGGAAGGCACGCACAGACCAAAAAAGGACATCCTCGTGCCTCTCCCGGACAAGCGAATTTACGTCATCAGCGGCAGCAGCTGCTGGTAGATTTTGCGGAACACGTCGCGCCTTTCCGCGTACCGCGCATGGCGCGCCGCGTCAGGCAAATGTGCCTGTTCAAGCGTAAGCTGCGGCAGCAGTTGTGAAAGCGGTTTTTCCGGGTTCATAGCAATCTGCGCCAGACGCGCGGCGCCGAGCGCGGGGCCAACATCGCCACCGGTGCGGAAATCCAGCTGCAAGCCGCTGATGTCCGACAGCATTTGTCGCCAGTAAGGGCTTCGCGCACCGCCGCCAATCAGGGTGACGCTTGCGGGTTTCAGGCCGCAGTCGTGAACCACGTCCATTCCGTCAGCCAGCGCATATCCGACGCCTTCGAGAACCGCACGCGCCAGTTCTGCCGGACCATGCTGATGTGTTAAGCCAAAGAACACCCCTTTCGCTTCCGGATTGTTGTGTGGCGTACGCTCGCCGGACAGATACGGTAAAAACCAGACGGTACCGGCATTTTCATCCGCCTGCTGTGCTGCGGCAATCAACGCAGGAACATCGGCCATCCCGGTCAGCTTCGCCGCCCAGTCCAGGCACGACGCTGCACTCAGCATCACCGACATCAAATGCCATTTTCCTGGCAGCGCATGACAAAAACTGTGCACCGCGCTTTCGGGATTGCTGCGATAGCCGTCGCTGACGGCAAAATAGACGCCAGAGGTTCCCAGCGACAGCATCGCCTGACCTGCCTCAACCATGCCGACGCCCACGGCCCCTGCGGCATTGTCACCGCCCCCGGCAACCACCGGCACGGCAGGCATATTCCAGCGTTCCGCAACGTCTGGCAGCAGTGTGCCTGTTACCTCGCTACCTTCGAACAGGGCGGGCATGTGTTCACGGGTCAAATAGCAGGCATCCAGCATCGCCTCGCTCCAGTCGCGTTTCGCCACGTCGAGCCACATCGTGCCGGCGGCATCGGACATGTCGGAGGCGAAATCGCCCGTCATGCGAAAACGCAGATAGTCTTTCGGCAGCAGGACTTTCGCCACCTGCCGGAAAATCTCCGGCTCGTGTCGCTGCACCCACAGAAGCTTAGGCGCGGTAAAGCCGGGCATCATCAGGTTGCCGGTAATCGCGCGGGAAGTGGGTACGCGTCCCTCAAGAAGCGCACACTCTTCTGCACAGCGGCCATCGTTCCAGAGGATCGCAGGACGCAACACGCGATGCTCGCTATCCAGCAAGGTTGCACCGTGCATTTGCCCGGCAATCCCCAGCGCTTTCACGTCACGCAGAGAATGCTGTTCACCTAACGCCTTGATTGCACGATCCGTTGCCTGCCACCACTGCTCCGGGTCCTGTTCCGACCACAGCGGATGCGGACGTGAAACCTGCAGCTTTTCAGTCTGCGTTGCTAACACCTCGCCCTGCTCGCTTAACAGGATGGCTTTCACACCCGATGTGCCCAGATCGATCCCGATATACATATAGTGGATTCCTTAAGTGAAAATGCCCGGTGGCGCTGCGCTTACCGGGCCTACAAGCTGGATGCCGTTATTTATCGAACAGGTAGTGGTTGACCAGATTTTCCAGCAGCTCCTGGTGCCCGCTCTGGTGCTGCGGCGCCAGCTGATGGTGTTCAGCGTACTTCGCGATCTCCGCAAGCGATAACTGACCTTTCAAAATTTGCTGGCCCAGCTCACTGTTCCAGCCGCTGTAGCGCTTCGCCACGCGTTTATCGAGCTCGCCGTCTTCAATCATACGTGCCGCCACCTTCAGCGCCAGCGCCATGGTGTCCATCGCGCCAATGTGGCCGTAGAACAGATCGTATTTGTCGGTGCTCTGGCGACGCACCTTGGCGTCAAAGTTCAGGCCGCCGGTAGTGAAGCCGCCCGCTTTGATGATTTCGTACATCACCAGCGCATTCTCTTCCACGCTGTTCGGGAACTGGTCGGTATCCCAGCCCAGCTGCGGGTCGCCGCGGTTCGCATCGACCGAGCCGAAGATGCCCAGCGCAATCGCCGACGCGATCTCGTGGTGGAAAGAGTGGCCCGCCAGCGTGGCGTGGTTGGCCTCAATGTTCACTTTAATCTCTTTTTCCAGACCGAACTGCTTCAGGAAGCCATACACCGTCGCCACGTCGTAGTCATACTGGTGCTTCGTCGGCTCCTGCGGCTTCGGCTCAATCAACAGCGTGCCGCGGAAGCCGATTTTGTGCTTGTGGTCGACAACCATCTGCATAAAGCGGCCAATCTGCTCGCGCTCCTGACGCAGGTCGGTGTTGAGCAGGGTTTCATAGCCTTCACGGCCTCCCCACAGAACATAGTTTTCACCGCCCAGCTGATGCGTGGCATTCATTGCCGTCACCACCTGCGTGGCCGCCCAGCTAAACACTTCCGGATCCGGGTTGGTTGCCGCACCTGCGCCGTAGCGTGGGTTAGTGAAGCAGTTTGCCGTGCCCCACAGCAGCTTCACGCCGCTTTGCTGCTGTTTTGCCGCCAGCACATCCACCATCTGCGCAAAGTTGTTCAGATACTCTTTCAGCGATGCGCCTTCCGGCGACACGTCGACGTCATGGAAGCAGTAGTACGGCACGTTCAGCTTGTGGAAGAACTCAAACGCCACATCGGCTTTGCGCTTTGCCAGCTCGATGGCCTCACCCGGCTGCTGCCACGGGCGTTCAAAGGAGCCCACGCCGAACATATCGGCGCCGTTCCAGCAGAAGGTATGCCAGTAACAGGCGGCAAAGCGCAGATGATCTTCCATGCGCTTACCCAGCACCAGCTCATCCGGGTTGTAGTGACGAAATGCTAAAGGATTGGTCGTTTTCGGGCCTTCGTAACGAACACGATCGAGTTGGTCGAAATAAGCTTGCATATTGAGCTCCATAATCAGGGTATGCGGCGAGTCGTTGATACAGGAGTAATAGTGAATAGACATTTTGGGTTGCTCAATTACGTTATTTCACACTGCTATTGAGAGAATGCACAACTGTGCGCTGGCTCGCAAAATAATGCGCAGACGAACTATTTTTCGGCGCAGATTCCAGAATCAAATGTAATTAAGACGTTACGTATTTTAAAATCCGATCGCGGTCATAAATTCAGAAATAAACCAAATATCATAATGAGAAGATAAAAATCTGTAATTGCCAGCCTGCCTTTCCGCGTTAAAAATTTGCTGCGTCCCAGCAGTGAATGTTTCTTTTATCTCAGCAACACATACTCCTACAAAAAGGCCTAATAATTATGAAGATAAAGAACCTGACCCTAACGCTCTGCACTACGCTCCTCCTTGCAAGCTTTGCAGGGCATGCCAAGGAGGTCAAAATTGGCATGGCGATTGACGACCTGCGTCTGGAGCGCTGGCAAAAAGATCGCGATATTTTTGTGAAAAAAGCGGAATCACTCGGCGCAAACGTGTTTGTCCAGTCGGCTAACGGCAACGAAGAAACACAAATGTCGCAGATCGAGAATATGATTAACCGCGGCGTCGATGTGCTGGTCATTATCCCCTATAACGGCCAGGTATTAAGTAACGTAGTGAAAGAAGCCAAACAAGAAGGCATAAAAGTGCTGGCCTATGACCGCATGATTAATAATGCGGACATTGATTATTATATTTCGTTCGACAATGAAAAAGTCGGCGAATTACAGGCACAAAGCCTGATCGACAAAGTGCCTCAGGGCAATTATTTCCTGATGGGCGGCTCGCCGGTAGATAACAACGCCAAGCTGTTCCGCGAAGGGCAAATGAAGGTCCTTAAGCCGTACATCGACAACGGGAAAATAAAAGTGGTTGGCGATCAGTGGGCCGACGGATGGTTACCCGAAAACGCCCTGAAGATTATGGAAAACGCGCTGACGGCCAACAACAACAAAATTGACGCGGTTGTGGCCTCCAACGATGCCACCGCAGGCGGTGCGATTCAGGCCCTGAGCGCCCAGGGGCTGGCGGGTAAAGTCGCCATTTCAGGGCAAGATGCCGATCTGGCTGGCGTAAAACGTATTATCGCCGGCACCCAAACCATGACGGTCTACAAACCGATTACCGAGTTGGCCAATACGGCGGCGGAAATCGCCGTGGAACTGGGCAACGGTAAGCAACCAAAAGCAGACGCCACGCTGAATAACGGGCTGAAAGACGTTCCGGCTCGCCTGCTCACCCCTATTGAAGTCAATAAAGAGAACATTGACGCCACCGTCATTAAGGACGGTTTCCACAAGAAGAGCGAACTGTAATCCGGCGCGGCCCCTGCTCTGCGGGGGCGCATCACGTTGCACTGTTCTTTCCTCGGGTTATGTGGAGCAGTTATGCCTTATTTACTTGAAATGAAAAGCATCACCAAGCGCTTCGGCACGGTGAAAGCCGTCGACAACGTCAGTCTCCGGTTGAATCCCGGCGAAGTGGTTTCGCTGTGTGGCGAGAACGGTTCAGGCAAGTCAACGCTGATGAAAGTGCTGTGTGGGATCTACCCGCACGGTAGCTACGAAGGCGAAATCGTCTTTGCCGGCGAAGTGATCCAGGCAACTCATATTCGCGATACCGAACGCAAAGGTATCGCCATCATCCACCAGGAACTGGCGCTGGTGAAACATCTCACCGTGCTGGAGAACATTTTCCTCGGAGCCGAAATCTCCCGCCACGGCGTGCTGGATTACGACACCATGACGCTCCGCTGTGAAAAGCTGCTGGCGCAGGTGAGCCTCCACATTTCACCGGATACCCGCGTGGGCGACCTGGGCCTGGGGCAACAGCAGCTGGTTGAAATCGCTAAAGCGCTCAATAAGCAGGTCAGGCTGCTGATCCTCGATGAGCCAACGGCCTCGCTCACCGAACAGGAAACCGCGGTTCTGCTCAATATCATCCGCGATCTGCAAAACCACGGCATCGCCTGTATCTACATTTCGCACAAGCTTAACGAGGTCAAAGCCATTTCGGACACCATCTGCGTGATCCGCGATGGGCAACACATCGGCACGCGTGAAGCCGCGGGCATGAGCGAAGATGACATCATCACCATGATGGTGGGGCGCGAGCTGACGGCGCTCTACCCGAATGAGCCTCACACCAAAGGTGATGAAGTGTTGCGCGTGGAAAATCTGACCGCGTGGCACCCCGTTAACCGCCACATCAAGCGCGTCAATAACGTCTCGTTTTCTCTGCACAGCGGCGAAATTCTCGGTATTGCCGGGTTAGTCGGCGCCGGGCGCACGGAGGCCGTACAGTGTCTGTTTGGCGTATGGCCGGGGCGCTGGGAGGGCACGATTTATATCGACGGCCAGCCGGTGAAAATCGACAACTGCCAGCAGGCGATTGCCCACGGCATTGCTATGGTGCCGGAAGACCGCAAAAAGGACGGCATCGTGCCGGTCATGGCCGTGGGGAAAAACATTACGCTTGCGGCACTCGATCGCTTCTCCGGCGCGCTGAGCAGCCTGGACGATGCCGCCGAGCAGCAGTGCATCCTCCAGTCGCTTGCCCGTCTGAAGGTCAAAACCTCCTCACCGGAACTGGCCATTGGCCGCCTGAGCGGCGGCAACCAGCAGAAGGCGATTCTGGCGCGCTGCCTGCTTCTCAACCCGCGCATATTAATCCTCGATGAGCCCACGCGCGGGATTGATATCGGCGCCAAATATGAAATCTACAAACTGATTAATCAGCTTGTACAGCAAGGGATTGCCGTCATTGTTATTTCGTCTGAGTTACCCGAAGTGCTCGGCCTGAGCGACCGTGTGCTGGTCATGCACGAGGGAAAACTGAAAGCCAACCTGATTAACCAGAACCTGACGCAGGAGCAGGTGATGGAAGCCGCTTTAAGGAGCGAACGTCATGTCGAAAAGCAATCCGTCTGATATCAAAGTCGCCGTTCCGACGCCCGGTGCGTTCGCAGGACTAAAAGCGCTGAACCTGCAGGTGTTCGTGATGATCGCGGCCATTATCGTCATCATGCTCTTCTTTACCTGGATGACGGATGGCTCGTACCTGAGCGCGCGTAACGTCTCTAACCTGCTCCGCCAGACCGCTATCACAGGCATCCTGGCCGTGGGCATGGTGTTCGTGATTATCTCCGCGGAAATCGATCTGTCGGTCGGCTCGATGATGGGGCTCCTCGGTGGCGTGGCGGCCATTTTTGACGTCTGGCTCGGCTGGCCGCTGCCGCTGACCGTGGCGGTCACGCTGGTGCTGGGTCTGGTTCTGGGGGCCTGGAACGGCTGGTGGGTAGCCTACCGTAAAGTGCCGTCGTTCATTGTCACCCTGGCGGGGATGCTGGCCTTCCGCGGGATCTTAATCGGCATCACCAACGGTACCACCGTCTCCCCGACCAGCGCGGCCATGTCGCAGATTGGTCAAAGCTATCTCCCGGATGGCGTGGGCTTTACCATCGGCGTGGCGGGGCTGCTGGCGTTTGTCGCGTGGCAGTGGCGTGGACGCATGCGCCGTCAGGCTCTGGGGCTGGCGTCGCCAGCATCAACCTCGGTGGTGGGACGTCAGGCGCTGACGGCGGTCATTGTGCTGGGTGCCATCTGGCTTCTGAATGACTATCGCGGTGTCCCGACGCCGGTGCTGCTGCTGGCGCTTTTGCTGCTGGGCGGCATGTTTATGGCGACGCGCACCGCGTTTGGCCGCCGTATTTATGCCATCGGCGGCAACCTTGAGGCTGCCCGTTTGTCGGGGATTAACGTCGAACGCACCAAACTCGCGGTCTTCGCCATTAACGGCCTGATGGTCGCCATCGCCGGGCTGATTCTTAGCTCACGTCTGGGGGCGGGTTCACCCTCCGCGGGCAACATCGCCGAGCTGGATGCTATCGCCGCCTGCGTCATCGGTGGCACCAGCCTCGCAGGGGGTATCGGCAGCGTCGCGGGCGCGGTGATGGGGGCATTTATCATGGCGTCGTTGGATAACGGGATGAGTATGATGGACGTCCCGACGTTTTGGCAGTATATCGTCAAGGGAGCCATTCTTTTACTGGCAGTCTGGATGGACTCGGCCACCAAGCGACGGGCCTGATAACGGTATTGTGACTTAATTGGGAAGTGAGCCATGTTTGAAAAGCGTCACCGCATTACGTTGTTATTCAATGCCAACAAAGCCTATGACCGTCAGGTGGTAGAAGGCGTGGGTGAATATTTGCAGGCGTCGCAATCCGAATGGGATATTTTTATTGAAGAAGATTTCCGCACCCGTCTGGAGAACATTAAAGACTGGCTGGGCGATGGCGTTATTGCCGACTATGACGACCCCGTCATTGAGCAGCTGCTTATCGACGTCGACGTGCCGATCGTGGGCGTCGGCGGCTCCTACCATTCGCCCGAACACTATCCGCCGGTTCACTATATTGCCACCGACAACCATGCCCTGGTCGAGGCCGCGTTTCTCCATTTAAAAGAGAAAGGCGTCCATCGCTTCGCGTTTTATGGTTTACCCGCCACCAGCGGCAAGCGCTGGGCCGTAGAGCGTGAACACGCATTTTGCCAGCTGGTCGCGCAGGAGAAGTATCGCGGCGTGGTCTATCAGGGGCTGGAAACCGCCCCGGAAAACTGGCAGCACGCGCAAAACCGTCTCGCTGACTGGCTGCAAACGCTGCCGCCGCAAACCGGGATTATTGCCGTAACGGACGCCCGCGCCCGCCACGTGCTGCAGGTCTGCGAACACTTACATATTCCGGTGCCCGAAAAGCTGTGCGTGATTGGCATTGATAACGAAGAGCTTACCCGCTATCTGTCCCGCGTGGCGCTCTCTTCCGTGGCTCAGGGCACGCGTCAGATGGGCTATCAGGCGGCGAAGCTGCTGCACCGTCTGCTGGATAAAGAATCTCTGCCGCTTCAGCGCCTGCTGGTGCCACCGGTTCGCGTCGTGGAACGTCGCTCGACCGATTATCGCTCCTTAAGCGACCCGGCCGTCATTCAGGCCATGCACTATATTCGCAACCACGCCTGCAAAGGGATTAAGGTCGATCAGGTGCTGGATTCGGTAGGCATTTCGCGTTCGAATCTGGAGAAGCGTTTTAAAGAAGAGGTGGGCGAAACCATTCATGCCGTCATCCATGCTGAAAAGCTGGAGAAAGCACGCAGCCTGCTCGTTTCCACGTCGCTGTCGATCAACGAAATTTCGCAGATGTGCGGTTACCCGTCGCTGCAATATTTCTACTCGGTGTTCCGCAAAGAGTATGACACCACGCCGAAAGAGTATCGGGATCGCCACAGCGAGGTGCTGATATAGAAAAGAAAACGCCTTCCAGTGGAAGGCGTTTTTTGAGATTACATATGAGCGGCGATTAAGCGCTGGTTATCCTGGTACATGGCGAACAGATAGTTGTTATAGCTCTGTCCCTTCGTTGAATACCCTTTCAGCTTGTGGATCATCGTACTGGCCGTCACTTCCTGGTCCGCTTTACGCAGCTGAGCGCGTGATTTACGGAACGATGAGTAGGCCGGGTGCGTGTTCAGATTCACCACATAGGCGTTCACGGAATCCTTCACGGATTCAAACTGCGAATAGCCTTTCACCTTGCCAGGCGCATTCGTACAACGACCTTTCACGCATTTCATGCCGAAAAGGTTGTTGTTGTTACGCGCAAGCTTAGACGTTCCCCAGCCGCTTTCGGCTGCAGCCATGGTCGCAACCATGCTGCCCGGGATGATATCCACACGCTCAAGGAGAGCATTCCACGGCACACGACGCGTGTTCCCGTTCCAGCTCAGCTTGTAGCGCTTCGTGATATCTTTCAGACGCGCGCGCTCAGATGGCGACCAGCGGCTATCGTACTGTTTGGAAATCAGCCAGTTACGATCCGCAGTAATCGCGGCATTTTGACTCGTGATGTAAGGCATTACCGTCCGGAGAAACGCTTTTTTCCTTGGTGTTCCGGAAGGGTATTTTCGCAAATCAGGAAGTGAACTACTCTTTGCACTATTGCGAGAATACTCTTGTTTACTGCTAACCTTACTACTTGTCGTCTTTATTACGTGGGCTTTCTTACTCGTTGTATCCGTGTGCGTCTTCGCAAGCACCCCACCCGAAAATGCCGTGGTGAGTAACATGAGTATCGCAGCCCCATATCGTCGAATGGGAGTCGATATCATTAGGTCTCCTGGTCGGATGTAATCATCCCAACACCTTATTTTTTTCACAAATTTGAGAGCGGAATCTCAAATCATATCAAAAATAGACTTCAAGAGCACGTATAGAAATAGTCCAATTCCGAAACTATGTCACCTGAAACTTGCTCATAAAAACATCATTTCTGGAAAAATGTGTGCGTTATCGCAGATAACTGCCTAATTTTGCGCAAGATCACTCATCCTCACGCATCCTCCTGGCAGAAAGCGACAGGGGATGAGTTTTTCCCGCCCGCCTGCTGGCAAACTGGTCAAAAATGCCGCGACAGGAACCTGGAATGAAACGCACCGCAATAGCCTTTCTGATGTTACCCGCACTGGCACATGCCGACTGGTCATCGCCGGGGTTTGGCGCATTTCGCGCCGAAGGCACCGGGATTTTCACCAGCCAGGCAAAGCTTGCGAAGGGTACGCGTCCTCTTACGCTCAGTTTTGACAAGACGTGCTGGCAGCCCACAGGCGCGATAAAACTCAATGAGATGCTGTCGCTCAAGCCCTGTGACGGCACACCGCCGCAGTGGCGCCTTTTCCGCGACGGTGAATACCAGATGCGAATCGATACACGCTCCGGCACGCCCACGCTGCTGCTGGCGGTTCAGAGCGCGACAGAACAGCCGGTGGCCAACGTTATCCGCCAGTGTCCGAAGTGGGACGGTAAGCCGCTGACGCTGGACGTCAGCCATACCTTCCCGGAAGGCTCCGTCGTGCGCGATTTCTACAGTAAACAGACGGTGACCGTACAAGGTGGAAAAATCACCCTGCAGCCAGCCGCCAACAGTAACGGCCTGCTGCTGCTTGAGCGCGCCGAAACCGACAAGCCTGCGCCGTTTAGCTGGCAAAACGCCACCGTCTATTTTGTACTGACTGACCGCTATGTGAATGGTGACCCGAGCAACGACAACAGCTACGGCCGCCACAAAGACGGCATGCAGGAGATTGGTACGTTCCACGGCGGGGATCTCAAGGGACTGACCAGCAAGCTCGATTACCTGCAGCAGCTGGGGGTGAATGCGCTCTGGATAAGCTCCCCGCTTGAGCAGATCCACGGCTGGGTTGGCGGCGGCACCAAAGGTGATTTCCCGCATTATGCCTACCACGGCTACTACACCCAGGACTGGACAACGCTCGACGACAACATGGGCACCGGGGATGACCTGCGTCAGCTTGTTGATGAAGCGCATAAGCGCGGCATTCGCATCCTGTTTGATATCGTCATGAACCATACGGGCTACGCGACGCTTGCGGACATGCAGGCGTATCAGTTTGGCGCCCTGTACCTGCAGGGTGATGAGCTGAAAAAGACGCTGGGAGAGCACTGGACGAACTGGAAGCCTGGCGCAGGCCAGACCTGGCATAGCTTCAACGACTACATCAACTTCAGCGACAAAGCCGCATGGGAAAAATGGTGGGGCAAGAAATGGATCCGCACCGACATCGGTGATTACGACAACCCCGGCTTCGACGATTTAACGATGTCGCTGGCGTTTCTGCCCGACCTGAAAACGGAATCCACCGCCCCTTCCGGGCTACCCAATTTCTATCAACACAAACCCGATACCCACGCGAAAGCTATTCCGGGCTATACCCCGCGCGATTACCTGACCCACTGGCTCAGCCAGTGGGTACGTGACTACGGCATCGACGGTTTCCGCGTGGATACCGCGAAGCACGTTGAGCTCGCGGCCTGGCAGCAGCTGAAAGACCAGGCAAGCCAGGCGCTGGCCGCCTGGAAAGGCGCTCACCCGGACAAAAAGCTCGACAACGCACCGTTCTGGATGACCGGCGAATCCTGGGGTCACGGAGTGATGCAGAGCGATTATTACCGCCACGGCTTCGACGCGATGATCAACTTTGATTATCAGGAGCAGGCGGCGAAAGCGGTAAATTGCCTGGCCGATATGGATCTCACCTGGCAGCAGATGGCGGAGAAGCTGCAAAGCTTCAATGTGCTGAGCTACCTCTCATCACACGATACGCGTCTGTTCCGCGAAGGGGGCCAGCGCGCGGCGGAGCTGCTCCTGCTGGCACCGGGCAGCGTGCAAATCTATTACGGGGATGAGTCCGAGCGTCCGTTCGGGCCGACAGGCTCCGACCCGCTGCAGGGCACCCGCTCGGATATGAACTGGCAGGACGTCACGGGCAAGCAGGCCTTAACCGTCGCCCACTGGCAAACGCTGGGTCAGTTCCGCGCCCGCCACCCGGCGATTGGTGAAGGCAAGCAAACCACGCTGTCGCTGAAAGAGGGGTATGGATTCGTACGTGAACATGATGACGATAAGGTGATGGTCGTCTGGGCGGGGAATCAGTAGATCATACCCCTCACCCTAACCCTCTCCCCATGGGGAGAGGGGAGAAGCTCCAGAACTATTCACTACACAAATCCACTCCCGCCCTATAAAACCACAAATCCGACCACACCACCCGATTTGCACCAACACGGTGCTAGCGTTATGGTTACCCACTTTCAAAATAAGCTCGACAGATCACCTGCTATGACGTTTTCACTTTTCGGCGACAAATTTACCCGCCATTCAGGCATTACTCGCCTGATGGAGGACCTCAACGACGGGCTGCGCACACCGGGCGCAATCATGCTCGGCGGCGGAAACCCGGCTCAAATCCCGGAGATGAATACCTATTTCCAGACCCTGCTCGCTCAGATGCTGGAAAGCGGCAAAGCAACCGATGCGCTTTGCAATTACGACGGCCCGCAGGGGAAAACCGAGCTGCTGGCACTCCTCGCCGAAATGCTGCGTGACGAGCTGGGCTGGGATATCGAACCACAGAATATTGCACTGACAAACGGCAGCCAGAGCGCGTTTTTCTACTTGTTTAACCTGTTCGCAGGACGTCGCGCGGACGGCACCACCAAAAAAGTGCTGTTTCCGCTGGCGCCGGAGTATATCGGCTATGCCGATTCCGGCCTGGAAGAGGATCTGTTCGTCTCTGCGCGCCCGAACATCGAGCTGCTGCCGGAAGGCCAGTTCAAATATCACGTCGATTTTGAACACCTGCATATTGGCGAAGAGACGGGCATGATCTGCGTATCGCGCCCGACTAACCCAACGGGCAACGTGATCACCGATGACGAACTGATGAAGCTGGATGCGCTGGCCAATCAGCACGGTATTCCGCTGGTGATCGATAACGCCTACGGCGTGCCGTTCCCGGGCATCATCTTCAGCGAAGCACGTCCGCTGTGGAACCCGAACATTGTCCTGTGCATGAGCCTCTCTAAGCTGGGTCTGCCGGGCAGCCGCTGCGGCATCATCATTGCCAATGAGAAAATCATCACCGCCATCACCAATATGAACGGCATTATCAGCCTTTCACCGGGCGGCATTGGCCCGGCGATGATGTGCGAGATGATCAAACGCAAGGACCTGCTGCGTCTGTCGAATGACGTGATCAAGCCGTTCTACTACCAGCGCGTTCAGGAGACGATCGCGACACTTCGTCGCTATTTGCCGGAAGAACGCTGCCTTATCCACAAACCGGAAGGGGCGATTTTCCTGTGGCTGTGGTTTAAGGATTTACCCATCACCACCGAGCTGCTTTACCAGCGCCTGAAAAAGCGCGGCGTACTGATGGTGCCGGGCGATTATTTCTTCCCGGGTCTGGATAAGCCATGGCCGCATACCCATCAGTGCATGCGCATGAACTACGTCCCCGACCCGGAAAAAATCGAAGCGGGTGTTAAAATTCTCGCCGAAGAGATCGAAAAAGCCTGGCAAGAAGGCAATTGTTAAAAAATAAGGCTCTTCAAATGAAGAGCCTTATTTTTCCGTGATCTGAATCTTATATTAAGGATATATCCTGTAGCACTCCATTTATCATTCCCATTGAGTTTTCTTAGGAATATTCCTTTAATTTAGGCTCGCTAACTACCCTCTCAATAATTAAGAAAAAATTAAATATGCTAACTTATTGTTATTTTAAATAACCCCCTTCAACGCAGCAAAATACCTCCCTGAGTCGCTTTCATGCATATTTAAAAATACTGCATATACTCACTAATACGCCGCTCGGCGTTCTTTTGCGTGGAGTATTCATATGCTACCTAATAATGTTAGTCGCATCAGCGCTATTGCTGTTGCGGTACTGCTCGCGTTCTCTCTTTCTGCCTGTAGTGGAAGCGGTGGCGGATCTCACTCAACGGCCAAAAATAACCCTGCGACGGGAAGCAGCAGCGGCTCAGATGATGGAAGTGGCACAACCGCGAGCAATGGCGGTTCGGGCAGCAACGGATCGGGCACCGGAACGGGTTCTGGTTCAGGGTCGGGATCAGGTTCAGGCTCAGGCTCAGGCTCAGGCTCAGGAGGCAGTGGAGGAACCACTACCGCAGGCGTAAATACGATACTGGGTGATGCCGGTAGAACCGTGACCAGCGTCGGATCCACTGTGGATAGCCTCGGAAGCCAGCTTCCGACAAATAATCCCGTCACGTCAACCGTCTCAACCACCGTCAGCGGTGTTGGCAGTGCCGTGTCCACCGTGGGGACAGGCGTCACGACTGGCGTTGGCGATCCAAACAACCCGAACGGTGTGGGTACCACGGTTAAAGGCGTGACCACGTCGGTCACCTCCCTCGGCAATACCGTTTCAACGGTAGGCACGGGCCTGGCGAGTTCCACTTCCGGAACCCCGGTCAGCGGCGTAACCGGCCTGACGGGCAGCGTGGTCAACAGCACCGGGCAACTGGTCAGTAACACCGGCACGGGTCTCACCAACACGGTAAGCAGCCCTGCTGTCACTCAGGTAACAACCGATACCACGACCCTGGCTAACAAGACGCTGGGCGGAGTACAAGGCGTGACGCAAACCGTAGGCACCACAACGGGTCTCGGCACACCGGTTAACGGTCTGCTGACCCAGGTGGGTGGCACCGTCAGCGGCGTGGGGACCGACATTAGCAGCAGCAATAGCGGGCTTAGCGGTGTCGGTCAGGTCGTTC
The DNA here is from genome assembly GCF_000286655.1 of Enterobacter sp. SST3. Lineage (NCBI taxonomy): Bacteria > Pseudomonadati > Pseudomonadota > Gammaproteobacteria > Enterobacterales > Enterobacteriaceae > Enterobacter > Enterobacter sp. SST3. Next base: position 79,746 of record NZ_ALNS01000030.1, on the reverse strand, counting down.
AAAATGTCGGCCAGACGGTCACGGATAGCGGTACGCTAGTGAAACCCACATCAACCACCGGAGGCAGCGGCACAGGATCTCTGACGGCCGATGCCAATGTGACAGCCACAAACAATAGCCTGAGCACAACGGTCAATACCACCCTCAATACGCTGACTGCGGGTGTAACGGCCAATGCAGGCACAACCCAAAACACATCTACGACAAACCCGATTAACGGGCTCAACACGTTAACCTCGAGCCTACTGACGCCAAAACAGTAATCCTTTTACTGCCTGTCTGCGCCCCTGGTTCAGGGGCGCTTTATTCAGCGACATTTACCCCAACCGGGGATGACGAACAGGGATAGCGCGATGAAACACCACTTCCTTTTTTCGCTGACGGGGCTGGTTGTGCTGAGCATGGCCCGCGCCGATACTCTGCCCTCTATTATTAACCCCGATAACCCGGCGCAAGTTTCTCGTAACGTTGCCCCCGAACAGACTGAGGCCGCGCCGCAGCCGAACGTCAAAATAGAAAAACCGAAGTCAACGCTGACGCCTGAAACGCCTATTACCATTCATCACATTCAGTTTATTGGCGGCACGCGTTATCCCTTGAAGGAATTACTTCAGCCCTTCAGGCCTTACGCTGGAAAAACCGTGCCGCTAAAAACGCTTACGGGGCTGGTAAATGATATTACGGAACGCTATAAGGCCGACGGTTTTCCACTCTCTTATGCCTGGCTGCCCGATAATAATTTCCAGCAGGGCAATATTAAAATTGTTCTGGTTGAAGGCTATGTCGCTCATAGCGACATCACCAGTAATAACCCGCACATCGCCGAACGTCTTAAACGTTTGTCTGAAAAAATCATGGCGGAAAAACCGCTGTCTCAGGATACGTTCGATCGCTACAGCCAGCTGATGACGCGCACCCCGAACGTTCCGGTTACGGCTAACGCGCAGCTGCCAACCAATATCTATGGCGCGGCGGCGATGCAAATCACCGGTAATCAGGAGCGGAGCTGGAATATCGCTTCCACCATCGATACCCGTAAAGGGCAAGATTTAATGATGCTGAACGGCACGCTCAGCAACATGACAAGCTATGGCGATCAGCTTGGCGTGGCCACGCTTGTACCGTTAGATAGCAACACGCGAAAAAATTATGTCGGGCTCAACTGGCAGCAGTTTTTAAACGATGAAGGGCTGACCATGCAGCTAAAAGGCAGCTATTACCGTGAAGATCCGCGAGATTTTTCGCCCCTGCTCTCTTTGCCGAATAATATCAGCGTCGATTCGAAGCAAAAAACAACGCAATACAACGGCGGCGTGACGTTTGGCTACCCCCTGCTGCTGACGCAAAAATCACAAATTAATCTGACCAGCGGTTTTGATTACACCGACCGCCAGGATGATTATGCCCTGCAGGCAAGACTGCTGGGCAAAACCTATAGCCTGGACTCCGTCAACCAGCACGCGCGTTATCCCGCGCTGGAAGTGGGCATCAACGGTGCACATCAGTTCACAACCGCCAGCCTCAGCGGCCGACTCAACGTGCGTCAGGGTATGGATGCGATGGGAGCCGATATCGTCTCGGCTCCCAGGCCCGATATTAATTTTACGCTCACGAAAAGCTATCTGGACGCAGCCTGGCTGTTTGCCGATAAGTGGCGGCTATCAACGTCCTGGGAGGGGGACTGGTCAAACAACACGTTGCCAGAGCCCGAACGCGTTAGCTTCGGTGCCCAGCGGTTTGGCCGTGGATACCAGGACAGTGAAGCAAGCGGTGATTACGGCTATGGCGGGCAGGTAGAACTGCGCTATATCCAGATGCGAAAAGAGAGCACATGGCTTGCCACAATCCAGCCCTACATGCTGGCCGATACCGCGCAAACCTGGTTTAACACCTCCGGCTTGCCTCATCAGCGGCTCGGGTCAGTGGCGGCCGGCGTGATGGTAGGCGATACCCGCCACTATAGCATCACGGTTGAGGCGGCAAGACCCGTCGGGGATGTTCCGACAGACAGTCGCAACAGAGACTGGCGCTACAGTCTGACGTTTACGTGGAATTTCAATAAAATGCAGTAAGCCTTTCAGCCCGAATACTGGCAGGATCAACGCAGCGCAGCGCGTGGGTTGGACAGGCCTCCACGCAGGCCGGTCCGCCTTCGCGCTGCACACATAAATCACATTTCAGCGCTTGTGCCCTGCTTCCCACCAGCCGTACCTGCATCGCCCCAAACGGACAGGCGACCATGCAGCTTTTACAGCCAATACAGCGCGTCTGCTCAACAAGCCAGGCGCCTGCCGTAAGGCTGATGGCATGGGTTGGGCAGACATTGGCACATGGGGCGTCCTCGCACTGATGGCAACCCACCGCCGTAGTGTAGGCGTCCCCCTTCACCACCCGCAGGCTAGAGGTAAAAGCCTCTGCGGTGAAGTCATCCTGATGCGCGACCGCACAGGCCACTTCACAGGTGCGGCATCCGATGCATTTTCCCGCATCCGCCATGATAAATCGGTTCATCTGTTACGCCTCGCGTACGTTAAAACCCAGCTCTTTTGAGATCGCATACGGAACGCGGCCGTGGATATCAAACACCAGCTCATCATACATGGCGCTCAGTTCAGTGATGGTGTTCCGCGTCAAAGGTTAGATCTGTTCCTGATGGCCACACGCCATAAAGATCTTGCCCATTGCTGAGCAGTAGAGAGGCATATGCTAGCTGATTCAGATCCCGGTTATGCAGCAGGAACTGCTCGACAAGCATTATCTGCGTAAGCACGGGGCGAATGCCTACTACGGGCAGTGATCGGGCATTGAGATGGGCTTTAAGGAACAGCACTGCAGGCAAGATCGTAGGCCGGGTAAGGCAACGCCGCCACCCGGCTTTACCGCATCAGAAACGCCAGGTCAGGCCGGTCATCAGCGTGAAGCTGTCGTCGCGGTCGATCATCGGGCTGTTCTTCACGTCGTCAGGCAACACGGTGTAGACCGCGCTGGCGTTAAGATACAGCTTCTGGGTTAACTGATATTTAGCCGCCAGGCCAACGTATGGCGTCCAGCTGTCACCGGCGGTGTATTGCTCCAGTCCGGAGCGGCGAGACTCGCTACCGGATACGCCGTAGTAGTAGTCGTTATAGCTTTCGTCGCTGTAGAACACACCTACGGAAGGCGTCAGGGTCAGGCGCTCCATTTTGATCGGACGGAAGTACGATACTTCGCCGATCACGCCGCCGCTTTCATCCGTGGCATCACCAGAGACCGCCACTTTCAGCGATCCCCAGCTTTCGTGGCGGTAGTACGCCCCACCGAGGAAGGCGGATGCTTTACGCTCATCAAGCTGCTTCATCTGATGATCGTCGTTATCGTCAGGGTCGAAATGCAGCGGCATCCACGTTGCGGTCAGGCTCAATTCATTTTTTGCATCTTTCCACAGGATCCATCCGCCCGTGGTCTGACGAACGTAGAAACGATCGCCTTCGTAGCTAATCAACGGTACTGCGGTCGTATTTTCGTTATAGCCTTTGTAAGGAGACTCATTAAATACAGCCCCCGCACCAAGTGAAAATTCACCGGCCATGGCAGACGTTGATGCAAATAACGTGGCAGCGATCAGTAAATTGTATTTAATAGTCATTCCATGTAATCCATATATATGCCAAACAAGCGAGGCGCATAATAATGGTTACAAAATTGCCAATGCAACGCTGCGGTTTATATAATATTATATATAAAATCATATAGATGGGTGTGCATAATGAGTACATTACAGCTAAAACCACGCGAATTAAAAATTATCTCCGTCATTGCAGCCACCCACAGCATTGGTGATGCCGCCGCCCTGCTGGGTATGGCGCAGGCCAACGTCAGTAAATATCTGTCTGATTTTGAAACGCGGGTTGGGCTCAAGGTTTTTGAGCGCACCACGCGGCAGCTGGCCCTGACCCAGTTTGGTGAAGCGTTACTCCCCTACGTGAATGCCACGCTGGATAAGAACAGCCAGCTTGTTAATTTCATTGCTGATTATAAGCATGAAAAGCGCGGAAAAGTGACGATCTATGCCCCAACAGGTATCGTGACCTACCTCGCGCGACACGTTATCCATCAGATAGAAGACATCGGCGACATCCGCATCTCCCTGAAAACCTACAATCTGGACCGGAATGAATTTTCAGAAGGCGTTACCTTTCCGGATGACTGCGATATTTTAATTACCTATGCACAGCCGAAAGACGAAAGCCTGGTGGCCAGCGTGTTGACACAATATTCCGTTACGGCCTTCGCAACCGTAGAATATTTAAATAAACATCCCTTAACCGGACCTGAAGATTTAATTAATCACTCCTGTATTCTCATTGACTCCATGCTGGTCGATGAAGCCAACATCTGGCGTTTCCGCGTGCACGGCAGCGATGACGTGCATGACTACCGGGTGACCGGCAATTATATTTGCGACAATACGCAGACGGCCCTGGAACTGGCAAGAAATAATCTTGGGATTGTTTTTGCGCCAAAAGAGAGCCTGAAAAAAGAATTAACGAAAGGCATGCTGGTCCCCTGCTTCCCGCATCAGGAGGAGTGGTGGCTCGACCTGACCGCCATCTTCCGCAAACGCGAATACCAGCCCTGGCGCGTGCAATACGTTCTGGATGGCGTACTGAACTGCCTGCGCCAGCAAATCGCTCAGGCCGCCCACGGACGGCCTGAGCTGGGCGACTAGAATAGCCCCAGTGGCTTATCGGAATAGCTGACCAGCAGACATTTGGTCTGCTGGTAATGCTCCAGCATCATCTTGTGGGTTTCACGCCCGATGCCCGACTGCTTATAACCGCCAAATGCCGCGTGTGCCGGATAGGCGTGATAGCAGTTGGTCCAGACGCGCCCGGCCTGAATGCCGCGGCCCATTTTATAGGCCAGATTACCGTTGCGGCTCCAGACGCCTGCCCCCAGGCCATACGGCGTGTCGTTGGCAATCGCCAGCGCCTCCTCCATCGTTTTAAAGGTGGTCACGGCCAGCACCGGTCCGAAGATTTCCTCCTGGAAAACGCGCATGGTGTTCTGCCCGAACAGGATCGTCGGCTCAAGGTAATACCCGTCCTGCAGATCCCCTCCGAGCACCTTACGGCGTCCGCCGGTGAGAATATCCGCCCCCTCCTTCTTGCCGATGTCGATGTAGTTGAGGATCGTTTCCAGCTGTCCATGCGAGACCTGTGCCCCCATCTGGGTGACATTATCGAGCGGGTTACCGCTGCGGATAGACTCGACGCGGCGAATGGCCCGCTCCATAAAGCGCTCGTAGATGGATTCCTGCACCAGCGCGCGGCTTGGGCAGGTGCAGACTTCGCCCTGGTTAAACGCAAACAGCGCAAACCCTTCCAGGGCTTTATCGAAGAAGGCATCCTCTTCCTCCATCACGTCCTCGAAGAAGATGTTCGGGGATTTCCCGCCCAGCTCGAGGGTCACCGGAATGATGTTTTGCGTGGCGTACTGCATGATCTGCTGGCCCACCTCCGTCGACCCGGTAAACGCCACTTTGGCAATCCGTTTTGAGGTGGCCAGATATTCCCCTATCTCACCGCCCGCACCGTTGACCACGTTAATCACGCCCGGCGGCAGGAGATCGCCAACGATTTCCATCAGCAGCAGGACCGAGAGCGGGGTCAGACGCGCCGGTTTGAGCACAATACAGTTTCCGGCCGCCAGCGCGGGCGCCATTTTCCAGCTCGCCATCAGCAGCGGGAAGTTCCACGGAATAATTTGGCCTACTACCCCCAGCGGTTCGTGGAAGTGATACGCCACGGTGTCGCTGTCAACTTCGCTGATCCCGCCCTCCTGCGCGCGAATACAGGAGGCAAAATAGCGGAAGTGGTCGATAGCCAGCGGCACGTCAGCCGCCATCGTTTCCCGGATCGGCTTGCCGTTATCCCAGGTTTCCGCTGTCGCCAGCAGATCCAGATTTTGCTCCATCCGGTCGGCGATTTTGAACAGGATCGCCGCCCGGTCCTGCACGGAGGTGTGAGCCCATTTCTCTTTCGCTTTGTGCGCCGCATCCAGCGCCAGGTCGATATCACGCTTACCGGAGCTGGCAATCTCGCACAGCGGCTGGCCGGTAACCGGGGTCAGGTTGGAATAGTATTCGCCGTCGACGGGCGCGACCCAGTCGCCGCCAATAAAGTTGTCATAACGGGGCTTCAGCTTGAGGGGAAAACCATACTCGCCGGGCTGGATACGCGATGAGGGAGGATTGTTTGTCATGTCCGTCTCCTTGCTGTTGGTGTACAACAAGGGTAGTTCCGGCTGGCGATTTTCTCGCCAACCGGTAACGGTGTTTACGACGGAGGTCACGGAGTTTCAGGAAATAATAACGAATCGCGCAACAGATGATCGTTACCGCGACGGCGGGTAAAGCCGATGCGGTTGAAATACTCCAGGATCTGGATCGCCAGCTTACGGCCCACGTTCAGCCGATCGCGGAAATCCGCTGCGCAGGTCGAGCCGCGCGCCTGATCCAGCTCGCGGATCAGGTTGGCAAACGCCACGATGCGATCGTTACGGTAGTAACGATCTTTCACGATCGCGACGATTAGCCCCTGCTGCGCCGCATGGCGCAACACCTGGCGCATCACCTGCTCGTCGGTGTTGGTTTCGCGAGCCAGATCCCGAACCCACCACGGCTCATCGCCAAACAGCGGGGCTACTTTTTGCCATATCGCCTCCTGATCTGCGGTGAACCCGGCCTTGTGATCCGGCAGGTGCAGCCAGCCGTGGTGGCTTTTAATCACCCCGCTTTCGCGCATGTTTTCGATCAGCAGCAGCACCAGCGCATCGTCTTCCATCGGCAGCGCCATGCGTCGCAGACGCTCACGGCCCGGGCCTGGCTCGTCCTGATGCTGTTCGTGGTAAGTCGCAAGCGTGTTCAGTATCTTACGCTGCCATTGCGCAGCAACCGGGGCATTGAGCAGGCTGTCTCCGGCCTGTATAAAGCCCGGCTCCTGGGTCAGCTGGCGTAAGCCTTCCCCGCTCAGCTGGCGTGCCCATGCAAAATCACGCAGACTCACCGCCCCGCGATCGAGGTGCACCCGCAGCGCGGCGTTATCCTCTTTGGCCTGCGCCAGCGCGGCCAGCCACTGCAGATATTCCGGCTTACGCTTGCCGCGTCGAGGTGGGTTAAGCTCCACCACGCGCGCCCCCGCCAGCGTTTCCCTTGCAGAAATGTCACGCAGTACCAGACGATCGTTGTCTGCCAGCCAGAGCGGCGAATCGAATACCAGCTCGGCAAGGTCGTTTTCCAGCAGCGACACGCGCCCGGTGATATGGCTGGCCGCGTGGTGAATATGCAGCGGCTGCCATTGGGTCAACGGTATGTGTGTCTGCAGGGAGACAATCACGCGTTCAGACGGTTCCGGCGGAGCATCGGCCAGCAGCCAGTCTCCGCGGTTCAGCTGCTCTTTTTCCGCATCCCCGGCAATGTTCAGCGCGATACGTTGTCCGGCGTGGGCACGGTCAGCGGGCTGGTTTTGTGCGTGCAGTCCGCGCACGCGCATCGGTTTATTCACGCCCGTCAGCCAGAGGGTATCTCCCACGCTGACTTCACCGCTCAGCGCGGTGCCGGTTACGACCAGCCCCGCACCTTTTACCGTAAAGGCCCGGTCGATCGCCAGACGAAAGCGGTGATGGCTGGCGTGAGCGCGTGATGAAAGGTGCTGCAAATGGTGGCGAAGTTCGTCGATTCCACGCCCTTCTGTCGCCACGGTGACAAAAAGCGATGCGTCGGCAAAGCCATACTCCCGTAAGGTCGCCTGGACCGTTTCGCGCACCTCGCTGACGCGCGCGTCATCCACGCGATCGGCTTTGGTCAGCGCCACGGTCAGCTGCGGGTTGCCGGTCAACTGCAGGATCGCCAGGTGCTCGCGGGTTTGCGCCATCACGCCGTCATCGCAGGCCACCACCAGCAGGGCATGATCGATGCCGCCCACGCCCGCCAGCATGTTAGACAGAAACTTTTCATGCCCCGGCACATCAATAAAGCCCAGCACGCGGCCATCAGGCTGGGGCCAGTAGGCATAGCCCAGATCGATGGTCATGCCGCGCTTTTTCTCTTCCGGCAGGCGGTCGGCGTTTACGCCGGTAATCGCCTGCAGTAACGTGGTTTTTCCGTGGTCAACGTGACCGGCGGTGGCAATAATCATTTCAACAACATCTCCAGAAATCGCTCTTCATCTTCAAGGCAGCGCAGATCCAGCCACATTCGGCCGTCGTAAATCCGCCCGATAACCGGCGTCGGCAGGCCACGCCAGCGTGACGACAGGGCGTCAAGATGGCTACCGCGCCCGTCACGCGGCGTGAACGTCAGCGCCTCACTCGGCAGCCTGTCCACCGGCAGCGAACCGCTGCCAATCTGCGACTGGCAGGACTCAATGCGAACGTCAAAATCGGGGTAGTGAGGAGCGACGCGCGGCAGCAGTAATTCGGCCTGGGCGCGAATCGAGGCGGCATCGCGGCTTAACAGGCGCAGCGTGGGCAGGCGCTCAGCCAGTTTTTCCGGATGGAGATAGAGCCGCAGCGTCGCCTCCAGCGCGGCAAGCGTCATTTTATCGGCGCGCAGGGCGCGCTTGAGCGGATGCTGCTGCAGCTGCGCAATCAGCTCGCGCTTGCCCACGATAATCCCGGCCTGCGGCCCGCCCAGCAGTTTGTCGCCGGAAAAGCTGACCAGGCTAACGCCCGCCGCAATCATCTCTTGCGGCATCGGCTCTTTTGGCAGCCCGTACAGGCTCAGATCCACCAGCGAGCCGCTGCCGAGATCGGCAATCACCGGTATATTCAGTTCGCGCCCAATCGCCGCCAGCTCCGCCTCTTCAACCGTTTTGGTGAAGCCTTCAATATGGTAATTGCTGGTGTGAACCTTCATCAGCAGGGCGGTATTTTCATTCACCGCCGCGCGATAGTCTTTCGCATGGGTACGGTTAGTGGTACCCACCTCATGCAGCGTACAGCCCGCCTGGCGCATCACGTCAGGAATACGAAATGCCCCGCCAATTTCCACGAGCTCGCCGCGGGACACCACCACCTCTCTGCCGCTGGCGGTCGCCGCCAGCATCAGCAGCACCGCCGCCGCGTTATTATTCACAATGCAGGCATCTTCCGCGCCGGTCAGCTGGCACAGCAGCTCCGCCAGCGCGCGGTCGCGGTGCCCGCGTCCGGCGCCGTCCAGATCGTACTCCAGCGTTACGGGCGCTTGCATGGCCTGCACGACCGCGGCAACGGCCTCTTCCGCCTGCTGCGCGCGCCCCAGGTTGGTATGCAGCACGGTTCCGGTCAGGTTTATCACCGGGCGTAATGCGCTTTGCGCCTTCTCATCCAGCCGCTGTTCAACTTCCTGCTCCCACGCGCTACACCAGGCGGGCAAGGCGTTTTCTGCCTGAATCGCGCATCGGGCTTCGTCCTGAAGCAGGCGTAACATTTCCACCGTCGCGGTATGGCCGAAACGCTCAGCAACAGCATGAATGCGGGGTTCGCGAAGAAGACGGTCGGTAGCGGGGATCTGGCTGTACAGCGAATGATGAGTAGTCATGAAGGCGCCTGGCGAGTAAATATCTTCCCCCCTCCCGACGGGAGAGGGAGTTAACATGTGGGGGGGATTGTACCGCCTCCGACGGCGAAGTGTTATAACCCGCGTCAAGCCTTTGGTGGTTCGGTACGGGCAAAGCTCTCGCGGCTAAACAGCGTGTCTGCAAGCTTCACCAGCAGCGGACGGTCGACGCACCAGCCCGGGGAGACGTGGCGGAAGTTGAGATAACCAATCGCGCAGGCGATGGCGATGGTCCCCAGGTTCAGGCTGTCGGTGTCGATCTTTCCCTCCCGGATAAGCTGTTCACACCTGTCCAGGCTGCGGCTGATTTTTTCCCGCTGGCGTAACAGTTCCGTTTCCGACTGCTGGGCAGCGGGCCTTGCCTGTTCCCGTACGGAGGTTAATGCCGCATCCATAATACCGTCGGCCAGGGCTTCGACCTGCTTCACCGCCAGCGCCGCTTTTGGGTCAGCAGGCAGCATAGCCGGGGCAACGCCCAGCAGCTCAATGTACTCGGCAATAATTGGGGAATCGAACCAGTACTCGCCCTCGTCCGTGACCAGCGCCGGGACTTTTCCCAGCGGGTTGTACTGCGCAACGCCGTTTTCCGCGTTGTAAGGCTGTTCATTCACAAATTCAAATTCAATCCCCTTCTCCAGCAGGAGAATCGAGATTTTTCGCACGAAGGGACTGGTGTAGCTGCCGATGAGTTTCATTGCCTGATCCTTAATGCCGGAAAAAAGTCAGTATGGATCAAGCGATGAAAAAAGGGCAGGTCTGCATGTCGCATTCCTGCCCTGAAGGATTAGTGATCGAGGTAGAGGTAGTGCATCCAGCTGGTCATACGCAGCAGTACTTTACGCATGACCGAGACGTGAGCGAAGTGGTCCGAATAGACCGCCACCTGGGCATAGATACCGTCCGGCAGGGCATCGACTTCAGCGTCAGGGCTCAGCTCGATGATGGCCTGCACGCCATCCGTGCCCGGCGTGACCGTCAGAGACTGGAGCGCACCCTGCGCCTGATAGGTTCCCCCCGGCACCACCGGCAGAATTGCGGTGAGCTTCCCGGAGAATACCTGGCCCGGCAGGGCGTTAAACACCACTTCCGCTTCATCGCCCGGTTTCAGACGCAGCAGCGAGTTCTGGCGGAACTGGGCCACAATCTGACGCTTCTGTTCAGGAATGAAGACCATCACCGGACGCAGAGGCAGCGCGGCGGCATAGGTCCCCGGACGGATCAGCACCTGGGTGATGTAACCATCGCTCGGCGCACGCACTACGGTCTGGTCCAGGTTATATTTGGCTTCGGCAAGCTGGGCACGTAACGAAGCAATCTGTGACTGCTCGCCGTTCACCATGCTGTCTAACTGGCTTTGGATCTGCACCTGTTCAGCCACGGAGCCTTTCACCAGCGCATCCTGTGCCAGATAGTTCTGCCGCGCGTTGTCGATATCGCTTTCAGAGAACGGATTCACCTTCGCCTGGCTGCCTTTCAGGTAGCGCTGATAATCTTTATAGAGGCGATCGCGTTCAGCGGAGACGCGCGTGGTATTGGCAACGGCTTCCGCCAGCTGCGCCTTCAGATTATCGATATTGTGCGTCGCGGTCACCAGGTCGGCCTGAAGTCTGTCGACCCGCGCCTGATAGCGGCCTGGATCCAGTTTAAATAACACTTCGCCTTTTTTAATTAGCTGGTTATTTTTATCCGTGACTTCACTGACCACACCGGTCACCTGCGGCGTGATTGGAATAGAAATAACCGCTTTTTGCGCCGTAAAGGTATACGGATGGTTATAGTTCATTAACAGAATAAGTCCGGCAACAATAAATACGCCGCCTAATGTTGCGGTGGCAAGCGTCCACTGGTTGACCGGAATACGGAATATTTTAAAAATGGCCCAGGCAAATGCCACGTAGGTCAAAATAATCAACAGATCCATGATTAGCGCTCCAGCGTGTTCTTATCAGCAGTGGGCTGTACTGCAGCCAGCTTTTGTTCGAGTTCCGCCACGCGTTTGGCCAGCGCATCCATGCCCGGAACTTCATCAGGCTTTGTGATGTGGTTTTGCATGCCCCAGCCGCGATCTTCGCGGTACAGCGTGGCCCAAATCCACAGGAATGGCCAGATGGCATGGAGTGTAAACAGGCTAATCCAGCCTGCCGTATGAATGGCATCGGCATGCGGATGGTTACGCTTTTTGGCCATATTATAAGGAATATCATGGATGGCGATGATTCCGTAAAAGAGAACCAGAAATACAAAAATCAATACGCCCAGCGCAAAATAGTTGAGAAACATATTCTCCTCACTTAAACAACGTCAACTCATTAAATTAATAAAACGGTACGCAACCTAATTAATTTTTTTATAAACACGGGGATGTGCTTACTATTTCCGAGCCGGGGAGTATGAGTTTTTATAATATCTCCATGCAAGTTTATAAGCGTGTCAAAATATATCCTGAATAATAATAGACTTAACCTTACAATATGAGCGTAATCCACCTTTTAACTTTTCGCCATACCACACATCAAAAGTGGTTTTTTAGCTTATCGTGTCGTGCCATATCATCCTGGCGCTGAAACGCGAAGCAGAGTTTGCCGCCGATCACAGCCGGAGAAATCTGCATAAAAATATTTTGTGAAATCAGTCACAATCCAGAAACAAACTCGTCATGACAAAACGTGACGGTAATCACACAAAGGGGTGGATTTTGCTTTTTTTCTCGCCATCGTATTTTTTTTGCCCACTTATTTTGTGATTGAGATCACTTCATTGACATCCCTACCCCCTGCCTTTACGTGACACGCATCACATAAATTTTCCCTGTCTGGACAGTTGAACGATTCAGTGCCAGATTTCACAGCATCAGAACAGGGCCCGGCTACCTCTGCCGCCTCATTAACAATAAACCTCGGGCCATAAGCCTAAGCGTAAACAGAAGAAGGGGTGTTTTATGTCATCCGATTTCAAGATCAAAGTTCAAAGCTTTGGTCGTTTCCTCAGCAACATGGTGATGCCAAATATCGGCGCGTTTATCGCGTGGGGTATCATCACTGCATTGTTCATTCCGACAGGGTGGTTGCCTAACGAAACGCTGGCGAAACTTGTTGGCCCAATGATTACCTATCTCCTGCCGCTGCTCATCGGTTTCACCGGGGGTCGTCTGGTGGGCGGTGACCGTGGTGGCGTCGTGGGTGCCATCACAACCATGGGTGTTATCGTCGGTGCGGATATGCCGATGTTCCTCGGTGCGATGATTGCCGGTCCTCTGGGCGGTTGGGCGATTAAGAAATTCGACGTCTGGGTTGATGGTAAGATCAAATCCGGCTTCGAAATGCTGGTGAACAACTTCTCTGCGGGCATCATCGGGATGATCCTCGCCATTCTGGCGTTCCTCGGCATTGGCCCTGCGGTTGAAGTGCTGTCTAAAGTTCTGGCGGCAGGCGTAAACTTCATGGTGGCGCATGAGATGCTGCCGCTGGCGTCGATCTTCGTTGAACCGGCGAAAATCCTGTTCCTTAACAACGCCATCAACCACGGTATCTTCTCGCCGCTGGGTATTCAGCAGTCACACGATCTCGGCAAGTCCATCTTCTTCCTGATTGAAGCCAACCCGGGTCCGGGTATGGGCGTACTGCTGGCGTACATCTTCTTTGGCCGTGGCAGCGCAAAACAGTCTGCTGGCGGTGCGGCGATCATCCACTTCCTGGGCGGTATCCACGAAATTTACTTCCCATACGTGCTGATGAACCCACGTCTGATCCTGGCCGTTATCCTCGGCGGTATGACCGGCGTGTTCACGCTGAGCGTGCTGGGCGGCGGTCTGGTTTCTCCGGCCTCTCCGGGTTCTATCCTGGCGGTACTGGCGATGACGCCAAAAGGCGCTTATTTCGCGAACCTCGCAGCTATCTTTGCGGCAATGGCCGTCTCCTTCGTGGTCTCTTCTATCCTGCTGAAAACCAGCAAGGTGAAAGAAGATGATGACATCGAAGCCGCAACCCGTCGTATGCACGACATGAAAGCCGAATCCAAAGGCGCAACGCCACTGGCAGCAGGTGATGTTTCTAACGACCTGAGCCACGTGCGTAAAATCATCGTTGCCTGCGACGCCGGTATGGGTTCCAGCGCAATGGGTGCAGGCGTGCTGCGTAAGAAAGTGCAGGATGCAGGCCTGACCAACATCTCCGTGACCAACAGCGCCATTAACAGCCTGCCGCCGGATGTTGACCTGGTGATCACGCACCGCGATCTGACCGAACGCGCCATGCGCCAGGTGCCGCAGGCACAGCACATTTCGCTGACCAACTTCCTCGACAGCGGCCTGTACACCAGCCTGACCGAACGTCTGGTTGCCGCGCAGCGTCACGAAGACAACGAAGTGAAAGTGCGCTCCAGCCTGCAGGACAGTTTTGACGAGAGCAACACCCACCTGTTTAAGCTGGGTGCGGAAAACATCTTCCTCGGTCGTACCGCGGCCACCAAAGAAGACGCGATTCGCTTTGCCGGTGAGCAGCTGGTGAAAGGCGGCTACGTTCAGCCTGAATATGTCGACGCGATGCTGGAACGCGAAAAACTGACGCCAACCTATCTGGGCGAATCCATCGCGGTGCCGCACGGTACGGTTGAAGCGAAAGATCGCGTCCTGAAAACCGGCGTCGTATTCTGTCAGTACCCGCAGGGCGTGCGCTTCGGTGAAGAAGAAGATGACATCGCCCGTCTGGTAATTGGTATCGCCGCTCGCAACAACGAGCACATTCAGGTGATTACCAGCCTGACCAACGCGCTGGATGATGAAACGGTTATTGAGCGTCTGGCGAACACCACCAGTGTTGAAGAAGTTCTGGCTCTGCTTAACAAATAACGGTACTCCTCCCTCTCCCCCCGGGGAGAGGGCTAGGGTGAGGGGAAAACGTTCCTCACCCCAGCCCTCTCGGGTAAAAACATTGATGAAGGTTAACACTATGAAAGCATTACATTTTGGCGCAGGTAATATCGGTCGTGGTTTTATCGGTAAACTGCTGGCAGACGCGGGCATTACCCTGACATTCGCCGATGTGAATCAGGTCGTCCTGGATGCCCTGAATGCCCGTCATAGCTATCAGGTCCATGTGGTGGGCGAAAACGAGCAGGTTGAGACAGTATCTGGCGTCAACGCGGTCAGCAGCATCGGCGACGACGTTATTGACCTTATCGCCAGCGTCGATCTGGTCACCACCGCCGTGGGCCCGGTTGTGCTTGAGCGCATCGCCCCTGCGGTCGCGAAAGGCCTGGCAAAACGTAAAGCGCAGGGTATCGACACCCCGCTGAACATCATCGCCTGTGAAAACATGGTGCGCGGCACCACGCAGTTGAAAGGCCACGTTCTCAACGCTGTGGCAGATGAAGACAAAGCCTGGGTGGAAGCGCACGTAGGGTTTGTGGATTCCGCCGTGGACCGCATCGTTCCGCCGTCAGAATCTGCCACCAACGACCCGCTGGAAGTGACCGTGGAAACCTTCAGCGAGTGGATCGTTGATAAAACCCAGTTTAAAGGCGACTTGCCTACTATTCCGGGAATGGAATTAACCGATAACCTGATGGCATTTGTCGAACGCAAACTCTTCACGCTGAACACCGGGCATGCTATAACCGCGTACCTCGGAAAATTGGCCGGTCATCAGACCATTCGTGATGCGATCCTCGATGAGAAGATCCGCGCGGTGGTAAAAGGGGCAATGGAAGAGAGCGGCGCGGTGCTGATCAAACGCTACGGTTTTGATGGTGAGAAACACGCAGCATACATCCAGAAAATCCTCGGTCGCTTTGAAAACCCGTATCTGAAAGATGACGTTGAGCGCGTGGGCCGCCAGCCGCTGCGTAAGCTGAGCGCGGGCGACCGCCTGATTAAGCCGCTGCTGGGCACGCTGGAATACGGTCTGCCGCACGCCAACCTGGTGAAAGGAATTGCCGCCGCGATGCACTACCGCAGCGAGCAGGATCCACAGGCGCAGGAACTGGCTCAGCTGATTGATACCCAGGGCGCGCAGGCTGCGCTGGCGCAGATTTCCGGTCTGGACGCCAACAGCGACGTGGTTGTGGAGGCGGTTAACGCATACAACGCAACCAAATGATGCAGAATGCGGCGCAGGTAATCCTGCGCCCTGATTACAGATTGTCAGATATGCAGGCAATAATGGAACAAACCCAGGCCTTTGAAAATCGTGTGCTTGAGCGTCTGAATGCTGGCAAAACCGTACGAAGTTTCCTGATTGCCGCCGTCGAGCTGTTAACCGAGGCGGTGAATATCCTGGTGCTTCAGGTGTTTCGCAAAGACGACTACGCGGTAAAATATGCTGTAGAACCGTTACTGGACGGAGACGGACCGCTGGGCGATCTATCCGTGCGTCTGAAGCTGATTTATGGTCTTGGCGTGCTGAACCGACAAGAGTATGAAGATGCGGAGCTGCTAATGGCGCTGCGCGAAGAGCTCAACCATGACGGTAACGAATACACCTTTACCGACGATGAGATCCTGGGGCCGTTCGGCGAGCTGCACTGCGTCACCGCGCTCCCTCCGGCACCGCAGTTTGATAACAGCGACCCGGAGCTCTACGCGATGCAAAAGCTGCGTTATCAACAGGTTGTCCGTTCTACGATGGTCCTTTCCCTGACTGAGCTGATTTCCCGAATCAGCTTAAAAAAAGCGTTTCAGAAGTAAGCCTGCTCACATTGGTGTATCCTTCCCTGTAAATTCCCCGTTTTCAGAGTTATTTGTCATGAAAGAAGTCGAAAAGAACGAAATTAAACGCCTGAGCGACCGCCTGGATCTCATCCGTCATCAGATGGCGGGCCTGTCGCTGGTCGATTCCGCCGAGAAATATGCCGAGCTTGAAAAAGAGACCGCAAAGCTGGAAGCGGAGATTGAGCGCCTGCGCGAGGTCAAAGGCCAGAAGCTGAGCAAAGAAGCGCAGAAGCTGATGAACATGCCGCACCGCCGCGCGATCACCAAAAAAGAGCAGGCCGACATGGGCAAGCTGAAGAAAAGCGTCCGTGGTCTGGTGGTGGTTCACCCGATGACCGAGCTTGGCCGCGAAATGGGCCTGAAAGAGATGACGGGCTTTTGTAAGACCGCGTTTTGATTTCATGCCGGGTGGCGCTGCGCTTACCCGGCCTACTCTTTTCCCCTTCGCGTGAATTGGTCCAACCAATAGCGCAATCAATCCTCCCCCGGTTCACAATTCCATTATTTCCGCTCACAAAACCATTGCTAGCTCATAACATCTGGTTAACCATTCATTGTCATTAACCCTACAACACAACATTGGCAGGACCACTTTTACACAGACTGTGACGCAGAGATGAGCGGAGACTCACCCGCAGCGCAGGCTGTCTGGTCCCCAGGAGACCTGCATGAGCCTCTGGCAACAAAACTACGACCCGGCCGGAAATATCTGGCTGTCGAGCCTGATCGCATCGCTGCCGATCCTGTTCTTCTTCTTTGCGCTGATTAAGCTCAAGCTGAAGGGCTACCTTGCCGCGACGTACACCGTCGCCATCGCCCTGCTGGTGGCGCTGTTCTTCTACAAGATGCCGGTCGATCGCGCGTTGGCCTCCGTCGTCTACGGTTTCTTCTACGGCCTGTGGCCGATTGCGTGGATCATCATCGCGGCGGTCTTCGTCTATAAAATCTCGGTGAAAACCGGGCAGTTTGACATCATCCGCTCGTCGATTCTCTCCATCACGCCGGACCAGCGCCTGCAGATGCTGATTGTCGGCTTCTCCTTTGGGGCGTTTCTGGAAGGCGCGGCAGGCTTTGGCGCACCGGTGGCGATCACCGCCGCGCTGCTGGTGGGGCTGGGCTTTAACCCGCTGTATGCCGCGGGCCTGTGCCTGATTGTGAACACCGCGCCGGTGGCGTTTGGCGCGATGGGTATTCCGATTCTGGTCGCGGGCCAGGTGACCGGTCTGGACAGCTTTGAGATTGGCCAGATGGTTGGCCGCCAGCTGCCGTTCCTGACCATTATCGTCCTCTTCTGGATCATGGCGGTTATGGACGGCTGGCGCGGCGTGAAGGAGACCTGGCCTGCGGTGATGGTGGCGGGCGGTTCGTTCGCGATTGCCCAGTACCTCAGCTCGAACTTCCTTGGCCCGGAGCTGCCGGACATCATCTCTTCGCTGGTGTCGCTGGTCTGCCTGACGCTGTTCCTGAAACGCTGGCAGCCGGTCCGTATTTTCCGCTTCGCAGACATGGGCGCTTCGCAGGTCGATCAAACGCTGGCCCGCACCGGCTACACCGCAGGCCAGGTGATCCGCGCCTGGTCGCCGTTCCTGTTCCTGACCGCCACGGTTACGCTGTGGAGCATCCCGCCGTTTAAAGCCCTGTTCGCCCCGGGCGGCGCGCTGTACGACATGGTCATTAACGTTTCGGTGCCGTTCCTCGACAAGATGGTCGCCCGTATGCCGCCGGTGGTGCACGCCGCCACGCCGTATGCCGCGGTCTATAAATTCGACTGGTTCTCCGCCACCGGGACCGCCATCCTGTTTGCCGCTATTCTTTCCGTGGTGTGGCTGCGCATGAAGCCTGCGGCTGCGGTACAGACCTTTGCGGCGACCGTTAAAGAGCTGATGCTGCCGATCTACTCCATCGGCATGGTGCTGGCGTTCGCGTTTATCTCGAACTACTCCGGCCTGTCATCAACGCTGGCACTGGCGCTGGCCCATACCAGCCACGCCTTCACCTTCTTCTCGCCGTTCCTCGGCTGGCTGGGGGTGTTCCTGACCGGTTCCGATACCTCGTCTAACGCCCTGTTTGCCGCGCTGCAGGCCACGGCGGCCCAGCAGATTGGCGTGTCGGACGTCCTGCTGGTGGCCGCAAATACCACCGGCGGCGTGACCGGGAAAATGATCTCCCCACAATCCATCGCCATTGCCTGTGCGGCGGTGGGACTGGTCGGTAAAGAGTCGGATCTGTTCCGCTTTACCGTGAAACACAGCCTGATATTCACCTGCATGGTCGGGGTGATCACCACCCTGCAGGCCTATGTCTTAACCTGGATGATCCCATGATAGTGATGCCCAGACGCCTGTCCGACGAGATTGCCTCTCGCGTGCGGGCGCTGATTGAAGAACAACAGCTGGAAGCGGGCATGAAGTTGCCCGCCGAACGCCAGCTCGCCGCCCAGCTTGGCGTGTCGCGCAACTCACTGCGCGAGGCGCTGGCGACGCTGGTCAGCGAAGGGGTGCTGGTGAGCCGTCGCGGCGGCGGCACCTTTGTACGCTGGCAGCATGACGACTGGTCCGAGCAAAACATCGTTCAGCCGCTGAAAACGCTGATGGAGAACGACCCGGACTACAGCTTCGACATCCTTGAAGCGCGTCACGCCATCGAAACCAGTACCGCCTGGCACGCGGCCATGCGGGCAACCGACGCCGATAAAGAGAAACTCATCGCCTGCTTTGAGGCCACGCAAAGCCGCGACCCGGATATCGCCTCCCAGGCGGACGTGCGCTTTCACCTGGCGATTGCCGAGGCGTCGCACAACGTGGTGCTGCTCCAGACCATGCGCGGGTTCTTCGACCTGCTGCAATCCTCCGTGAAGCAGAGCCGCCAGCGGATGTATCTGGTTCCGCCGGTGTTTGCCCAGCTGACCGAACAACACGAGGCGGTGCTCAACGCCATTCTGGCCGGTGATGCCGAGGCCGCACGCAAAGCGATGATGGCGCATCTCGGTTTCGTGCACACCACGATTAAACGATTCGATGAAGACCAGGCCCGACAGGCGCGTATTACCCGTCTGCCTGGCGACAGTGATATTTCCAGGGAGAACAAAGCATGATTATTTCAGCAGCCAGTGACTATCGCGCCGCGGCGCAGCGCATTTTGCCCCCGTTCCTGTTCCACTATATTGACGGCGGGGCATATGCCGAATACACCCTGCGCCGCAACGTGGAAGACCTGTCGGAGGTGGCGCTGCGCCAGCGCGTGCTGAAGAATATGTCTGACCTCAGCCTTGAGACGAAACTGTTCAACGAAACGCTCTCCATGCCGGTCGCGCTCGCACCTGTCGGCTTATGCGGCATGTACGCCCGCCGTGGTGAAGTGCAGGCCGCCGCCGCGGCGGATGCCAAAGGCATTCCGTTTACCCTCTCTACCGTCTCGGTCTGCCCGATTGAAGAGGTCGCCCCGACCATCAAGCGCCCGATGTGGTTCCAGCTGTACGTCCTGCGGGATCGCGGCTTTATGCGTAACGCGCTGGAGCGCGCCAAAGCGGCGGGCTGCTCCACGCTGGTCTTTACCGTTGATATGCCGACCCCCGGCGCGCGCTATCGTGACGCCCACTCCGGCATGAGCGGCCCGAACGCTGCGCTCCGTCGTTACTGGCAGGCGGTAACGCATCCACAGTGGGCGTGGGACGTCGGCCTGAACGGTCGTCCACACGATCTGGGGAATATCTCGGCGTATCTGGGTAAACCCACCGGGCTGGAGGATTACATCGGCTGGCTGGCAAACAACTTCGATCCGTCCATCTCCTGGAAAGACCTGGAGTGGATCCGCGAATTCTGGGATGGCCCGATGGTGATCAAGGGGATCCTCGACCCGGAAGATGCCCGCGATGCGGTCCGCTTTGGCGCAGACGGGATTGTGGTTTCTAACCACGGCGGCCGCCAGCTCGACGGGGTGCTCTCCTCCGCCCGCGCCCTGCCGGCCATTGCCGATGCGGTGAAAGGCGATATTGCCATCCTGGCCGACAGCGGGATCCGCAACGGGCTGGACGTGGTGCGCATGATTGCACTGGGTGCCGACAGCGTGCTGCTGGGGCGCGCGTATCTGTACGCCCTGGCGACGGCGGGCCAGGCGGGCGTGGCGAATCTGCTTAACCTGATCGAAAAAGAGATGAAGGTAGCGATGACGCTGACCGGTGCAAAAACGATTAGCGAAATCAGCAGGGATTCTCTGGTTCAGGAGTTAAGCAAATTACCGGCAGCGCTGGCTCCGCTTGCTCAGGGAAACGCGGCCTGAATTACCCCACGTTAACATCTCTTCTCATGCGTCCGATCTCCCCCTCGGGCGCTTTTTTATGCCAAAAATAACATCCAGATAACATATTGGATAAGAAAATTTGACATCTACCTGTCGCCCGCAATTGTATAGACAAGCAAAGACAAGAACACAAAAACAACATCACATCAGAGGGGGAGCGTATGACCTATTCAGGTAAGGTGGATATTCAGCAGGTGATCGACGACAGCCGCTTTTCAGGGTTTCACTGGCTGCTCATTGTGCTGGGCTTTCTGGTTCTGGCGATCGATGGCTTTGATACGGCTGCAATGGGCTACATCGCGCCCACGCTGTCGGCAGAATGGGGGATCCATAAGCAGGATCTGGGGCCGGTGCTGAGCGCGGCGCTGCTGGGGCTGTCGTTGGGCGCGCTGATCGCCGGTCCGGTATCGGACCGGATGGGACGCAAGCGCGTGCTGGTCTTCTCCTGCCTGTTCTTCGGCCTCGCGAGCCTGGGGACGGCCTGGGCGCAAAGCCTGAATACCCTGACGCTGTGGCGCTTCCTGACCGGCCTGGGGCTCGGTGCCGCCATGCCGAACGCCATTACGCTGATCTCCGAGTTTGCCCCCCAGCGCTGTCGCGCGATGGCGATCAATACCATGTACTGCGGCTTCCCTCTGGGTGCGGCGGGCGGCGGCGCGATCTCGTCCTGGCTGATTCCCCACCACGGCTGGCGAAGCGTGCTGCTGACCGGCGCAATTGCGCCGCTGGTTTTAACGCTGCTGCTGGCGCTGCTTTTACCGGAGTCGGTGAAGTTTCTGGTGCAGCGCGGGAAAGACATCATGCAGGTCCGCCGTATCGCCAGCCGGTTCTCGCGCAGCACGCTGGAGGGCGTCACGGGCTTTTTCCTGGCGGAGGAGAAGGTCGCGTCGAAAAAAGGGAGCGTGTCGCAGCTGTTTTCCATGCCCTGGCTACCCGGCACCCTGATGCTGTGGGTGACCTATTTTATGGGGCTGGTGATTTACTACGTCCTGCTGAGCTGGATGCCGACGCTGATGCAGGGGATGGGCTATGCGCTGGCGGAATCCGCATGGCTGACTTCGCTGTTCACCTTCGGCGGTACCGCAGGCATTCTGCTCGCAGGCTGGATGATGGACCGCTGGGAAGCGCACAGGGTGGTCGCGGGCGGGTTTATCCTGACGATGGGCCTTATTCTGTTACTGGGCATTGAGCATAACCATATCGCCCTGTTTGGCGGGCTGATCTTCCTGATGGGGATCGCGATGAACGGTGCGCAGTCGGGCATGCAGACCCTGGCCGCCACCTTTTATCCCACCGAGTGCCGCGCGACGGGCATCGCCTGGATGCAGGGCATCGGCCGCTTTGGCGGCGTGGCGGGAACCATGACCAGCGCCCAGCTTCTTTCCATGCAGTGGCAGGCGGACAGTATTTTAATGATCCTCAGCGTGCCCGCCCTGCTGGCCGCGGCGGCAACCGTCTACAAAATGCTGTACAGCCGCTCGCAGGAACCCGGCGTCGCGTAGTTCCTCTCTTTTCTGCTATCCTGCCCCCGCAATTAAGGGGGCAGCATGCTTAACATCGTTTTATTCGAACCAGAAATTCCGCCGAATACCGGCAATATTATCCGCCTGTGTGCCAACACCGGTTTTCGTCTGCACATTATTGAGCCGATGGGCTTTACGTGGGACGACAAACGCCTGCGTCGCGCAGGGCTGGATTATCATGAATTTACCGCCGTTATTCGCCACCACGATTACGCCGCGTTTCTGGAAGCAGAGCAGCCGGAGCGCATGTTCGCCCTGACCACCAAAGGCACGCCAGCGCACAGCGCCGTAAGCTATCAGGCAGGTGACTATCTGATGTTTGGCCCGGAAACCCGCGGCCTGCCGGCCACGATCCTGGATGCCCTGCCCGCTGAGCAGAAAATCCGTATTCCGATGATGCCGGACAGCCGCAGCATGAACCTGTCGAACGCGGTGTCGGTGGTGGTGTATGAAGCATGGCGCCAGCTGGGATATCCGGGCGCCATTCTCAGAAGTTAAATGCCGTCACCATACTCGAAGGTATGGTGAATGCCGTTGAAGTGCTGATCCATATCCATGGACGGCTTATCGCTGTCTGGCTTACCGACGATGCGCGCCGGTACGCCAGCGGCGGTGGTGTGCGGCGGCACCGGCTGGAGCACCACGGAGCCTGCGCCGATCTTCGCGCCGCGCCCGACTTCGATATTGCCGAGGATTTTGGCACCCGCGCCAATCATCACCCCTTCACGAATTTTCGGATGGCGATCGCCGCTGGTTTTACCGGTACCGCCCAGGGTAACCGACTGCAGGATCGAGACGTCATCTTCAATGACCGCCGTTTCACCGACAACAATGCCGGTGGCATGGTCGAGCATGATCCCGCGGCCAATCTTCGCGGCCGGGTGAATATCCACCTGGAAGGTTACGGAAACCTGGTTTTGCAGGAAAATAGCCAGCGCGCGGCGGCCTTCATTCCATAACCAGTGGCCGATGCGGTAAGCCTGCAGGGCGTGGAAGCCTTTCAGGTACAGCAGCGGCGTAGAATATTTGTCGACGGCAGGGTCACGGGTGCGCACGGCCTGGATATCGCAGGCGGCAGAGGCGATCATTTCCGGGTCAGCGGCGTAAGCCTCTTCCACCACCTCACGAATCGCAATCGCGGGCATGATCGAGGACGCCAGCTTGTTGGCGAGCATATAGCTCAGCGCGCTGCCGAGGTTTTCGTGCTTGAGTAGCGTTGCGTGGTAGAAACTGGCCAGCATAGGCTCACAGTCGGCCAGCGCCCGGGCTTCGGCTTTAATGTTATTCCAGACGATATCCAGTTCTTCACACGGCATTGCTTACTCCAGACGATAGTTAATGACCAGCCAGTTCTGCGCTGGCTGGGTCATTCAGGTGACAACGGTTCCGACTAGTTACTGCTGCGCTCGTCCTTGCGCGCACGACCTAATAAGGTCAATGCTGCCTCGCGCGCATTTTTTCCGCAATACAATACCTGATAAATTTCCTCGGTTATTGGCATTTCGACACCGAAACGGTGCGCCAACTCGCGGACTTCTTTGGTATTGCGGTAGCCTTCCACCACCTGGCCAATCTTCTCCTGCGCGTCTTTCACATCGCTGCCCTGTCCGAGCATCATGCCAAAGCGGCGGTTACGAGACTGGTTGTCGGTACAGGTCAGCACCAGATCGCCCAGGCCAGCCATCCCCATAAAGGTGGCCGGATCGGCACCCAGCGCTTCGCCCAGGCGGGACATCTCGGTCAGACCGCGGGTGATCAGCGCCGTACGGGCGTTGGCACCAAAACCAATGCCGTCGGACATCCCGGCGCCAATCGCAATCACGTTCTTCACCGCGCCGCCCAGCTGCACGCCGATAAAATCGGGGTTGCTGTAAACGCGGAAGCTCTTGCCGCAGTGCAGCAACTGCTGGAGATCGTCGGAGAAGGCCCGATCGGTGGAGGCCAGTGAAATCGCCGTCGGCAGGCCAGCGGCCAGCTCTTTGGCAAAGGTCGGGCCGGAGATGACCGCCAGCGGGATCGCATCACCCAGCGCTTCGCGGGCAACGTCCTGCAGCAGGCGTCCGGTTTCGGCTTCCAGTCCTTTCGTCGCCCAGACAACGCGCGCATCCGGGCGCATCAGCGGCTTAATCTGACGCAGCACGTCGCCAAAGACATGGCTCGGAACCACAATCAGAATGTTGCGGCTGGCCGCCAGCGCGGTCGCAAGGTCGCTTTCAAGGTGCAGGGTGTCAGGGAACGGAACGTCCGGGAGAAACGCCACGTTACAGCGGTCGCGCTGTAGCGTCGCGATATGTTTTGGGTCGTGGCCCCACAGGACCACATCGTGACCATTTCTTGCCAGCGTGATGGCAAGAGCGGTGCCGTATGAGCCGGCACCGATCACAGTCATTGACGCATTAACAGTGCTCATCAGGCATCCTGATGTTGTTCAGCACCTTCGCCAGCCTGCTGCTGCAGATAGTTCATGAACAGCGCATCAAAGTTAACTGGCGCAAGGTTCAGTTGCGGGAATGTACCGCGAGAAACCAGGCTGGTGATGCATTCACGTGCATACGGGAACAGAATGTTCGGGCAGTACGCACCCAGGCAATGCGCCATCTGGTTGCCTTCGATACCGCCGATGGAGAAGATACCGCCCTGCTGTACTTCACACAGGAAAGCAGTCTCTTCGCCCAGAGAAGCGGTCACGGTCACACGCAGTACGACTTCATACACGTCATCAGCCAGTTGGGTTGATGCGGTATCCAGATCAAGTTTAACCTCTGGCTGCCAGTCTTTCTGGAAAACGTGCGGCGCATTTGGCGCTTCAAAAGAGACATCTTTGGTGTAGATGCGCTGGATCTGGAAAATCATTTCATTATTGCTTTGTTCTGACATGGAAATACCCTTTTTAATTGTCCTAAAGTCTCTTAGCTCAGCAGCGGATCGAGTCCACCACGGGCATCGAGCGCATACAAGTCATCACAGCCGCCAATGTGCTGCGCATCAATAAAAATCTGTGGAACCGTCGTACGACCACTACGTTGGATCATCTCTTCGCGTTTAATCGCGTCACCGTCAATCGGCAGTTCCTGGAACGTGACGCCTTTGCTGTTCAGCAGCGCTTTCGCACGGTGGCAGAACGGGCACGTCGCTTTGGTGTAGATCTCAATATGGGCCATGACTGAACTCCTTATTTACCGCGTACCAAAGGAAGATTTTCCCCGCTCCAGCCGGAAATGCCTTCTTTCAGCACAGATACGTTTTCGAAGCCTGCTTTATGTAGCAGGCTGGCGGATTCCTGCGCCTGCATGCCGGTACCGTCAACAACGATAATCGGCTGGGCTTTATGCTTCTCAAGCTCGCCCACGTTGTTCGCTTTGATTTCAGCAGGCAGCAGGTTAATCGCACCTGCAATATGCCCTTTGCGGAAATCGTCACGCTGACGCAGATCGACCACGACAGCATCTTCTTTGTTAATCAGACGCGTCGCTTCACCACGGGTGATAACCTTAATCTTAGACGTCAGGCTCTTAAATGTGGTGAACAGCACAGCAGCCAGCAGGCCAATCCACGCGATGCTCAGAACCGGATGGCGGCTAACGAATTGCATAATTTCTTGCATGGAGGGTAACTACTCCCGACTTAGTGATTAAAAAAACCAGGACAGGAGTATACCTGTGCGTTCTGGCAAATACAGCCAGCGACCCTAACCTAATCCATTTTCTGCGGCATGCCACCTAAAAAAATGCCTCAAAATGGTCTGGCGAGTACCTTGCCCCTGCGCTTTCTTTGATCTTCTGCGGCTATTTGATCGATTCAGCTGTAGTAAAATTACGCAAATTTTGACTCTTGAGCATGAGGTTGTCGCAATGTCGGTTTCTAAAAAACCTATGGTACTGGTGATTCTGGATGGCTATGGCTACCGTGAAGACAGCCAGGATAACGCTATTTTCAACGCCAAAACCCCGGTCATGGATGCCCTGTGGGCAAAACGTCCGCATACGCTGATTGACGCGTCTGGCCTGGAAGTGGGCCTGCCGGACCGCCAGATGGGCAACTCCGAAGTCGGTCATGTTAACCTGGGCGCCGGGCGTATCGTGTATCAGGACCTGACGCGTCTGGACGTTGAAATCAAAGAACGCACCTTCTTCTCCAACCCAACGTTGTGTGGCGCGGTTGATAAAGCCGTTGCTGCTGGCAAGGCCGTTCACATCATGGGTCTGCTCTCTGCTGGCGGCGTTCACAGCCACGAAGATCACATCATGGCAATGGTTGAACTGGCCGCTGAGCGCGGTGCGGAAAAAATCTATCTGCACGCCTTCCTGGACGGTCGCGACACGCCACCACGCAGTGCGGAAGGCTCCCTGAAAGCCTTCGAAGACAAATTCGCCGCGCTGGGTAAAGGCCGCGTGACCTCCATCATTGGTCGTTACTACGCCATGGACCGCGACAACCGCTGGGATCGCGTTGAACAGGCCTATGACCTGCTGACCCTGGCAAAAGGGGAATTCCAGTTTGCGACCGCCGTTGAAGCGCTGGAAGCGGCTTATGCACGCGATGAAAACGACGAATTCGTGAAAGCGTCCGTGATTCGCGCCGAAGGCCAGGCCGATGCCGCCATGGAAGATGGCGACGCGCTGATCTTCATGAACTTCCGCGCTGACCGCGCGCGCGAAATCACCCGTGCGTTCGTCAACAGCGATTTCGACGGTTTTGCCCGTAAGAAAGTAGTAAACATCGACTTCATCCAGCTGACCGAATACGCGGCAGACATCAAAGCGCCGTGCGCATACCCACCGGCCTCGCTGGCAAACACCTTCGGTGAGTGGATGGCGAAGAATGACAAAACGCAGCTGCGTATTTCCGAAACGGAAAAATACGCGCACGTGACCTTCTTCTTTAACGGTGGCGTTGAAGAGCCGTTCAAAGGCGAAGAACGTATTCTGATCAACTCCCCGAAAGTCGCCACCTACGATCTGCAGCCAGAAATGAGCTCTGCAGAATTGACTGAAAAATTGGTTGCGGCCATCGAGAGCGGCAAATACGACACCATCATCTGTAACTACCCGAACGGCGACATGGTCGGTCATACCGGGGTGATGGAAGCGGCAGTGAAAGCGGTTGAAGCGCTGGACCACTGCGTTGAGCAGGTGGCGAAAGCGGTTGAATCCGTTGGCGGCCAGCTGCTGATCACCGCGGATCACGGTAACGCTGAACAGATGCGCGACCCGGCGACCGGACAGGCGCACACCGCCCACACCAACCTGCCGGTTCCGCTGATTTATGTGGGTGATAAATCAGTGAAAGCCGTAGAAGGCGGCAAGCTTTCTGACATCGCGCCAACCATGTTGTCGCTGATGGGGATGCCGATCCCTGAAGAGATGACTGGTAAGCCGCTGTTCATCGTGGAATAATCGCTCCCCATGAGGGGAAAGGCGATTTTTTCAATCACATGGGTCGTGAAGCCGCTTAGGTTATCAGTCAGACCTCTGTTTTACGCCAGCGCACTCAGCGCTGGCGTATTGCTGTGCGCCGCATCCGCCCACGCGGATGACCGCGACCAGCTGAAATCCATTCAGGCCGATATCGCCGCCAAAGAGCGTGCGGTACGCCAACAGCAGCAACAGCGCGCCGCCCTGCTCGCCCAGCTTAAGCAGCAGGAAGAGGCCATCTCCGCTGCCACACGTAAACTCCGTGAAACGCAAAACACCCTTGCCCAGTTGAATAAGCAGATCGACGAGATGAACGCGTCGATTGCCAAACTGGAGCGCCAGCGCGATGCGCAGGAGCGCAACCTTGCCGCACAGCTTGATGCCGCATTCCGCCAGGGTGAACATACCGGGCTCCAGCTGATCCTCAGCGGCGAAGAGAGCCAGCGCGGCCAGCGCCTGCAGGCCTACTTTGGCTATCTGAACCAGGCGCGTCAGGAGACGATCGCGCAGCTGAAGCAGACGCGCGAAGAGGTTTCCACGCAAAAAGCCGAGCTGGAAGAGAAGCAGAGCCAGCAGCAGACGCTGCTCTACGATCAGCAGGCCCAGCAGGCAAAGCTTGAGCAGGCACGCAACGAGCGTAAGAAAACCCTGGCCGGTCTCGAGTCCTCGATTCAGGAAGGTCAGAGCCAGCTGAGCGAAATGCGCGCCAACGAATCCAAACTGCGCAACAGCATCGCCCGTGCGGAAGCCGCAGCGAAAGCGCGCGCCGAAAAAGAGGCTCGCGAGGCGCAGGCCGTTCGTGACAAGCAGCAGGAAGCGTCCCGCAAAGGGACCACCTACAAGCCAAGCGAAAGCGAACGTTCCCTGATGTCGCGTACCGGCGGCCTCGGCTCTCCTCGCGGTCAGGCTTTCTGGCCCGTTCGCGGTTCAATTCTGCATCGCTATGGCGAACAGCTGCAGGGTGAGCTACGTTGGAAAGGGATCGTTATCGGTGCGTCTGAAGGTAGCGAAGTGAAAGCCATCGCCGATGGCCGCGTGATTCTGGCCGACTGGCTGCAGGGTTACGGGCTTGTGGTAGTGGTCGAGCACGGTAAAGGCGACATGAGTCTTTACGGCTACAACCAGAGCGCGCTGGTCAGCGTCGGCACGCAGGTGCGCGCTGGCCAACCCATCGCCCTTGTGGGCAGCAGTGGCGGTCAGGGCCGCCCGTCACTCTATTTCGAAATTCGTCGTCAGGGTCAGGCGGTCAATCCACAGCCGTGGTTGGGAAGATAAGTTTTGCTTCAATTTCGTCGAATCGTTTTCTCCGTCGTCAGCGCGCTGGCGCTGGCTGCACCGGTATACGCCGGTAAGCTCGCTATCGTGATTGATGACTTCGGTTATCGCCCACATTATGAAAACCAGGTGCTGGCGATGCCGTCGGCCATCTCCGTTGCCGTCCTGCCGAATGCCCCCCACGCGCGTGAGATGGCGACCAAAGCCCACAGCAGCGGGCATCAGGTTCTCATCCACCTGCCTATGGCCCCGCTCAGCAAGCAGCCGCTGGAAAAAGATACCCTGCGCCCGGATATGAGCAGCGAGGAGATCGAGCGCATCATCCGCGACGCCTACAACAAGGTGCCGTATGCCGTAGGGCTGAACAACCATATGGGCAGCGCGATGACGTCGAGCCTGTACGGGATGCTCAAAGTGATGCAGGCGCTGGAGCGTTACAATCTCTACTTCCTCGACAGTATGACCATCGGCAACAGCCAGGCGATGCGCGCCGCTCAGGGAACGGGCGTAAAGGTGATTAAGCGCAAGGTGTTCCTGGATGATACCCAGAACGAAGCCGATATTCGCGTGCAGTTTAATCGCGCGGTACAGCTGGCCCGCCGCAATGGTTCGGCCATTGCCATCGGTCACCCCCACCCATCTACCGTCCGCGTCCTGCAGCAAATGCTGCCGACCTTACCTTCCGATATCACGCTGGTGCGCCCGAGCGATCTGCTGAATGAGCCGCAGGTGGATACCTCTACGCCGAATTCTGCGCAGCCCACCCCGACGGCGCCGCGTAATCCGTTCCGCGGCGTGAAGCGCTGCGTAGCGAAGCAACCGCTAGAACCGGTCTACGCAACCCGCTTCTTCTCCGTCATCGGAGACAGCATCAGTAACAGTACGTTGGTGAAATACGTCCAGCAGCAGTGGCAGGGATGGGGTAAGAAAGCCTGACGCTTATTTCGCAATCTGAGAGTCCGTCTGCTCATTCGCAACGGGCTCTTTTTTCTCCTGATGCTGATACCAGGATTTGAAATATTTCAAAAAGCTGTAGGCTGTGGCATACAGACCCGTCACGACCCCAACCTTGCCCTGACGCCAGGCTCCGCTGAACAGATACCATTTGAAGAACGCCCCGATGGCGCTGATGATGCCGCGTCCGATCGAAGGCCGAGCCGGCTGGTACTTCACCAGCCGGGTGGTGTAGCTGTTAAGCTTATTGAACACTTCATGCAGGTTATAAAACGTGTCGTGACGCACCCGCCCCGGCATTTTCACGGCGACAATCTTACCTTCAACTTTGTCATCTACGGGTCGTTGGTTGAAGCGAGCCTGGGTACGATTGAAGAGCCGCACCGGGAAATCAGGCGAGGAAACAGGATAGATTGTACGCACCTCCTCGCCCAGCACGTGCCAGTAGCGGGCGATACGCCAGGCGCGATCGGCGGAAGGTTCATCCCCGGCTTTCAGGGTCAGAATAAAGTCGACCGTTTCCGCGTCCAGGATCTCGTCGCTATCCATACATAGCACCCAGTCATTGCTCGCCAGATCGATCGCATGGTTCATCTGCACGCCATGCATAGCATAGGGGTGATGATGAAGGGAGAGGCCGTACTCGCGGCAAATAGAAAGGGTGGCATCCGTACTGCCGGAATCCAGAACGACAATTTCATCTGCCACCGTCAGCAGCGGAGGAATCACCTCGCGCAGCAAACGCGCAGAATTACAGGTCAATAAACAAACGGTAAGCTTGAACATAGGCTCTGTAAAGTAAACGGATCGTCAACAAACTTTATAAGTGTGCGGGTAAAAAAGCGAAGGAAAAATCGAAATAATCTGATTGCGGATGTAAGAAACGTGAAGAGGCCGTAAAAAAAGCGCCCGAAGGCGCTTTCGCAGTTAATCCCAGCTCAGAATCACTTTCCCTGACTGGCCGGAACGCATCGCGTCGAAGCCCTGCTGGAACTCATCGATGGAGAAACGGTGAGTAATAATCGGGGACAGATCCAGACCGGACTGGATCAGCGCCGCCATCTTGTACCAGGTCTCAAACATCTCACGACCATAGATGCCCTTGATGAACAGCCCCTTGAAGATCACTTTGTTCCAGTCGATGGACATATCTGACGGCGGGATACCCAGCATCGCGATACGGCCACCGTGGTTCATGGTGTCGAGCATGGTGCGGAACGCCGGTGGCGCACCGGACATCTCCAGACCCACGTCAAAGCCCTCGGTCATGCCCAGCTCTTCCATCACGTCGGTCAGGCTCTCTTTCGAGACATCCACTGCGCGGGTGACGCCCATTTTGCGCGCCAGCGACAGGCGGTATTCGTTTACGTCGGTGATCACGACGTTGCGCGCACCTACATGCTTCGCCACGGCTGCCGCCATAATGCCGATGGGGCCCGCGCCGGAGACCAGCACGTCTTCACCGACCAGATCGAAGGAGAGCGCCGTGTGCACGGCGTTACCGAACGGATCGAAAATGGAGGCCAGATCGTCAGAAATATTGTCCGGGATTTTGAAGGCGTTAAAGGCCGGGATCACCAGATATTCCGCGAAGCAGCCCGGACGGTTCACGCCCACGCCGATGGTATTGCGGCACAGGTGCGTACGCCCGCCGCGGCAGTTACGGCAGTGGCCGCAGGTAATGTGACCTTCACCGGAGACGCGGTCGCCGATTTTGAAGCCTTTCACTTCCTGGCCGATACCCACCACTTCACCGGCATATTCGTGACCGACAACCATCGGTACAGGAATGGTTTTCTGCGACCACTGGTCCCAGTTGTAGATGTGAACGTCAGTACCGCAGATAGCCGTTTTACGAATTTTGATCAGCAGATCGTTATGACCGACTTCCGGTTCCGGCACGTCGGTCATCCAAATCCCTTCTTCCGCTTTCAGTTTGGATAACGCTTTCATCACACGTCCTCAGGCAATGACGCCCAGCTGTTTACCGATGCGGGTAAAGGCTTCCACCGCACGTTCAATTTGTTCAGGCGTATGCGCCGCAGACATCTGGGTGCGGATACGCGCCTGACCTTTTGGCACCACCGGGAAGAAGAACCCGGTGACGTAAATCCCTTCTTTCTGCAGTTCGCGGGCAAAGTTCTGCGCCACGACCGCATCACCCAGCATCACCGGAATGATCGCGTGGTCAGCACCGGCCAGGGTGAACCCTGCTGCGCTCATTTTTTCACGGAACAGACGCGCGTTGGACCACAGATGGTCGCGCAGTTCAGCGCCGGACTCCACCATCTCCAGCACTTTGATGGAGGCGGCAACAATCGCCGGTGCCAGGGAGTTGGAGAACAGATACGGACGCGAGCGCTGGCGCAGCCACTCCACCACCTCTTTACGCGCAGCGGTATAGCCGCCGGATGCGCCGCCGAGCGCTTTGCCCAGCGTGCCGGTGATGATGTCCACGCGGCCCATTACGTCGCAGTATTCGTGGGAGCCGCGGCCGTTTTCGCCGACAAAACCGACCGCGTGAGAGTCATCGACCATCACCAGCGCGTCGTATTTATCCGCCAGGTCACACACGCCCTTCAGGTTGGCGATCACGCCGTCCATGGAGAATACGCCGTCGGTGGCGATCAGCACATGGCGAGCGCCCGCTTCACGGGCCTCTTTCAGGCGCGCTTCCAGCTCAACCATGTCGTTGTTGGCGTAGCGAAAACGCTTCGCTTTACACAAGCGTACGCCGTCGATGATGGAGGCGTGGTTCAGGGCGTCGGAGATAATCGCATCTTCTGCGCCGAGCAGAGTCTCGAACAGGCCGCCGTTGGCGTCGAAGCAGGAGGAGTAGAGAATCGCGTCTTCCATTCCGAGGAAGTTCGCCAGCTTTTGCTCAAGCTGCTTGTGGCTGTCCTGGGTACCGCAGATAAAGCGTACTGAGGCCATACCAAAACCGTGGGTATCCATGCCGTTTTTTGCCGCGGCAATCAGCTCAGGGTGATTCGCAAGACCTAAGTAGTTGTTCGCACAAAAATTGATCACATGGCTGCCGTCGGCAACGGTGATGTCCGCCTGCTGTGCAGACGTGATAATACGCTCTTCCTTGAACAACCCTTCCGCACGTGCGGTCTCGAGGTCGCTGTTTAACTGTTTGTAAAAATCACCACGCATTGCAATTCTCCAGACTCGGCAAATTTCGGGACATATTACCCAAACCTATAGTTCATGACGAGATGACACGTCATCTCTTGTCGTTTTTGCAGCATAAATCACGTGTACCCTTGCGCTATGTCGGTGAATGGCTGAAGGGCAGCCATACTAATGATATGATAGAAACATTAGCGTCCGGGATTGTCCCCGGGCTCCACACTTCAAAGGTTACAGTTATGATCATCGTTACCGGCGGCGCAGGCTTTATCGGCAGCAATATTGTTAAGGCTCTCAATGACAAAGGCATCACCGACATCCTGGTGGTTGACAACCTGAAAGACGGCACCAAGTTCGTTAACCTGGTGGATCTGAACATCGCTGACTACATGGATAAAGAAGACTTCCTTATCCAGATTATGGCAGGCGAAGAGTTCGGCGAGATCGAAGCCATCTTCCACGAAGGTGCGTGCTCCTCCACTACCGAGTGGGACGGCAAGTACATGATGGACAACAACTATCAGTATTCCAAAGAGATCCTGCACTACTGCCTGGAGCGTGAAATTCCGTTCCTGTATGCCTCTTCTGCCGCCACCTACGGCGGGCGCACCTCGGACTTCATCGAGTCCCGCGAATATGAGCAGCCGCTGAACGTCTACGGCTACTCCAAATTCCTGTTCGACGAATATGTGCGTCAGGTTCTGCCAGAAGCGAACTCGCAGATCGTCGGCTTCCGTTACTTCAACGTCTACGGACCGCGCGAAGGCCACAAAGGCAGCATGGCGAGCGTGGCGTTCCACCTGAACACCCAGCTGAATAACGGTGAAAGTCCAAAACTGTTCGAAGGCAGCGACGGCTTTAAGCGCGACTTCGTTTACGTGGGCGACGTGGCGGCCGTAAACCTGTGGTTCTGGGAAAACGGCGTGTCCGGCATCTTCAACCTGGGTACCGGCCGCGCAGAGTCCTTCCAGGCGGTGGCTGACGCCACGCTGGCGTACCACAAAAAAGGCAGCATCGAGTACATTCCGTTCCCGGACAAGCTGAAAGGCCGCTATCAGGCGTTCACCCAGGCTGACCTGACTAACCTGCGCGCAGCGGGTTATGACAAGCCGTTCAAAACCGTTGCCGAAGGCGTAACGGAGTATATGGCCTGGCTGAACCGCGACGCGTAAGTATGAAGATTCTGGTGATCGGCCCGTCATGGGTGGGCGACATGATGATGTCGCAAAGTCTCTATCGCACGCTCAAGGCGCGCTATCCCCAGGCGATAATCGACGTGATGGCACCCGCGTGGTGCCGTCCGCTGTTATCGCGTATGCCGGAAGTGAATGAAGCGATCCCGATGCCGCTCGGCCACGGGGCGCTGGAAATTGGCGAACGCCGCAAGCTCGGCCATAGCCTGCGCGAGAAGCGTTATGATCGCGCGTATGTTCTGCCCAACTCCTTTAAATCTGCCCTGGTGCCCTTCTTTGCGGGCATTCCGCATCGCACCGGCTGGCGCGGCGAAATGCGCTACGGCCTGCTGAACGATGCACGCGTGCTGGATAAAGCGGCCTGGCCATTAATGGTGGAGCGCTACGTGGCGCTGGCCTATGACAAAGGCGTGATGCGCAGCGCGAAAGACCTGCCGCAGCCGCTGCTCTGGCCCCAGCTTCAGGTTAACGACGGTGAAAAATCCCAGACCTGCAGCGCGTTTGGCCTTTCGGCTGAACGTCCGATGATTGGCTTCTGCCCCGGCGCCGAGTTCGGCCCGGCAAAACGCTGGCCGCACTACCACTATGCAGAGCTGGCGAAACAGCTGATCGACGAAGGCTACCAGATTGTCCTGTTCGGTTCGGCAAAAGACCACGAGGCGGGCAACGAAATTCTCGCGACGCTCAGTAATGAACAGCAGGCCTGGTGCCGCAACCTGGCGGGAGAAACGCAGCTTGAGCAGGCGGTTATCCTGATTGCTGCCTGCCACGCTGTGGTTACCAACGATTCAGGCCTGATGCACGTCGCCGCTGCGCTCAACCGTCCGCTGGTGGCGCTGTATGGGCCAAGCAGCCCGGACTTTACGCCTCCGCTGTCCCATAAAGCGCGCGTTATTCGCCTGATCACCGGCTACCACAAGGTGCGCAAAGGCGATGCCGCTGAAGGTTATCATCAGAGCCTGATCGACATTACCCCGCAGCGCGTTCTTGAAGAGCTTAACGAACTGCTGTTGAGCGAAGAAGGATAACGAATGCGGGTACTGATCGTTAAAACCTCCTCAATGGGCGATGTTCTGCACACGCTGCCGTCACTGACGGACGCCATGCAGGCCGTACCGGGCATTCGTTTTGACTGGGTGGTGGAAGAGGGCTTCGCGCAGATCCCCACCTGGCATGAAGCGGTCGACCGCGTGATCCCGGTGGCGATTCGCCGCTGGCGGAAAGCGTGGTTCTCTGCCCCGATTAAAGCCGAACGCAAAACCTTCCGCGAGGCGGTACAGGCGCAGCGTTATGATGCCATCATCGACGCGCAGGGGCTGGTCAAAAGCGCCGCGCTGGTGACGCGACTGGCGCGCGGCGTAAAGCACGGCATGGACTGGCAAACCGCCCGCGAACCGCTGGCGAGCCTGTTTTATAACCGCCGCCATCACATCGCAAAGCAACAGCACGCGGTGGAACGTATCCGCGAGCTATTTGCAAAGAGTCTTGGCTATGCAAAGCCGGAAACGCAGGGCGATTACGCCATTTCGCAGCATTTTTTGCACGGTTCGCAACAAACAGACGCACCCTACCTGATTTTCCTTCATGCAACGACCCGCGACGACAAGCACTGGCCGGAAGCGCACTGGCGCGAACTGATCGGCCTGCTGGGGAGTGCGGGGTTACGTATCAAACTCCCGTGGGGCGCTCCCCATGAAGAAGCGCGCGCCAAACGCCTGGCGGCAGGGTTTGATTATGTGGACGTTCTGCCGCGCATGAAGCTGGATGGCGTCGCCCAGGCGCTGGCAGGCGCTACGGCTGTGGTCTCCGTGGATACGGGACTCAGCCACCTGACGGCGGCGCTGGACCGTCCTAATATTACGCTTTACGGCCCAACGGACCCGGGCCTGATCGGCGGCTATGGAAAAAATCAATATATCTGCCGCCCGGAACACTCATCGCAGCTGAGCGATCTCAGCGCCGCTGCGGTATTTGCGCAATTAGAGCCTTTGCTGGCAGCAGAGAGAGCCTATGTCTGATTTTTTCTCAGCGGAGCGCCCGCCAAAGCGCGTGCTGATTATTAAGCTTCGTCACCACGGTGACGTTTTGCTTACCTCGCCGGTTTATACCGTGCTGAAAAAGAACTGGCCGAACGTGGAAGTCGATGCGCTGGTTTATGACGATACCCAGGCGATGCTGACCAGCCACCCGCATATCGACCAGGTGCACACTATTGGGCGCAACTGGCGCAAGAAGGGCTGGTTTGAACAATTCCGCCTCTACCGCGCCCTGCTGAACACCCTGAAAGGCCGTCAGTATGACGTGCTGATTAACCTGACCGAACACTGGCACGGCGCGCGCCTGGCGCGTCGCCTGAAACCGCGCGTCTCCGTCGGCTTTAAGCCGGATAAGCGCGGGGGTCTGGCGCGTCGCCGCTGGGTGAAATCGTTCACCACGCTCTATCCGGCGATTCAGGACAACAGCCGTCATATGGTGGAGGTTAATCTGGATGCCCTGCGCCGGATCGGCATTCATCCGCAGTCCGACGAAGACAAACATACGCTTTTTGTGCCCGGTGACGCGGCAGAAGCCTCTGTGGCCGAAAAGCTGGCCGGGTTTGGGCTCACGAGTAAATCCTACATTCTGGTTCACCCGACCTCGCGCTGGATGTTTAAGGCCTGGGATATCAAAAAGCTGGCAGCGACCATTGATAACCTGGCGGCGCGCGGCCTGCCGATCGTCCTCTCCGCCGCACCGTCAAAAGAAGAGAAGGCCTATATGGATGCGCTGCGCGCAGCCCTCACCCAGCCGGTCTTTGATTTAAGCGGTCAGCTGAACCTGAAAGAGCTGGGTGCGCTCATGAAGCACGCCCGGGTGTACTTCGGCGTGGATTCCATGCCAATGCATCTTGCGAGCGCCGTCGGTACGCCAACCGTTGCCATCTTTGGCCCTACCGGCGCCATCAAATGGGCGCCGTGGGGGGTAAATTATCGTGTGATTGTGGCCGGGTTTACCTGCCAGCCGTGCGGCAAAGCGGGCTGCGGAGACAGCGGTGTCTCTGACTGCATCACGGCCATCACCCCGCAGCAGGTGCTGAGCGCCATTGATACGATGCTTCTGGAAACGGAAACACCTGCATGAAGCTGGCGATTGTCCGACAGACCTACAACCCCAACGGTGGCGCAGAGCGTTTTGTCTCACGTGCGCTAAACGTGCTGGCGCAGGATACCTCGCTTGATGTCACGCTGATTGCCCGCCAGTGGGAGGATGCCGCAGGCTGGAAAACGCTTACGGTCAATCCGCCGTTTCGCAATCGCATTGCGCGTGAATCCGGTTTTGCCGTCGAAGCCGCCGCGCATTTTGCGCAGTTTGATATTGTGCAAAGCCACGAACGCATACCGGGAGCCACTATCTTCCGGGCGGGCGACGGTGTTCACGCCACCTGGCTTGAGCAATATGGTCGCATTCTGTCGCCGCTGGCGCGCTGGGCGCAATCTCTGAGCCGCTATCACCGCTACATTTTGCAGGCCGAGGCGCAGATGTTTACCCATCCGCAGCTGCGCAAGGTGATCTGTAATTCGAAGATGGTGCGCGATGATATCGCGCGGCGCTACGGGCTGCCGGACGACAAGCTGACGGTGATCTACAACGGCGTGGACACCGTTCAGTTTAGCCCTGAGGTCCGCGCCCTTTCGCAGCGTGATGCCCTGGGTATTCCTCCTGACGCACCGGTGCTGGCGTATGTTGGGTCAGGCTTCAGCCGCAAAGGCGTCGCCACCGCGCTGCGCGCCATTGTGGCGCATCCTGACGTCTGGCTGCTGATTGCCGGCCGCGATAAACATGCGCGGAAGTTCGAAAAGCTGGCGCAGGCGCTGGGGATTTCCTCACGAGTGAAGTTCCTGGGCCCCGTTGCCAACGTGCGTGAAGTCTATGGCACGGCGGATGCCCTTATCCTGCCGACGCTCTACGATCCCTTCCCGAACGTCTGCGTGGAAGCGCTGGCCTGTGGTTTGCCGCTGCTTACCAGCCACGGCTGCGGCGCGGCGGAGTGGATAACCGAGGGTCAAAACGGCTGGGTGCGCGATGCGCTGGACAGCGAAGGCTACCAGCAGGCCATCTCGCTGTGGCTGAAAGGCCGTGAACAGGGTGTCGATTACTCCGCCGCTGCGCGTGCAACCGCCGAGCCCTTCACCCTGGACAGAATGGCGAAAGAGCTACAGGCGCTTTATCGCGATTTGCTGCGCTGAGCGGCATCGGAGAAGACTTTCTCCATCGCGTCCAGCATACATTCGCGGGTAAAGTGCGTGCTCAGGTAGTCATATCCCTGTTGCGCGAGCGTCTCGCGAAGGGCTGAGTCGTCATAGAGTTTCATTATGGCATCGTGCAGCGCGTTTTCGTCGCGCTGCACGACCAGCACTCCCGTCTGCCCGTTAATCACCGCATCTCCCGTTCCACCTGCATCCGTCGCAATGGTGGCAATACGGGTGGCTAACGATTGCAGCACGCCCTGCGGCACACCTTCCATATCGTGCGAAGGGCTGAGCGCAATATCAAAGGCCGGGAACCAGCGTTCCGGATCGGATTGATGTCCCGCCATGACCACGCGCTGCTGTAACCCCAGGGCGGTGATTTCCTGTTCCAGCGTCGCTTTGTGCGGACCTTCGCCGACAATCGCCAGCTTGATGTGTGGATTGGCGATTTTCGCCAGGGCGCGCAGCAGTACGCTATGGCCTTTGTTCGGGCGCAAATGCGATACCACGCCCAGCCAGAAATCGTCCTGCGACAAACCACAATGAACCCGGGCCTGGTGCTTATCTCCCGGATGGAAACGCTGCGTATCGACACCGCTTGGCACCGACGTACTCTGAGACATCGGCACGCCAATATTTGCCACCTGATGGCGCAGCGCCTCGCCGGTGGTCACGATATGCGCGCAGGCCGTGCGGAAGAGCCAGCGGGTCGTCCAGTTGTTGCGCGGTACGCCGGACGCATGACGGGTTCTCACCAGTGGTACAGGGTTGGACAGCGTCAGATTCGCCAGCGCCACCAGCCAGGTATCGGCAGAGTTATGGCTGTTGATGACGTCAATCGAGTGACGGTTATCCTTCATCCAGCGACGCAGCACCTGCAGGTTTTTAAGGTTCTTACGCTTCAACGGCATCGTGACCACCGTCAAACCGGCATTGCGTGCCAGCACGTGGAGCGGCGCAGTTTCCGGACAAAGGAGAGTCACCTGATGGCCACGCTGAATCATCCCAAGCGATTCGTTGATAATGCGCAGAGGCTGCCCGCCTTTGCCGCCGTCTGCTTCAGTGTGAACAATATGCATATATTTCCTGTCGTTTAGCTGAAACCGCTGTCCAGGCCGCCGATTATATACGTGGGTATTACGATAATGCACAGGCGGATTAATCTTGCTTACAAACATTGTCCTTCTGTAGTAATGGCTTCTGTGGTAATTTTCTCAGGCTT
Source organism: Enterobacter sp. SST3 (assembly GCF_000286655.1). Lineage (NCBI taxonomy): Bacteria > Pseudomonadati > Pseudomonadota > Gammaproteobacteria > Enterobacterales > Enterobacteriaceae > Enterobacter > Enterobacter sp. SST3. The sequence goes on along the minus strand of NZ_ALNS01000030.1, from coordinate 40,219 downwards.
TTATTCCACTCAAAATCAGTGGAATCTGCATATGGCATTGTTAACTAACCGGTATTAACGCCGAGATCCTTTACCAGTACCAAAATTATGACAAATACTCGTAACATCCTGACAGGTCTTTTAGTACTGTCTGTACTGGCTTTATGTTTTATCTGGCCAATCCCAAACGATCAGCTACCTTTTCATCGTAATGGACTGATTTATCCTAATATTGTGGTGGCGCTCGGTCTTTTCTTTAGCTCTTCAGTGGCGAGAAAAGCGCTGGACTTAAACAAAATTAAGTTCGTGCTTATTGTGCTGTGGGCATTAACCTTCTTTATCCTGATTAACGGCTTTTTTGTCGCGCCAGATATTAAAGAAATGGTGTCGACCTGGGATGGACAGTGGTTACGTCCGGTATTGCTTTTCTGTGCGGGCCTGGTGTTATTACCGGTGATTCAGGAGCGCTTCCCCTCTTTATCGGCAGCCCGGCTCTTTACTCTCGTCGTCCTTTTTTTCTGGGGCGTCGTCTGTATCCACCTCCTTGATACCGTCTGGCTTTACTGGCGAGACGGCGTGATCCACTGGGGCGAAACGCGGATTGTTTATAACCGCACGCGCATGAGCTTCCAGGTCAATATGATCACCGGTTTCCTGCTCGCCGAACTGCTTACGCGCGGCCTGCTTCATCAGCGTTTCTTACGCCTGAAGACACCGTTCCTCGCCTTTATGCTGCTGTGTAACCTTGTCTGCACGGCGTTAGTCGATACCCGCTGGGGAACGATCGGCCTGGTCGGCAGCCTGTTCTCCACCTTCCTACTGCTCAGCCTGCACAGTATGCGTCGCAGCCGGGTGCTGCTCACCGGTGGCATCCTTCTGGGCATTATTATCGCTTCTGCGCTTCTGGGCTATGCCTCCTGGAAAACCGATCCGCGCTGGCAAAATCTGGAAGATGATGCGGTAACAGGCTGGAACGCGCCTTTCACCAGTTTTTGCTATAACAGAACAGACGGAACTGTACCGACTAACGATCTCGGTCGTCCAATGGATCACTCCAACGGCTGTCGTGCCAGCTTCTTCCATCAGGGCTGGAAACTGGTGGGTGAACACCCTGCGGGAATGGGGCCTCGCAAAGAGGCCTTCCGCTATGTGCTGCGTCGCGACACGCAGGACAATCGCATTAACATTCCGCACAGCCACTACGGCCTGATTGAGTTTGGTATCCAGAACGGCATCGCGGGCATTGCAGGCTGGCTGATTCTGCTGGCAGGCTGCTGGTACATCGGCTGGCGCGAGTTCCGCCATGGCAATATGATGGCGGGCATGTTCCTGCTGCTGTTTACGGTTGGTTTCTTCTCCCGCACCATGGTTGACCACAATCTGAAAGATCACTACCTGGAACAATATATGCTGTTAACCGGGTTGCTTGTGGGAATGTGCGCGTTACGGCCCGCTAAACGAACAGAAACAACCTCCTGATTGCGTATACATAGCGCCGTTGACAATACGCATCGGCGCAACGTTACCTATCAGAACTCTTTTGCCTGCCGGCTGTCGAAAAGCCATTGCACGTTGCTGTATCGCTCGTTAGCCGCATCTCACCGCGTTAAATTACGGAGTAAGCATGTCTGGAACGCCTCAATTAAGCCTCGTTGTCGCCGTCTATAATGGCGAGAATTTCCTGAGCGCTTTTTTTGACAGCATAAAGAAACAGAATCTGCACAGCCTGGAACTTGTTATCGTTAATGACGGCTCAACTGACGGCTCCGCAGATATCATCGCCCGCTACGCCAGTGAATTCAGTCATTTTAATGTCATCGACCAGCCTAATGGGGGTGTCTCTGCGGCCCGTAATACCGGTCTGGCCGCAGCAACGGGCGATTACATCGCGTTTCCGGATATTGATGACGTTATCTATCCGGGTATGTATCCGCGCCTGCTTGAGATTGCACTCGCCGGGCAGTTGGACGTCGCGACCTGCAACGGTACCTACATTTATGACGACGGACGCCCGTCGAAGAAGATCTTCCCTTCAGATAAACTTGCGTCAACCGACGTGCTGGACGGCCCGACCTGGCTGCAGATGGCGCTCGAATCGCGCAAGTTCCTGCACGTGACGTGGCTGAACATCTATCGCCACGCCTTTATCAAAGAGCAGGGCTTCAGCTTTGAACAGGGTCTGCGCCATCAGGACATCCCCTGGACTACGGAAGTGCTGCTCACCGCCAGACGCGTGCAGTATATTGATGAGACCTATTACGACTACCTGATCCACTCCGCTTCCGTTTCCCATACGCCAGGCACGGACGACACGCGCATGCGCTCTTCGCGCCATTATATGAAGATTCTGGAGATGCTGGACGCCATCAACAAACGCTATCCGGAACAGGTGAAACGCGTGCCCGCCTGCCGCTGGCAAATCGCCAAAGAGGGTCTGGGGATCCTGCATAGCATTAATAACATTGAAGATATAGCCAAAAAACGCGAGATCACCCGTGAGCTTTTCGATCGCGGTATCTGGAATCTGATTTGGCAAAATGCGCGCGGCTTCCGCCAACGGTGGCGTCTGGGACGTCGCTACTTCCGTCTTAAAAAACTCGTCAAATGAGTGGAATTATGAGCAAGCTTAAACTGCATGTTGTTTCCCGCCCTGAGTTTATCGCGACGAATTTTGCCGATTTTCAGGAACTGATTGATCAGAAAATCAATCCGGATGATATTCCGCATCGTTTTTACTGTGGGGGAAGAGGCGTCTGGACATTTCAGACGATGCTCAGCCTTAACTATTACTATAACGGTCAGATTGAATGCTCATGGGGCACTGAGTGCCGCCCGGACGCAATTAATCTGATGCACAACGATCACTATGGTTCCCGCGTAAAACCCTGGGTCGGCGTGACCGTTGTTGCTCGTGCCGATCGTCCGCCGGTTATCGGCGCGGATTACGTCGTCGAACAAAACCCTGAAGTTGCTAACATCCCAGGGCGTATCTTTATTCCTAACTGGCCACAGCCGGGCGTAAAACCACGCGAACGCACCGACGAGACAATCAAAACCGTCGCATTCTTCGGCCGTGTAGACAGTTTCCCGGACGAATACCGCGAAGGGAATTTTAAGCAACGTCTTGCCGAACAAGGTATTGAGCTCCGCATCTCGTTCGATAACTGGACAAACTACCAGGACGTGGACGTGTGCATCAGCTTCCGCAAATCACACGATCATAAACTGGCGCGTAAGCCTGCCAGTAAGCTCATTAACAACTGGCTGGGGAAAACGGTGATGGTCTGCGATGACGAGCCGTCTTATCGCGCGATCCGCGAAAGCGAGCTGGACTACCTGATCGCCAAAAACCCTGATGAAGCCTTCAATGCCATCATGCGTCTTAAAAACTCCCCTGAACTGTATCGTCAGATGCGCGAACAGGGTGAAAAACGCCTACAGGTCTATTCCCGCGAAGCGGTCGCTGCACGCTGGTATGCCCTGTTTGAGGATATTTGGCGAAAAGGATTGCACAATCGTCCTACGGTAGTTCGCGCACTGCGCTTTGGCTTTGGTAAAGCCATTCGCCCGCTGACTAAAAAGTTCTGATCGGAATAGAGTCCTTCCATGTTCAAAACAACGACACACTCTTCGTTCACCCCGCGCAGCAATCTGTTGCGCACCCTGGGGTTGACGCTGGCATTCCTGCTGCTGTTCTCGCTTTCAGAAATCATCATTCTGCTGAAAGATCACGTCTACCAGCCGAAATCCGGTGATATCTCGCTGTATCTGATCATTTCCCTGCTTGCCGCAGCCAGCGCGCGTTTCTTCCTGACTCGCCTGCTGCTGGCCGTCACGTTTATCGTTCAGATTTCGGAAGCGGTGTACTACCAGTTCTACGGTCAGTTCTATGGCCCGAGCGAAGTCTGGCTGGCGTTCGTGGAAACGAAAGACATTGCCAGCGGGATCACCGACAGCCTGGGTTCACTGGGCATCTACTTCGCCATCATGATTGTGGCGGTCGTGTTTGCGCTGGTCTTTGCGCGTCGTCTGGCGCCGCTTTGGCACAAATGGATTGCGCTTCCTTGCCTGCTTGCGATTGTCGTGATGTTTGTCGGTCAGTTCTACAAAGCGATCGACGGGCAGATGTACAAGTTCAACCCGGACCTGCGCCACTCCCTGCTGCGTAACGGCCTGTCTGCGATGAGCTTCAGCGCCATACGCCTGATCCCGGAAGCGATGTCAGGCGAAAACCAGAATCTGACCCACTACGATCCCTACCAGGTCAAACCTGTTAAGGATACGCGCGCGGGTAAATATTCGATTATTCTGGCGATAGGTGAAAGCCTTAATCCGCACCACGTCAGCGCTCTGGGCTACGAACGCGATACCACGCCCGAGCTGAAAGCACTGCTCCAGCAGTATCAAGGTACGGGCCGCCTGATTGTCTCCAACGCCGTGTCCACCCGCGTGGCCATCCCGATGCTGGTGAATAATCTGCGCGAGCCGGATAACTACGGGGCCTATAAATCGAAATCCACCAATATCTTCGCCAACGCGAAGAAACAGGGTTATCAGACCGCCTTTATCTCCGCCCAGGGGCTGGAAGGGCTGAGCAACTGGATTGGCATCCATGATATCGATCTGTGGGAAGATACCCAGATCCGCCCGGCACCAGATGTCGGCGCAGACGTTGTTCTGACGCCATCCGTTGAGAAAGCAACCCTGGACTGGAACAAACCGTTCCTGATGGTGCTCAACAGCCGCGCGCCACATATCCCGTACGAGCGTAATATTCCGCAGGGCTTCGCGAAATTCTCTACGCCGCGTCTGAGTGATGATGTGGCGCAGAAGAAAAATGAGTATGACGATGCGGTCCGCCTGTATGACAAAGAACTCGCGTCCGCGATTCGCACTGCGCTGGCAAAATCCAAACTGCCGGTGCTGGTGTTTATCACCTCCGATCACGGTGAACGCGTGGGCGATAACGGTCTGTTTGGCCACTCGGTTGTTGAAATGCCAATTGCTCAGGTACCGTTCCTCTACTTCAGCAACGATCCGGCTTACGCCATGAAGGAGATCAGCCCGCAGGTACCTCTCAACCATTACCAGGTGGCAACGCTCATCAACAAGATGCTGGGCTACGACGTCAGCAATCCGAATCAAAAAGATGACAGCTTCTTTATCACTGGCGGTGATATTCGCGGGCTTTCGGAGCGCGTAACCTACCATCTGAATGCCCTCCCCGAAGCGGAGCGCTAAACGGTTAGACATGAAACGGGCAAGAAATTGCCCGTTTTTTTTCAGGCGAATGAGCGTAACGCAGGCAAATGGGTATCTTAAAACACCAAAGAGATAGCTTTAGACGGCTCAAATGCTTAGAATTTGCCCGCCGAAACTAAAAAAACGGATAATCGCTTGGAATTGTTGTATACCGCCCTGCTCTACATTATTCAGCCACTGGTGTGGCTGAGACTGTTGCTTCGTAGCCGGAAAGCGCCTGCGTATCGTAAACGCTGGGCTGAACGCTATGGCTTCTGCCGCAATAAAGTCGCACCGGACGGTATTTTGCTGCATTCCGTTTCTGTCGGTGAAACGCTGGCGGCGATTCCGCTGGTTCGCGCCCTGCGTCACCGCTACCCGTCGCTGCCGATTACCGTCACGACGATGACGCCAACCGGCTCGGAGCGCGCGTTATCCGCTTTCGGCAAAGATGTTCATCACGTCTATCTCCCTTACGATCTCCCCTGCGCCATGAATCGTTTCCTGAATACCGTTCGCCCGAAGCTGGTGATCGTGATGGAAACCGAGCTGTGGCCAAACATGATTTCCGCCCTGCATGCCCGTAAAATTCCGCTGGTGATTGCCAACGCGCGCCTGTCAGAGCGCTCGGCGAAAGGTTACGGCAAGCTGGGTAAATTTATGCGCCGCCTGCTGAGCAAAATCACCCTGATTGCCGCGCAGAATGAAGAAGATGCGGCACGCTTTATCTCTCTGGGCTTGAAGCGCAACCAGCTTGCAGTGACGGGTAGCCTGAAATTTGATATTTCGGTTACCCCTGAACTCGCCGCCCGCGCGATCACGCTTCGCCGCCAGTGGGCCCCGCGTCGTCAGGTCTGGATTGCGACCAGTACCCATGACGGTGAAGAAGAGATCATCCTGCAGGCGCACTGCAAGCTGCTGGAAAGCTTCCCTGATTTACTGCTAATCCTCGTGCCCCGCCATCCGGAACGTTTTAAAGATGCCCGTGAAATGGTGCAAAAAGGCGGTTTCAGCTTCACGCTGCGCAGCAGCGGGGAGATCCCGTCTGGCAGCACCCAGGTGGTGATTGGCGATACGATGGGCGAACTGATGCTGCTCTACGGCATTGCTGACCTCGCGTTTGTCGGCGGCAGCCTGGTGGAGCGCGGCGGCCATAACCCGCTCGAGCCGGCAGCCCACGCGATTCCAGTGCTGATGGGGCCGCACACATTTAACTTCAAAGATATCTGCGCAAAATTACAGCAGGCCGATGGTTTAATTACCGTGACCGATGCGGACTCCGTAGTTAAAGAGGTCTCAACCCTTCTGACTGACGAAGATTATCGCCTGTGGTACGGGCGACATGCGGTCGAAGTGCTGCACCAGAACCAGGGTGCCCTGACCCGTCTGCTGCAGCTTCTGCAACCTTACCTGCCCCAGCGGAGCCACTGATGTCAACGCGTCTGTCGGTCGTGATGATCGCCAAAAACGCCGCCGACCTGCTTCCGGACTGCCTGGCGTCGGTAGCCTGGGCTGATGAGATAGTCATTCTTGATTCCGGAAGTACGGACAACACGGTGGACGTTGCCCGGGCAGCGGGCGCAAAAGTCTTTATCGATACTGACTGGCAAGGCTATGGCATCCAGCGCCAGCGCGCGCAGGGGTTTGCCACCGGAGATTATGTCCTGATGCTCGATACTGACGAGCGCATCACGCCGGAGCTTCAGCAGGCCATTCAGGCGGTGCTTTCCTCACCTCAACCTGGTGCTGTATACAGCATTGCCCGCCGCAACTACTTCCTTGGCCGTTTTATGCGCCACAGCGGCTGGTATCCTGACCGCGTGACGCGCCTTTACGAGCGCGAGCGCTATCAGTACAACGACAATCTGGTGCATGAATCCCTGAGCTGCGACAACGCCCAGGTCATCCCCCTGACGGGCGATTTGCTGCACCTGACCTGCCGCGATTTCGCGAGCTTCCAGCGTAAACAGCTCAACTATGCCACGGCTTGGGCGCAGGAGCGTCACCAGCGCGGCAAGAAGGCCTCACTGACCGGTATCTTTACCCACACGCTGGGCGCGTTCCTGAAAACGCTCCTGCTGCGTGGTGGCGTTCTGGACGGTAAGCAGGGCTGGTTACTCGCGGTAGTGAATGCCCAGTATACTTTCAACAAATACACCGAGCTGTGGGCGCTCTGCCGCGGCTACTCAGAGAAAACGTGAGCCATGAGCACAAAAGCGATTTATCCGGGTACCTTCGATCCGATCACCAACGGTCATCTTGATATCATCACCCGTGCGGCGTGCATGTTTGACAAGGTCATCCTGGCCATTGCCGCGAGCCCCAGCAAAAAGCCGATGTTTGACCTCCACGAGCGCGTGCAGCTTGCCACCGATGCCATTTCGCACCTGCCGAATGTTGAGGTGGTCGGGTTTAGTGACCTGATGGCTAACTTCGCCCGGGCCCAGCAGGCGAACATTCTGATCCGCGGTTTACGCGCGGTGGCAGACTTCGAATATGAGATGCAGCTGGCGCACATGAACCGCCACCTGATGCCGGAGCTGGAGAGCGTGTTCCTGATGCCCTCCAAAGAGTGGTCGTTTATCTCGTCCACGCTGGTGAAAGAGGTGGCGCGCCATCACGGGGACGTTACCCATTTCCTGCCGGTTAACGTCCACCAGGCGTTGATGGAAAAGCTAAAGTAGCCCTATTTCTGGCACTGACGGCAGTAGAACGTGGCGCGCTGGGCGTGCTTCGTGGCAATAATGGGTGTGCCGCAGACTCTGCACGGTTCGCCCTTACGGCCATACACCTGCAGTTCCTGGGCAAAATAGCCCGGCTTGCCGTCACTTTGCAGGAAGTCCTTCAGCGTTGTCCCCCCCTGCTCAATCGAGCGCAGCAATACGGCTTTAATCACCCGGACCAGCAGCTCGCACTCCTGCGCCGACAGCGACGAGGCCAGCCGATCGGGGTGGATCCCGGCCGCAAACAGCGATTCGCTGGCGTAGATATTCCCCACGCCGACCACCAGCTTGTTATCCATCAGCCAGGGCTTAATCGGGCTTTTCTTCTTCGCGCACTTCGCCTTGAGGTATTCCGCGTTAAACGCGTCTGAGAGCGGCTCCGGGCCCAGATGCGCCAGCACGTTATGCCCTTCCAGCTCCTTCGTCCACAGCCACGCGCCAAAGCGCCGTGGATCGGTGTAACGCAGCACTTTGCCGTTGCTCATCACCAGATCCACGTGGTCGTGCTTTTCCGCAGGCAGTTCTTCGGTAAGAACGCGCAGGCTCCCGGACATCCCCAGGTGGATAATGATCCAGCCGTCGGGCAGCTCCAGCAGCAGGTATTTCGCGCGGCGCTGCACGCTAAGGACGGGTTTATCGCTCAGGGCATGGATCTCATCGGACACCGGCCAGCGCAGACGCCCGTTACGGACAACCGCGTGAAGAATCGTCGCGCCGACCAGATGGGGCTCAATGCCGCGACGGCTGGTTTCTACCTCAGGTAATTCAGGCATGGTTCCTCCGTTGAGATACAGAATGCAAAAAACCCCGCAGTTGCGGGGTTTTTCGATACAAGGAGACTAAAATTATTTGATTTTAGCTTCTTTGTACAGTACGTGCTGGCGTACAACTGGATCGAATTTTTTCAGTTCCAGTTTTTCCGGCTTAGTACGTTTGTTCTTCGTGGTGGTGTAGAAGTGACCTGTACCAGCAGAAGAAACCAGCTTGATTTTCTCGCGAATACCTTTAGCCATGATTTATTTCCTCTTTAAGTACTTAGTACTTTTCGCCACGGGCACGCAGTTCAGACAGAACTGTATCGATGCCTTTCTTATCGATTACACGCATACCTTTAGCAGATACGCGCAGGGTGACAAAACGCTTCTCGCTCTCAACCCAGAAACGGTGAGAGTGCAGGTTCGGCAGGAAACGGCGTTTAGTCGCGTTCAGTGCGTGGGAACGGTTGTTACCGGTCACCGGACGCTTGCCAGTAACTTGGCAGACTCGGGACATGTCTATTCTCCAAAAATCAAATTAGCTCGAGCTTCGTATGGGGTATCGGCGCCTCGTCAGGCTTTACAGCCCGGTCATCGCATAGTTCTAAGTGAACTCTCGATTGCCAGGCCCAAATGCCAAACCCGAGATTCTCAAAGGTGGCGTAGTATACGCTGACTCGGCGGTGTGCTCAAGTCCCGAACAGACAAAGATCCCGATGGATCGCGAGAAATAGCCTAAATCCAGCCATGTTCTGCAAAAGAAATGTACTCTCCGCGGCCAATTATCAGATGGTCCAGCACACGAATGTCCATGAATTGACAGCATTTGATAATGCGCTCGGTGATTTCTTTGTCCGCTCTGCTCGGTTCTGCACAGCCTGAGGGGTGATTATGCGCGAGGATCACGCCCGCTGCATTCACTTTTATCGCTTCCCGCACAATTTCTCGCGGATGCACCTCAACGTGGCTTAACGTGCCGGCAAAGAGGCAGCTATGTTTCAGTACCCGGTTTCTGTTATCGACAAAGATCACCATAAAGATCTCGCGCTCGATATCGGTTAACTGGCTTTGCAGATATTCACGCGTCATCGCTGGCGTCAGGATCGGATCGTCCTTCTCCATGCGGACATTGTAAAAACGGCGGGCAAGTTCAGCAATGGCCCGCAACTGGGCATATTTCGCCACACCGATCCCTTCTACGTGCTTAAACTGCGCCAGTTCGGCGGTCAGCAAACCGTGCAGAGAACCGAAATGTACGATCAGCTCTTTTGCCAGCGTAAATACCGTTTTACCGGGCGTTCCGGTACGTAAAAAGAGCGCCAGCAGTTCATCATCTTTTAACAGGGTGACGTCATAGCGCAGCAGTTTTTCGCGCGGCAGCAGCGGCTCATCCTCTTCTTCCATGCTCTTTCTCCCTTTTTTAACCGCATGCTGCCACAGGCCAGTCAGGCACTCGACGACCACGTTGCGTTCTTGCGTAGCGCCTCGCAAAGTGGTCGAAGGACAAAATCACCCCGTTTTGGGGATTGTGATAAAATGCCCGCTCTCTGGTGAACCCCAACAGGAAAGAATCATGATGAGCCTGGCCGGTAAAAAAATCGTTCTTGGCGTGAGCGGCGGTATTGCTGCCTACAAAGCGCCGGAGCTGGTGCGTCGTCTGCGCGAGCGCGGGGCAGATGTACGGGTCGCGATAACCGAAGGCGGTAAAGCCTTTATCACTCCTCTGAGCCTGCAGGCCGTTTCAGGATACCCGGTATCTGACAGCCTGCTCGATCCGGCCGCCGAAGCCGCGATGGGCCATATTGAGCTTGGGAAATGGGCAGACCTGGTTATCCTCGCGCCCGCCACGGCTGATTTAATCGCCCGGGTAGCGGCCGGTATGGCAAACGACCTGGTCTCCACCATTTGTCTGGCCACACCTGCGCCTGTTGCCGTCGTGCCTGCCATGAACCAGCAGATGTACCGTAACGCGGCTACGCAGCACAATCTTGAGACCCTAGCCTCACGCGGCCTGCTTATCTGGGGTCCGGACAGCGGTAGCCAGGCCTGCGGCGATGTTGGCCCGGGCCGCATGCTTGATCCGCTGACGATTGTTGATATGGCCGCGGCCCACTTTTCGCCTGTCAACGATCTGCAACATCTCAACATCATGATAACCGCGGGCCCCACGCGCGAGCCGCTGGATCCGGTGCGCTACATCACCAACCACAGTTCCGGCAAAATGGGCTTTGCGATTGCCGCCGCCGCCGCGAAGCGCGGTGCGAACGTCACGCTGGTGAGCGGCCCGGTCTCTCTACCTACGCCTGCGTGTGTGAAGCGAATTGACGTTACCACCGCGCTGGAGATGGAAGCCGCCGTGCAGGCACATGCGCAAAGCCAGCAGATTTTTATCGGCTGTGCGGCCGTTGCAGACTATCGTGCTGAGACGATCGCCGAGGCTAAAATTAAAAAGCAAGGCGATGAATTAACACTAAAAATGGTGAAAAACCCGGACATTGTTGCCGGTGTCGCCGCACTAAAAAGCCACCGGCCATACGTTGTTGGGTTTGCCGCAGAAACGAATAATGTGGAAGAATATGCCCGGCAAAAACGTACCCGCAAAAACCTCGATTTGATTTGCGCGAACGACGTATCGCTGGCCACACAAGGATTTAACAGCGACAGCAACGCACTGCACCTTTTCTGGCAGGATGGAGATAAAGTCTTACCGCTTGAGCGCAAGGAACTCCTGGGCCAACATTTACTCGACGAGATCGTTACCCGTTATGATGAAAAAAATCGACGTTAAGATTCTGGACCCGCGTGTTGGCGAGCAATTCCCGCTGCCAACCTATGCCACCTCCGGCTCTGCCGGTCTTGACCTGCGCGCCTGTCTCGATGACGCCGTAGAACTGGCTCCGGGTGCCACGACCCTGGTTCCGACTGGCCTGGCGATTCACATTGCTGACCCGTCGCTGGCAGCGGTTATCCTGCCGCGTTCTGGCCTGGGCCATAAGCACGGCGTTGTGCTGGGTAACCTGGTGGGCCTGATCGACTCCGACTATCAGGGTCAACTGATGGTCTCCGTCTGGAACCGTGGTCAGGACAGCTTCACCATTGAACCGGGCGAGCGTATCGCACAGATGGTCTTTGTACCGGTGGTACAGGCAGAATTTAACCTGGTGGCAGACTTTGACGCCACCGACCGTGGCGAAGGCGGCTTCGGCCATTCCGGGCGCAAATAACGGCCCGACAAACACGTATCTCACAGCGTCATAATGCAATAACAAACCGCAAACGTCCGTTTGCGGTCGCTGTGTGGATGCCAGCCTGGCAAGTGCTTATTTTCAGGGGTATTTTGTAACATGGCAGAAAAACAAACCGCGAAAAGGAATCGTCGCGAAGAAATACTTCAATCTCTGGCTCTGATGCTTGAATCCAGCGATGGCAGTCAACGCATCACCACCGCTAAACTGGCCGCCTCCGTAGGCGTGTCTGAGGCGGCGCTGTACCGTCATTTTCCGAGCAAGACCCGGATGTTCGACAGTCTGATCGAGTTTATTGAAGACAGCCTGATCACGCGCATCAACCTGATTCTGAAAGACGAAAAAGACACTACCGCGCGTCTGCGTCTGATAGTGCTGTTAATCCTGGGCTTCGGTGAACGCAATCCGGGCTTAACCCGTATCCTGACCGGCCACGCGCTGATGTTTGAGCAGGACAGACTCCAGGGCCGCATTAACCAGCTTTTCGAACGCATTGAAGCGCAGCTGCGCCAGGTGCTGCGCGAGAAGAAAATGCGTGAGGGTGAAGGATACAGCATTGATGAAACGCTGCTGGCGAGCCAGATTCTGGCGTTTTGTGAAGGGATGCTTTCCCGCTTCGTGCGCAGCGAGTTCAAATACCGTCCAACGGACGATTTTGACGCCCGCTGGCCGTTAGTCGCAGCACAATTACAGTAACGCCATCGCCGGATGGCGGCTTCGCCTTATCCGGCCTACGAACGGGTAGGCCCGGTAAGCACAACGCCACCGGGCAATGCACTTAAACCCCGAACGCTTCGCGATACGCTTTTACCGCTGCCAGATGGTCCGCCATCTCAGGCTTCTCTTCCAGATACGCAATCAGATCTTTCAGGGTGATTATTGACGTCACAGTGCAGTTGTAATCCCGCTCCACTTCCTGAATGGCGGAAATTTCTCCGCGACCACGCTCCTGACGATCCAGCGAAATCAACACGCCAGCCAGCGTTGCACCGTTGGCCTGGATAATCTCCATTGATTCGCGGATCGCCGTGCCCGCGGTGATCACATCGTCCACCAGCATGACGCGGCCCTGCAGCGCGCTGCCGACCAGATTCCCGCCTTCACCGTGGGTTTTGGCTTCTTTGCGGTTAAAGCAGTACGGCACGTCGCGATCATGATGTTCCGCCAGCGCCACCGCGGTAGTGGTCGCAATCGGAATGCCCTTATAGGCCGGGCCAAACAGCAGGTCAAAATCAATCCCGGAATCCACCAGCGCTTCGGCATAGAAACGGCCTAACAGTGCCAGATCGCGCCCGGTATTAAACAGCCCGGCGTTGAAGAAATAAGGACTTTTACGCCCGGATTTCAGCGTAAATTCGCCAAACTTAAGTACCTGCTTGTTAAGCGCAAACTCAATAAACTGGCGCTGATACGATTTCATGGATTAGCTCCTTTGGTTTTTCTGTCTTACAGGCAAAAAAAAGGCGACTCATTGGTCGCCTTTAAAATCAATTTTCTAACGCCGCTTTCTGCGTCGTGACAATGGATTCGATTCCCCCTCGGGCCAACGCCAGCAGGGAGAGAAGCTCTTCGTGGGTGAACGGCTCGCCTTCTGCCGTGCCCTGCACCTCAATGATGCGACCGTCTTCGGTCATCACCACGTTCATGTCTGTCTCTGCAGCGGAATCTTCAACGTATTCCAGATCGCAAAGCGCTTCACCGTTAACGATGCCTACGGAGACCGCCGCAACCATGCCTTTCATTGGATTGGTTTTCAGCTTACCGACTGCAACCAGCTTGTTCAGAGCATCTGCCAGCGCTACACAGGCGCCGGTAATAGAGGCCGTACGCGTGCCACCATCGGCCTGAATCACGTCGCAGTCCAGGGTAATCGTGAATTCGCCGAGGGTTTTCAGATCAACGGCGGCGCGCAGCGCACGCGCGATCAGACGCTGAATTTCCATGGTACGACCGCCCTGCTTACCCTTCGCCGCTTCACGGGCGTTACGGGTATGGGTCGCGCGCGGCAGCATGCCGTACTCGGCGGTGATCCAGCCCTGGCCCTGACCTTTCAGGAAGCGCGGAACGCCTTCTTCGATGGATGCGGTACACAGCACTTTGGTGTCACCAAACTCAACCAGCACGGAGCCTTCAGCGTGTTTTGTATAGTTACGGGTCAGGGTGACGGGACGCACCTGATTGGCGCTACGACCTGATGGACGCATGATGGATTCTCCGGCTTGAAACGAATGTGGCTGCGCATTATACGGATAAAGGACGCTTATTCCTATCCTGAGAAGCCCCCGAAAGCTATAATCCCCCCATCTCTCCTTTAAAAACGGGAATGTCTATGATCCGCAGTATGACCGCCTACGCCCGGCGTGAAATCAAGGGTAGCTGGGGTAGCGCTACATGGGAAATGCGCTCGGTAAACCAGCGTTACCTGGAAACGTATTTCCGTATGCCGGAGCAGTTCCGCAGCCTTGAGCCTGTTGTTCGCGAGCGTATCCGTACGCGTCTGACGCGCGGTAAAGTGGAATGTAACCTGCGCTTTGAGCCTGATGCCAGCGCACAGGGCGAGCTGATCCTCAACGAAAAACTGGCGAAACAGCTCGTGAATGCGGCGAACTGGGTCAAAATGCAGAGCGATGAAGGCGAAATCAACCCGGTTGATATTCTGCGCTGGCCTGGCGTCATGGCCGCCGGTGAGCAGGATCTGGACGCGATTGCCGCTGAAATTCTGGCCGCCCTCGACGGCACGCTGGATGACTTTATCGTTGCCCGCGAAACCGAAGGTCAGGCGCTGAAAGCGATGATTGAGCAGCGCCTTGAAGGCGTGAGTGCGGAAGTGGCAAAGGTTCGCACCCATATGCCGGAAGTGCTGCAGTGGCAGCGCGAGCGCCTGGTCGCCAAACTGGAAGAGGCAGAAGTTCAGCTGGAAAACACCCGTCTGGAACAAGAGCTGGTGCTGATGGCGCAACGTATTGATGTCGCTGAAGAGCTGGACCGTCTGGAAGCGCACGTTAAAGAGACCTACAACATTCTGAAGAAAAAGGAAGCGGTAGGCCGCCGTCTGGACTTTATGATGCAGGAGTTCAACCGTGAGTCGAACACTCTTGCGTCTAAGTCGATCAATGCGGAAGTAACGAATTCAGCGATTGAGTTGAAAGTACTGATTGAGCAAATGCGCGAGCAGATCCAGAATATCGAGTAGTGTTTCACTCGATCTCATAGAGTCTCATCGCATCTCACCGCCTAAAAAAGCCATTGTAAAAAATGGCTTTTTTTGTTTTATATAGTCTCATATCGTATCACTACAGCGCATGTTTTAGGTGTACTTAAAGGTGTACTTACTCGGTTTTATGCACACCACTTTAAGTACACCCCATCTGGTAACGAGTGACATATGAGCAAATTGACAGACATACAGATTCGTACATGGATAAAAAACAAAGAAAATTTCGCGGGACGCTCCGATGGAAATGGGCTATATATCTGTTTTCCAGAGACATATAGCGCCCCATTCTGGCGCTTTCGTTACAAAATGGCGGGTAAAGCCAGAGTGATGCTCATTGGCTACTACTCCAGCATTTCACTTGCCAAAGCGCGGGAAATCGCTAAAGAGCTTTCCGCTCGTGTCGCTCTGGGCCATGACGTAGCGGGAGAGAAGCAAGAACGCAAAGCAGAAGCGTTGAAGAAAATGGAGGAAGAAAAACACGCATTACGTGTTTCAGAGTTAGCCGCCGAATACTTTGAACGCCAGATCCTGACCCGCTGGAAGCATCCGGACATTCTGCGCCGTCGCATAGACAAGGACATCAACCCTAATATCGGGCACCTCAGAATAGAAGATGTTCGTCCCTTCCATATTGATGACATGCTGCAAAAAATCGTTCAGCGTGGTGCACCGACAATCGCTAACGATGTGTTGAGATGGACTCGCCGCATATTCGATTACGGCATAAAACGGCATATGTTGGAAACGAATCCTACTGGCGCTTTTGAAATCGCTGATGCTGGTGGACAGGAACAAAGCCGGGAGCGCTGGCTCAGTCGTGAAGAACTCGTGCAGTTCTTCCAGACCATGCCAAAGACAAAGGGTTTCTCACGTCAAAATGAGTTAACCATGAAACTTATTCTGGTTTTCTGCTGCCGAAAAATGGAGTTTTGCGGCGCTGCGTGGGAAGAATTCGACTTTAAAAATGCCATCTGGCATCTGCCTGCTGAACGGGTAAAAAACGGCGATGCGATCGATATCCCTATTCCTGCTCCTGCGCTTGAATGGCTACAAGAACTTCATTGTATGTCATTTAATAGTAAGTGGGTTCTTCCGGCCAGAAAAATGCAGCATCGAATGATCCCCCATATTCAGGAAAGTACATTATCTGTAGCGTTAGGAAAAATTAAAGCTAACATGCCTAACGTCCCTAACTTCACTATTCATGATTTCCGGCGTACAGCACGCTCACATCTGGCCGCGCTGGGAATAGATCCCATAGTTGCTGAACGTTGCTTAAATCACCGTATCAAGGGCGTTGAAGGTATTTATAATCGTTACCAATATTTTGATGAACGTAAAGCAGCATTAGAGCTATGGATTAATTTACTCTTGTCTTTAGAAAAAGGTGAAAATTATAACGTAATGCCATTAAGAAAGGATATTGCGTAAGTTTTCCTCTATTTTAAACCCCTTATTTCCAACCTGAACTATTTCAGGTTGGAAATTGGCATTCCCAAACTAATTACTTCTTCTTGTATTTCCCATCCATAGCACCTATAGCTGATACGCCGCAGTAGTTGTCACATTTGTCAGTAATAACCTGTATAGTGCCATTTTGTTGTTCACTGATAACTACTGCGCACATACTTTCTTTATCGCTATACACCCATTGATTACGTAGCCCTTTCTCTGCCCCAATTGATATAGCTTCACCATATACTTCACATATTGATGTATCACCATGTGAAGCATTAATGTTGAATTCAGCAATCTCACCTCTCGGAGAAAGGGATAAAATACCATTACGTTTAACATATTCGCCAGCATGTGCCAGAGATACACTCGTGATTAAAATAAATGCTATCGTTATCTTTTTCATCATAATTCCATTATAAAATATTTATCTTTTATATAACAGATGGTTACCGATATGTTTTGGTACTTGAAAAACTAGTTTTCCTTGTTTCCACCCCTTGCTCCTGATATGTGTCACCACAAACAACACAACGATATTTTCTGGTGACATCATATTTTTCTTCCGTCCAATTTTCATGTATTACAATATGCTTACCTTCACGATCACCTGATGTTACCCGACCTCCATTTTTGATTGCACTACGAGGTATAGCGGATAAAAATATCTCTTCTGTATCAAGAAGCTCAATACTATATGTTGCATTGCAAGCCTCACATTGATAATCACCAGAGAGAAAATAAATAGTAACCTTAGTTGCAATAAAAAAAGATGCCGTAAATACTATTAAGGACAAACCTATTCTCGCAAACATAGGTTCAATAGCAAAAATAAAATAAACAGCACCCGCAATTAATAATGCGATGCCAGCGTCATACCCGATAGCTCTAAGAACTATTTCATTCTTGATTTTTTTCTGTGAAGCAGAAAGATTCTCGCTCATAATCCACCCATTCAAAAATAGTTAATCTCTAAACCTAGTTAATTTGTCGTTTATCTTAACGACAAGTTAACTTTAATAAAACACGCGATTTATTCATAAAATATTGTTCATGAAGGCTCCAATCGTATAGGTTCGTGAAATATAAGGTGACTCGATAAGTTTAAAAGTTCCTGCACCAACGATATGATTCATTACTTTTACATTCTGGGAAGATGACTTTTCGTGTGATTGTGTTCGATGGTAAAATGCAGAATATGCAACCAACCCTTCCCCCCAACTAATATTTCTAGTTGGAGCAACAATTGCATTGCAGAAAGATTTATGCAGAGTAAATAATTCTGCTACTCCATTGCCAACAGAGCAACTTGAGAAACAAATACACTTCCCTCGTAAAATTGGCCATGCAAGACGGTCGAAATCACGCCACGTAACAATATCACCGTCAGTAAGAGAAAAACCTTCATCAAAACCGTGCGCACTGATATGAATGTATTTTATATTTTCTCGCTTGGCTATGTTTAAAGCTTTAATAAACATTTTCTCATTAATCACCTCTATGCTTTTTGCATTAACACCCTGTAGTTGAAGTACACGTTTTAATGTATCTCCTTCGCATCTGCCATCATAAATATCCTGATCACTGCGTGATTCGATAATCAATATTTCTTGTTTTCTCATCAGCCATGCCAAACAAGCTATTCGTTTAAGAGTTTGTTATAGACTTATCAAAAAGATCTCTTATTACGGGAACAAAATGAACTTTTGCTCTCGTAAAAGCGGCTGATTACGAGGTATCCAATCTCTTGCTCCCTTCCCTTCATCACTATGGCTATAGATGCGCAAAATACATTTATAATCCATAGATGATGTTCATACAAGAGCAAAATGACCACAAACTTCCATCTATAGACATTTTATAGGTGAAGAGTGGTACGTATGGCTCAGTTATCTTCGGACAGTGCAGACAAACAGGTAGGCCAACGCATTCAAATGCGTCGTAAAGAACTGGGAATAACAGCTCAGCATTTAGCAGAACTCGTTGATATATCTCACCAACAACTATCGCGATACGAGCGCGGAACAAACAAGATCAACGTGGCGCATCTGGTAAATATCGCCATTACACTTGATACACCAATTAGCTGGTTTTTCATTGATTGTTTCACGGAACCAGATAGCCATAAACAGAAACAACTCGAATATGTACCAGTAAAGGATGCGGATCTGAAAAGCCGATTTGAAAAAATTTGGCCTCGGCTGACACATAAGCAGAGGCGTATATTGATTATGCTTCTTGATGAATATACCAAACAGTAATAAATATCAAGAGTTATTTCAGACAGGAATATTATGCTATTCCTGATGACTTAATGGGTAAAGGTTTTTTAAAATCGTGATCTAATTGCTTTAACGTCTCAATTACCTTTTCTTTATCCAACACTCTTTTTAGTGCTTTTTCACTCCACGAAGAATTTTTCCCGCCTTTAATCACCGATAAGGGGGTGAGCATTTTATCAGATGTCATCTTTGTTATGATTTCATTATCAGAGTAATTTTTATCATGTTTTAAATGATTCACAATTTTATATAACCGATAAAATTTTTTAGCTGTTCGTGATTTAGGTTTGTAAATCGATGATTCCCTTTCAATACGAAGCAAGTGAATCAAACTAGCTGAGTAAATTTCTATCAGGTTACGTTTTTTTGCCTCTGGACGTTGATATCCTAAAATTTCGCAAATATCCGATAACGACTCATAATCGGTATTATCCAATCTTATTGTAATACTATGTTCGCCAAGTTTTTCAAGTTTCTCTTTACGCTTATTTTGATATTCAACATCCCTTTTTCTTCTAACAACCAATTCATTAGCTTTTTCTGCTTTTGTTTTTTTCGTCATTCTTATTCCAACCACGCGTTAAAAATATCAGATCTGACGATCAGATTAATGTTCGATACACGATTGTCAAGATTGGATCTGATGATCAGATTAAAATCATTTTTTATAAATCTGACGATCAGACAATTTAATCCCAATTCAGAAAAAAATAACATTTAATATCAATGCATTAAACAACAAAAAATCTGATCGTCAGATTTACAAAAACCAGTATAAAAACGTATAAATCGAAAACTGTAAAGAATCTTCGTATCAATCCGATACGCAAATCGAACAGGTTTTGAGATGAATTTTTCACGTTTGATCAAGATGAAAATGGTTCTTGAATTGTGCGCTATATCCCGTGCAACGCTGTATCGCCAGATCAAAGCAGGCCACTTCCCTGAACCAGTTCGCTTAACAGGTGGGACAAATGACCAAAGTAATTCTTCTCGTGCGATTGCATGGCGAGAGGAAGAAATACTTCAATGGATTATGAGTCGCCAGAAAGTACCTTTAGCGCAGGAACATACGAATTAACCCTCCCATAACTAATATACCGTTGCTCTAATAGCACGTTATATACACACACATAGTATGTCTGAATAGAGAATATATCAGTTAAACATGCTTCAATAGCCATTAGGAGCATTTACACCCTATTAGAGTAAGTATCAACTGTCATTGTTCTCTATTCTATATATGGCTATTAGCCGTAAGGAATAACAATGCTATTAAATAAGCACAATATCGACTTTTGTTCTTCTATGAGAATTGGTAAGGACAATTTTGGACATTCATTAAAAATGCGAATTGATGGACTTGCAATTGTAAGTTGCTTCCTCAACAAAGCTGAGAAGAAGAGAGTATATTCTAAACTTAGAAAAATGAGAAAATTTAACTATAAAAAATATAGAGTGAGATACATAAAAAACAAAAAAGGTAAACCCTATCGTAACGCGCTATTAATCATGGGAATCAAAGAAAACTCTCCAGTTTTATTACGAATTGACTATTCACCAATAAATCATAACTCAGGAGGTATACGCTTAGATTTCCACCCCCAACATCTGACTGCAAGTAAGATCGATCATCTACTATCGTGGATGAATCAACGATTAGGGGAAGTATTTTATCACCTATTGGCACGATCATGGATTACACGAATAGATGTTGCTGTCGATATTTATGGTTGTCAGTTAGATAACTATATATGGGGATTGGAACGAGCAGGAAAAACATCGTATCGCAATAATAAAAAGAGTTTACCGAGTGTCAGGATCGGCAGTTCACGTTCTATTTTATATATTCTTTGCTATGAGAAGATAGATGCTCATGGAAGCAAACAACTCACTTTTCGGGAGAAATCCAGATTCATTAATATCAATCTGAATGAGCATCGGCAATTCTTGCGTATCGAGTCCCGATACCAACCCAATGCCACGCCTACGAGCAAGAGAGGTAATGCCCTGATGCTGGCTCACCTTCTGAGTATGGGAAACCCTTTCGAACGACTTCAAGTCTACTCGGACGATTTAGCATATGAGCTACTAACTAAGGGATACATTCGCGCGATTCCAGCAGAACCCAGCATAGCGGCATTGAAACGCTCTATAGTGCGAAACATGCAGAACTCACGTTTGCCCCGTGAGGTCATTGGCATAATCGTTAAGCATGAAATTGAGCTACTCAATAAGAATACAATTTGGGAGCAGTGGTCGCTCTGTGTTGAACGATTAAGCAGCATATTTAACATATCGTCAGTTTTCTTTTCGCACAACACAAAGAAGGATTAGAAAAAACCTGAAACTGAGAGGTTGACTACTCTTGTAAGGAGTAGTCATGTACCGCCCTCTCAACGAGCCCTGTTCAATGGCCTCATGGATGAGGCCATCAAAGTGGCTGTGGCGATTAACTTAAAGAGGTAGTACAGTAGGAAAATGGACAGCTCAACCTCATCATTTAAATGAATAAAGTATCCTATTTTTATCTTCTTTTGCTTATAACATGCTCCGTACCGCACGCTGTAAATGCCCAGACAGTAGCGAACGAAGGTTTACCGCTTGGCATCTCAACCCGAGCAGTGAGCACATACACTGAGAACAAGGTACATGAGGAAAACGTAAATCAAAATGAAGAGTTGCAATATCAAAAACTATTAGTATTAAATTCTGTGATTAATGATCAGAAAAAACAGATTCAATCCATGCAGGATAAAATTGATAAACTTGAAAACAGTAGTGGTCTCAATTTTGCCGTATGGACAGGAATTTTATTAGCTTCTGTCGCAGTAATTCTAACTGTCCTAGGGATCGTAATGGCATTATTCTCATTTTTAGGTTATAAGAAAATGATCAATAGTGCTCAAGATGCAGCCACAAAAATTTCTACAGAAAAAGCGTCAGAAGTTACTGAGAAATTAGCGCCAGTAGTGACTGAAAGTGTATTGCTCAAGTTGATAGATCAAGGAAACTTTGACGCTGTAATTTTCAGCGCAGTACAAAAAGTAACCTATCGTGGGATTGAGTTTTCATCTGGAGATATGCTTGAGGATAATAAACAGGAGGGTGTAGAGTGAAATTAACAAACTCAAATGAATGGGTTTCTCTCACCGAAGAACAAGCCTCATTAATAAGACAACATCAACTTCAATTTCCAATTGCAGTTGGAGCCATAGCAAAAGCATTAGGGATTACTGTAAAAAAATCCACTTTAGCTGCTGGAATATCAGGTGAAATAAAAGAAGAAGATGGAAATGTGGTAATCAGGGTAAACAGACATGATGTCAAAGAACGGCAACGTTTTACCCTCGCCCATGAAATAGCTCATTTTTTACTTCACCGAGACCGCATCGGTGATGGAATTACGGATGATATTTTATACCGTTCGAAGCTATCGGATTTCATGGAGGTTCAAGCAAATCGTTTAGCTGCGGACATACTTATGCCGGGTCATCTTATTCAACCAAAACTTAAAGAATTTACAGAACTCAGAGATGAGGAAAAATATGAAAAATTAGCTGATATGGCAGAGGTATCTACTACAGCTATAAAAATTCGTCTTGGTAAAGTTTGAGGGGGTGGGAATGTTTTCATTTGAGGATTCATTTAATTTTAAATATGCACCCATTCTTTCTTTGAGCCCTTCTGAAATGGAAGCATTAGAGCAACTTCCTGAAAAAGATAAGGAACTGATCTTACCTATATTTCCATTAAAAGGATGGATGAGTTCTCAAGTACTAGATAATTCTTTAAAAAAGATAAAGAAAACTATTGGAAACAGGAAATGGATAGCACATTTTGATAAAGAATATTTGTCTGGTAATAAACACTATCTGCTCACCGGAACTTATCCCAGAGAGGTTTTTAATCAACTGGTGGAGTTAAAAAAATCAAGTGAAGGATATAAAAACTGGTACCTTTTTTTGAAAGAAATCCCAGAAGCTATTCCAACCGTATTCCTTGATGACTTAGCACAACTTGAAAATCAGTTAACAAATTTAGCTAGTTTGGGTAGGGGACTAGTACTTGTATTTGAAGTAAAGAAACTAGCTCTAACATCTTACATTGAAATCATTAATACCATTACTAAATTAAAAATAAATGATATCTTTTTTGTGTATGATTTAGGTACAATTGGAAGTGAATATAATGATTATTATCAGCCTTTTATAAATCTAATAAATAGAACAAAAGGGATAATTCCATTTGCACGAATTACTATATCAGGAACATCATTCCCATTTAACTTTGCAGGTTATCATAGAGGAGAGAATTCTATTTATGAAAGATTACTTTTCAATAAAATAAAAAGTGCTGTTGCTTTCTACCCAATCATCTATTCTGACCGAGGGAGTGCAAGGATTGAAAAACAATCTGGTGGTGGAAATCTCCCGCCTCCAAGGATAGATTATCCTTTAAAGAATGATTGGCGTTTTATCCGACGCGAATTCAAAGATCCTAAATCTCCAGAAGAAGGAGAGAAAGAATACCTCTACTATCTTTGTGCTAAAGAAATTATGCAGCAGGAGTATTGGTCGAAAAGTTTGCATTTATGGGGCACGCAGATGATTGAATTAACATCAAAGCAAGAAAAGTTTGGAATAAATACCCCACAAAAAGCTACTGCGGTCAGAATTAATATTCATTTATATACTCAGTTACATTATGATCTTGAACTTGAAGAAATTGATACCGATGAGGATTGGGAAGATTAAAAATCTTACGAGCCGAAGATTTAATTATTATTAATAACTTTCTTCGGCATCTGTCTATTTTAACTGTTCTAACACACTACCTTGAACTAGAGCATTTGTGTGTTTTATTTTAGAATAAGGACTTAAAAATTCCAAATCGTTAATAGTTACTTTATTTCCTACATTTACATTCTCTAGAAAGTTGGTCGATGTTAACCTGAATCTCTGAGAGAGTATATCTATCACAAAGGATTTTAACTTTTCATACGAAATCTTATTAATATTATCTGTTAAAATGTTTTTTATTTCCTTTTTACCACCCGTACCTAATTTTATATTAAAGGCACTAGCCAACTTTCTCATGTCTTGTACTCTTAGCAAATCAAGATAATTAGCTTTACTCTCAATTCTCGAAGCTTTACCTCTTTTTTTTACGGTTATTTTTTGTTCTACAACCTCCCAAACCTCAATGTCACTACTTACTAAATTTAATATATTATTCAGATGTTTAGGTGTTGTGACAACGATGGTTTTGTCAAAATATTGACGGTATTTTTCCAGTTGACCTGATAGCCTGTACAGGCTATCAGCATCGCTTTTTATCTCATAAGCCACTATTTTTTTATTAGTCAAAACGGCTAGATCTAATCGTCTTGAAAAAGAGTCAATTGTTAACTCATTTATTACAGTAACATCTTTACTTAATTCACTTTTATCAAGCAAATAATTTAAGACAGTTTTTTTTATTTCTTTCTCGAAGGTGTTAAATTTGCTCATACTACCGCCATCAAAATAATCCTACCTTATAAGTATCAACTAATAATTCTCTTAGGCAAGCATTTTTACACCCCTTTAAGGGCTGCAATCTGAATTAAATATATGATCCTTATACCTTTGCATCATTCTATCTCCATTCCTCAAGACTCTGCTCTATAGTTGCAAGTCCTATGCAACGCGTCCTTATCTACATCTTAGCCGCGTTTCAATCCACACCGAGTCGAGATTTTCTTCCATGCAGAATGGTGCTCATTCTATTGCAGAAACCATACACCGTCAGTCTTCTTTTACCCCCCACTGCTCAATCACCTGCTTAAAGCTTTCCTTTAAGCCTAATTGTATCGGTTTGTCAGGTTGTTAGCGTCATAGGGCTTCAAATGGTGGCTATTTTGCCCCCGGAATACATCTGGTTTTGATAGGGACCATTGATTTTGGGAAAATACTTACTATCACCATTTTTGCAGTCAAGCGGTGTAGCATAAGGTCCAGGATGGATTGCTCTCATAGCAACTTGCCCTATGTCAATTAATAGCAGGCTATAGCTATTTATGGTGTCAAGATTTAGTTTACTCGTTGAACATGAAAGAGAGCTGTTCAAGAAGCATACACCCCATATGAAGATTCCTCTGCGTTGAACAAAAAAACAGCGTACTCAGCATAGCGTCTGTTTACAGTGTACTTAAGGGTGTAGTTACTCGAAAACAAGATTATAAAAAAACCTTAAAAATCAAAGCATATATAGCACCACTCAACATTCAGATCCAATTGAGTAATGCCTTATCGGGTGGTGTCGACGGCACCACCCATTATTATTTCTAATCCATTCCGGCACCTGATTTTGCGCGTCACCGCCTTTCATCAAGCTTATTCAACATCATTTGATAAAAATTTATAGGGGAAACGGAGTCGCCTTAGAAAAACTCAATCGTGATCTTGCGCACAAATCGCTAACCTCCCCCGCGTTTACACCGGAGGAAATATGCTGCTTCACATCCTTTATCTCATTGGCATCACCGCAGAAGCCATGACCGGCGCACTTGCTGCCGGACGTCGCCGTATGGACACCTTCGGCGTGATCATTATTGCTACAGCGACCGCGCTGGGCGGCGGCTCGGTACGCGATATTCTGCTGGGACATTATCCGCTTGGCTGGGTCAAACACCCCGAGTACGTCATTATCGTGGCGACAGCTGCCGTGTTAACCACCATAGTGGCGCCCGTCATGCCCCATCTTCGCCGCCTGTTTTTAGTCCTTGACGCTTTAGGTCTGGTGGTTTTCTCGATTATCGGAGCACAAATCGCGCTCGATATGGGGGAAGGACCTGTTATCGCTACCATTGCCGCCGTGGTCACGGGCGTATTCGGCGGTGTGCTGCGCGATATGTTCTGCAAGCGCATTCCACTGGTTTTCCAGAAAGAGCTTTACGCCGGAATATCCTTTGCGTCTGCCGTTCTGTATATTGCTTTACAACATTATGTTTCGAGCCATGATGTTGTGGTCATTGCCACGTTATTATTTGGCTTTACGGCTCGCTTGCTGGCACTGCGCTTAAAGCTGGGATTGCCTGTTTTTCATTACACGCAGGACACCCATTGAATTCTCAACAAAACCACAACAAAGTAGTAAAAAGCACTTTTTGTTATCTCATATAACCGGGCCAAACGCGATAAACTGTCGCATCTTTGTCCCCATAAACTTGCGTTAAAACAATGTCCTTTGCCAAAACGTCAGCCCTGATTATTAATAAAAAACTCAGCAGCCATTTTTTAATTTTGCTGCTCGTTTCCGTGCTGATTCAGTTATGGCCAGTATTTTTAACGCAACCTGCACGATTCGCAGTGCGCATTGCGATTTGTAATGCGCTTTTACTGGTTTGCGCCGCAGCAATCTTTCGCTCGCTTCCCGGCAAGATCCTCGCATTTTTTTTAACCGCCCTGCTCACGTTAAATTTTGCGATTGCTTACAGTACCTGGAGCGTCTACCAGAGCGAATTTAACACGGTATTCGCGATGAGTATTCTCGGCACTCACGTAGCCGAAGCGAAAAGCATGTCAGGTCTATACCTGCACTGTTTACCAGCCGCGTTTGCTTACTTTATTGTCACCTGGTTCGCAATCAAAGCAGCTAGCGAGCATGTTTCTTCCCGCGTCAAAACTATCGGCTTCGTTCTGCTTGCCGTTTATTTTGGCTGGTATTCGACGGCAAATTGGCTAAAAAAACGCCACGACCTTGAAGTTTATTATCCGCTAAGCTCCCGGATTTTAACCAATACGCCATTTTACACCGGCGCAGAGTTCATTATTGCCCATCGCGATAACGCGCTGGCGGAGAAAATTAGCCAGCACAGCGTCAATTATCCTGCGTTGCAGTATCATGAAACGGGCATCGAAAACTATGTTGTTATCGTGGGTGAATCCGCACGTCGCAGCAATATGAAGCTCTACGGTTTTCACCAGGATACCACGCCAGTGGAATCCTTGCTGGCGAAGGACTCCCTCATTTTTAGCAATGCTATTGCCCCTGCGTCAGCCACCGTGCTTTCCGTGCCGATGATATTAAGTAAAGCTGATCCAGACCACTTCACCACCGATAAGCTTGCTGACAATATCGTTAGCGTCGCTAAAAAAACGGGCTATCACACCGAATGGATTAGCGCCCAGGGTAATACAGGCAAGAGCAATAACTATATTGTGGCGATTGCCTCTATTAGCCATAAAGCCCAGTGGATTGACACCCGTTATGACACCGAGCTTTTACCTGCCCTGGATGAGGCGCTTAAAGCCCCCGGCAGGAAGTTAATTTTCCTGCATATCAACGGCAGTCATGAGATGGCCTGCGATCGGTATCCGCCATCCGCAAATATTCTGCATACCGGCAACAAGTATGAAGATTGCTACAATAATGCGATTCTGTTTACCGACTACTTCATTGGCGAAGTAGCTAAACGTCTGCAGGGCAGCGCATCCTCTCTGCTCTATTTTTCAGACCATGGGCTGGAAAAAAACCCGCAGCTGAACTCCATCTATATGCATGGCTCACGCAACCCAAGCAAAGAGGCTTACCAGGTCCCCCAGTTTATCTGGTATAGCCAGCAAGCCCTGAATGCTCAAAAAAGATCGGTGGGGTGGGTGCATGAAGCGTGGCCCACAGCAAGCAATTATGAGTTGATGTTGACGTGGCTTGGAATCACAACGGGTGTTGATCAATGCAGCTCGGTGCTTGCGGCGTGCTATCAGGCTCCCACACTTATCCCGGTAATTGATGGCGGCCGCCACATCTATGACTACGATCAGCTACGCGAAACCTTCAGTTCACCAGACAGACATACCCCCTGGCGCAAAGCTAAAGCAAGCTCGCTCTAAAATCCAGGCAGGCCCTGCTTGCCTAACCAGGATGCCAGCCCGGCAACGCCAGGGTCATGGATGAATGCAACAATTTGTCGCGCCTTCCTCTCTCCCGTTCCCGGCAGGCTTTGCCAGTTCTTTACGTTATGTCCACTCAGCGTTTGCCACGTTACGTTCCCCATCGCCTTCAGCGAAGCCTGTGTCAGCGGAACACCCAATGCCATGAGCCAGCGAATAAATGGCTTCTCACGCACCAGATTAAATCGATGCCAGAGCGCCAGCCCGCGCGCGGAGGAAAACCCAGGCGTAGCCTGCATTTGCGCCTGCGTTAATAACAGCCACGAAAAGAGGTGTTCAAAATGATGTGCCTGCCAGAGGGTGCGCCAGCCTGACTCGCCTAATCCTTCAATATCAAGCACCTGCTTTGAGCTGAGCCAGGTCAGTCGGGCAAAGAACTGTTCCATACATTCCGGAGAAGCATAGAAACAGCTCAGCGCATGATAATGCGAGGCTGGAGGCTCGGGTTTATGTCTGTCCGTCCCGCGCCAGACCACCTTATCAAACCGGGGAATACCCTGCCCGGCCAGGCTGACCTGGATCTGATCCCCTGAGGCAATATCCAGCCTCTGCCAGCGCTCAACCGAGCCCAGACTCACCCGCCGTACCTGTTTATCGTCCAGTTGCACAGGTTCCAGTGCGGCTACAACGGACATTTTGCCCGTTCGCCCCACGGAAAAATGAATATCACTCACCTCGGCCACCTGGGCTGCAGGCGCATATTTCCACGCAACCAGCCAGTTGCCTTCGCCCGGTAACCAGCCTTCCCCTGCGGGCGCATCCTCCGAACGCACCACAATGCCATCCGTGGCAAAGGGTAATCCGGTTACGTGCCAGGCGGCGCGCTGTTTCTCGACGGCATCAACAGAATCGGCGGGTAGTGTATACCGTGCCGACAGCGTAAAACCGGCCTGAGACAGTTCAGCTAAAGATGTCTGCATATCTTTCGGCCCATCCGGCCAGGCCCAGATGAACACGCCGATCTTGCTCAAAACTGAGTTATCCTTTTGCCGCATCATCGCCCCCGCCACCTTTGCGCGAGCGTTCATCCCGCCCATTTGCCGCTGAATGTGATTGTCGCTTAGCCAGAAAAGCTCGCCCTGTAAGACGCTGTTCGCGAGCTTGCCGGTGAGCTTTTGCGGAATAGTCGGGATCAAACGCACCTTCCCGGTCCAGTCTTCCCCTTTCAGGCCATCACCACGACTGATGGCCTGGGTTAACGTTCCGTCACGATAGACCAGCGTTACCGCCACACCGTCAACTTTGGGCTGCATCCACAGATGCTGCCGCGCACGCATCCACTGTCTCAACTCCTCTTTGCTGGCCACTTTATGTACGCCCGTATGGGCAACAGGATGTTTTACGCTTCCCACCAGCGCAGGGAGTTTCTCCTCTGAAGGCTCACTGCCAAAACAGTGCTGCCACTGCATTAAGCGCCCGTTAAGCTGGTCGTAAACTTCGTCGTTGACCTCGCTCACGCCCTGCTTCCAGTAAGCGTCATCCCAGCGTTTGATTTGCGCGCTTAACGACGCCATCTCTTTCTCAGCTTTTGCCTGCGACCACACCGGGCACACCGCCGCGCCATAGCCACTCCACAAGAGCATTAACCCGCTTATCCATCGCCACATTGCTACCCCTCCTTTGTGTTGCAGGAGGTATATCCCGATGCCAGAAACAACGCTAACGGCAACTAATCACAATGCGAGACGCTATCCGGTATTTCTTTGGGTTGCTGAAAACCACAGATAAAACCTGAAAACGGCACGCAAAATTCAATAATCCAGGGGAAAAAGTGTGACAAAGGCTACGTCACACGGCAGTGACGTGTATAATAAGCCCGTATGTAGGACTTCTTCGTTAACACATACAAAAGACTCTCATGGCTCAAGGCACGCTTTATATTGTTTCTGCCCCTAGTGGCGCGGGTAAATCCAGCCTTATTCAGGCACTGTTAAAAACCCAACCGTTGTACGACACACAGGTTTCTGTTTCTCACACCACGCGTCAACCGCGTCCGGGTGAAGTGCACGGCGAACACTATTTCTTTGTGGATCACGACGAGTTCAGAGCGATGATCGGCAGAGACGCGTTTCTTGAACATGCGGAAGTATTCGGTAATTACTACGGTACCTCGCGTGAAACCATTGAGCAGGTTCTGGCCACGGGCGTGAATGTGTTCCTGGATATCGACTGGCAGGGTGCACAGCAAATTCGCAAGAAAATGCCTGACTCGCGCAGTATCTTTATTTTACCGCCATCGAAAGATGAGCTGGATCGCCGCCTGCGTGGCCGCGGTCAGGACAGCGAAGAAGTCATCGCAAAGCGTATGGAACAGGCTGTTGCAGAAATGAGCCATTACGCGGAATATGATTACCTTATTGTGAATGATGATTTTGATGCCGCACTGAGCGATCTCAAAACCATTCTTCGTGCAGAACGTCTGCGTATGAGCCGCCAGAAGCAGCGACATGACGCATTAATCACCAAACTGTTGGCAGACTGAACCCACTTTCAGTATCATGCCCAGTCATTTCTTCACCTGTGGAGCATTTTAAGTATGGCACGCGTAACTGTTCAGGACGCTGTAGAGAAAATTGGTAACCGTTTTGACCTGGTGCTGGTCGCCGCGCGTCGCGCTCGTCAGATGCAGGTAGGCGGTAAAGATCCGCTGGTACCGGAAGAAAACGATAAAACCACCGTTATTGCACTTCGCGAAATCGAAGAAGGTCTGATCAACAACCAGATCCTCGACGTGCGTGAGCGCCAGGAGCAGCAAGAGCAGGAAGCCGCAGAACTGCAGGCCGTAACCGCTATTGCTGAAGGTCGTCGTTAATTAAACCTGCGGGTCGCCCTTGTATCTGTTTGAAAGCCTGAATCAACTGATTCAAATCTACCTGCCTGAAGACCAGATTAAGCGTCTTCAGCAGGCGTATCTCGTTGCACGTGACGCTCACGAGGGCCAGACACGTTCAAGCGGTGAACCCTACATCACGCACCCGGTAGCGGTGGCCTGTATTCTGGCCGAGATGAAACTCGACTACGAAACGCTGATGGCCGCGCTGCTGCACGACGTGATTGAAGATACCCCTGCCACTTACCAGGACATGGAACAGTTGTTTGGCAAAAGCGTTGCCGAACTGGTGGAAGGGGTTTCTAAGCTTGATAAGCTGAATTTCCGCGACAAGAAAGAGGCGCAAGCCGAAAACTTCCGCAAGATGATTATGGCGATGGTGCAGGATATCCGCGTCATTCTCATCAAACTCGCTGACCGCACCCACAACATGCGCACGCTGGGCTCACTTCGCCCGGATAAACGTCGCCGCATTGCCCGTGAAACCCTCGAAATCTACAGTCCGCTGGCGCACCGTTTAGGTATTCACCACATTAAAACCGAGCTGGAAGAGCTGGGTTTTGAAGCGTTGTACCCGAACCGCTATCGCGTGATTAAAGAGGTGGTGAAAGCCGCACGCGGCAACCGTAAGGAGATGATTCAAAAGATCCTCTCTGAAATCGAAGGGCGCTTGCAGGAAGCGGGAATTCCGTGCCGCGTCAGCGGTCGCGAGAAACACCTGTACTCCATCTACTGCAAAATGGTGCTCAAGGAGCAGCGTTTTCACTCGATCATGGATATCTACGCCTTCCGCGTCATTGTCCATGACTCGGACACCTGCTATCGCGTGCTGGGGCAGATGCACAGCCTCTACAAACCGCGTCCGGGGCGGATGAAAGATTACATCGCCATTCCAAAAGCGAACGGCTATCAATCTTTGCACACCTCGATGATCGGGCCGCACGGCGTGCCTGTTGAGGTGCAAATTCGCACCGAAGACATGGACCAGATGGCAGAGATGGGTGTTGCCGCGCACTGGGCCTATAAAGAGCACGGTGGCGAAAGCAGTACGACCGCACAAATCCGCGCCCAGCGCTGGATGCAGAGCCTGCTGGAACTTCAGCAGAGTGCGGGCAGCTCGTTTGAATTTATCGAGAGCGTGAAATCCGATCTCTTCCCGGATGAGATTTACGTTTTCACCCCCGAAGGTCGCATTGTCGAACTCCCTGCGGGTGCAACGCCGGTCGACTTCGCTTACGCCGTGCATACCGATATCGGCCATGCCTGCGTGGGCGCGCGCGTCGACAGACAGCCTTACCCGCTGTCTCAGCCGCTCGCCAGCGGCCAGACGGTGGAAATTATTACCGCACCGGGCGCACGTCCGAACGCGGCCTGGCTAAACTTTGTCGTGAGCTCCAAAGCGCGCGCTAAAATCCGTCAGCTGCTGAAAAATCTCAAGCGTGATGATTCTGTCAGCCTGGGGCGTCGTCTGCTCAACCACGCGTTGGGCGGCAGCCGTAAGCTGGCTGAGATCCCACCGGAGCATATCCAGCGCGAGCTCGACCGTATGAAGCTCACGTCTCTTGACGATCTGCTGGCGGAAATTGGTCTGGGCAACGCCATGAGCGTCGTGGTGGCGAAAAACCTGCAGCAGGGCGAAGCAATACCTTCTGCGCCAGGCGCATCCGGCCATGCTCATCTGCCAATCAAAGGCGCGGACGGGGTGCTGATCACCTTCGCAAAATGTTGCCGTCCAATTCCAGGCGACCCGATTATTGCGCACGTCAGCCCAGGTAAAGGGCTGGTTATCCACCACGAATCCTGTCGTAACATTCGCGGCTACCAGAAAGAAGCCGAGAAGTTTATGGCGGTCGAGTGGGATAAAGAGACGGCGCAGGAATTTATCACCGAGATTAAGGTGGATATGTTCAACCACCAGGGTGCCCTGGCGAACCTGACGGCAGCGATCAACACTGCCTCTTCCAATATTCAAAGCCTGAATACGGAAGAAAAAGATGGCCGCGTGTACAGCGCCTTTATTCGTCTGACCGCCCGCGACCGCGTGCATCTGGCGAATATCATGCGCAAGATCCGCGTCATGCCGGACGTGATTAAAGTCACCCGTAACCGAAACTAGTGGTATGAATTCACAACGTTACGCGCGGATATGCGAAATGCTCGCCAGGCGTCAGCCTGACCTGACGGTCTGCATGGAGCAGGTCCATAAACCGCATAACGTCTCTGCTATCGTCCGTACCGCCGATGCCGTCGGTGTGCATGAAGTGCACGCCGTCTGGCCGGGTCACCGGATGCGCACCATGGTTTCGGCGGCGGCAGGCAGTAACAGCTGGGTTTCCGTCAAATCTCACCAGACAATTGGCGATGCCGTTTCGCACCTGAAAGGGCGCGGGATGCAGATCCTTGCCACTAACCTGTCCGCTAAAGCCGTGGATTTTCGCGAGATCGACTACACTCGCCCGACCTGCATTTTGATGGGTCAGGAGAAAACCGGGATCTCACAGGAAGCGCTGGATCTGGCGGATCGGGACATCATCATTCCGATGATCGGCATGGTCCAGTCTCTCAATGTCTCCGTGGCGTCCGCGCTCATTCTGTATGAAGCGCAGCGCCAGCGTCAGAACGCCGGCATGTACGAGCGTAGCAACAGTATGCTGCCGGAAGATGAACAGCAGCGCCTGCTGTTTGAAGGCGGTTATCCGGTGCTGGCTCGCGTTGCGAAGCAGAAAAAATTGCCTTACCCCCACGTCAACGCGCAGGGCGAAATTGAAGCCGATGCCGAGTGGTGGGCCACCATGCAGTACGCCGGGTAAGCGATGAAGGGCCGCCTGCTGGATGCTATCCCGCTCAACAGCCTGACGGGCGTGGGCGCGGCGCAAAGCAGTAAGTTGGCCAAAATTGGCCTGCACACCGTGCAGGATCTCCTGCTTCACCTCCCCCTGCGTTATGAAGACCGCACCCAGCTTTATAAGATTGGCGATCTCCTTCCCGCCATTTACGCCACCGTTGAAGGCGAAGTCCTGAACTGCAACATCACCTTCGGCGGACGCCGGATGATGACCTGCCAGATCAGCGACGGCACCGGCATTCTCACCATGCGTTTCTTCAACTTCAGCGCGGCAATGAAAAACAGCCTGGCGACAGGCCGCAGGGTGCTGGCCTATGGCGAAGCCAAACGCGGGAAGTACGGCGCAGAGATGATCCACCCCGAGTACCGCGTGCAGGGCGATCTCAGCACGCCGGAACTGCAGGAGACACTTACCCCGGTTTACCCGACGACCGAAGGCATCAAGCAGGCCACGCTGCGTAAGCTTACCGATCAGGCGCTGGAGCTGCTGGACACCTGCGCCATTACCGAGCTGCTGCCACCCGAGCTGGCGCAGGGCATGATGAGCCTTCCCGAAGCGCTGCGTACCCTGCACCGTCCGCCGCCCACGCTGCAGCTCAGCGACTTAGAAAGCGGGAAACACCCAGCCCAACGGCGTCTTATCCTTGAGGAATTGCTGGCGCATAACCTGAGCATGCTGGCGCTTCGCGCGGGCGCGCAGCGTTTCCACGCTCAGCCCCTAAGCCCGCGTGATGAGCTCAAGGATAAGCTGCTGGCCTCCCTGCCGTTTAAACCTACCGGTGCGCAGGCGCGCGTCACCGCCGAGATTGAACGCGATATGGCGCTCGACGTGCCGATGATGCGCCTGGTACAGGGTGATGTAGGCTCCGGTAAAACGCTGGTTGCCGCCCTTGCAGCCCTGCGCGCCATTGCCCACGGTAAACAGGTCGCGTTAATGGCGCCGACCGAGCTGCTGGCGGAACAACACGCCAACAATTTCCGCGCCTGGTTCGCGCCGCTGGGGATTGAAGTGGGCTGGCTGGCAGGAAAACAAAAGGGCAAAGCGCGCCTTGCGCAGCAGGAAGCCATCGCCAGCGGGCAGGTGCAGATGATTGTCGGCACGCACGCTATCTTCCAGGAGCAGGTGCAGTTCAACGGCCTTGCGCTGGTGATTATCGATGAACAGCACCGCTTCGGCGTGCATCAGCGTCTGGCGCTGTGGGAAAAGGGACTGCAGCAGGGCTTCCACCCGCATCAGCTGATCATGACCGCCACGCCGATCCCGCGCACGCTCGCGATGACGGCTTACGCCGATCTGGATACCTCCACCATCGACGAACTCCCCCCGGGCCGTACGCCGGTCACGACGGTTGCCATTCCTGACACGCGTCGCAGCGATATCATCGACCGCGTGCGCAACGCCTGCACCCACGAAGGGCGTCAGGCCTACTGGGTTTGTACCCTGATTGAAGAGTCGGAACTGCTGGAAGCGCAGGCTGCCGAAGCCACGTGGGAAGAGTTAAAGCTCGCCCTGCCGGAGCTAAACGTGGGTCTGGTTCACGGACGCATGAAGCCCGCTGAAAAGCAGGCGGTGATGCAGTCGTTCAAACAGGGCGAGCTGCATTTGCTGGTCGCGACCACGGTCATCGAAGTGGGCGTGGATGTGCCGAACTCCAGCCTGATGATTATCGAAAACCCGGAGCGCCTGGGCCTTGCCCAGCTCCACCAGCTTCGCGGGCGCGTCGGCCGTGGCGCGGTAGCGTCCCACTGCGTCCTGCTCTACAAAGCGCCGCTCTCGAAAACCGCCCAGATGCGTTTGCAGGTGCTGCGCGACAGCAACGACGGTTTTGTGATTGCGCAAAAAGACCTGGAGATCCGCGGACCCGGTGAACTGCTGGGCACGCGTCAGACGGGGAATGCAGAATTCAAAGTCGCGGATTTGCTGCGCGATCAGGCCATGATCCCCGAGGTTCAGCGCCTCGCCCGCCACATTCATGAACGCCACCCCGAACAGGCGGCAGCGTTAATTGAGCGCTGGATGCCGGAAACCGAACGCTATTCCAACGCCTGATTTCAGGCGAACATCGGCAGCATCAGGTAAAGCTTAATCACCAGCGCGTTGACGATATCAATAAAGAACGCCCCGACCATCGGCACCACCAGAAACGCCATGTGCGATGGCCCGAAGCGTTCGGTGATCGCCTGCATGTTGGCGATAGCCGTTGGGGTTGCCCCCAGACCAAACCCGCAGTGACCCGCCGCCAGCACCGCCGCATCGTAATTTTTGCCCATCATGCGCCAGGTGACAAACATGGCGTACAGCGCCATAAACAGGGCCTGCACCGCCAGAATCGCCACCATCGGCAGCGCCAGGGAGGCCAGCTCCCACAGCTTGAGGCTCATCAGCGCCATCGCCAGGAACAGCGAGAGGCAGACGTTGCCGAGCACCGACACCGCCCGTTCAAACACGCGGTAAAAGCCCATCAGCGCCAGGCCGTTGCTCAGAATCACCCCGATAAACAGCACGCAGACAAACGTCGGCAGCTCAAACGCGGAGCCCGCCAGCCATTGCGCAACCACTTTGCCCACGGTGAGGCAGATGGCGATCATCGCGATGGTTTCAATCAGCACCAGCGAGGTAATACTGCGCCCAACGTCAGGCTTTTCAAAGGCGGTCGGTACCAGCTCGTCGTCCGGCCTGCCGTCCGGCGTGGTGGAGTGCTTCACCAGATAGCGCGCCACCGGGCCGCCAATCAGGCCACCCAGCACCAGGCCAAAGGTGGCACAGGCCATCGCCACTTCCGTTGCATTTTCAAAACCGTAGCGCTCGACGAACAATTTACTCCACGCCGCCCCGGTACCATGACCGCCTGACAGCGTAATCGACCCCGCCAGCAGCCCCATCAGCGGATCCAGCCCCAGCAAGGTCGCCATGCCGATGCCAATGGCGTTTTGCATCAGCAGCAGCCCCACCACCACAATCAAAAATACGCCGAGCACCTTACCGCCCGCCCGCAGGCTTGCCAGGTTGGCGTTCAGGCCGATGGTGGCAAAGAAGGCCAGCATCAGCGGGTCTTTCAGGGACATGTCAAAATCGATTTCCCAGCCCATGCTTTTTTTGAGCACCAGCAGGGCCAGCGCCACCAGCAGGCCGCCAGCGACAGGTTCAGGAATGGTGTATTTTTTCAGAAGGGAAACGCTATGTACCAGCTTACGGCCAAGCAGTAACACCAGCGTTGCGGCAACAAGGGTCGACAACGTATCGAGATGAATCATAGAAGGCTCCTTTTTTGCGCGTGTTCCATACACACGCGGCGTTATCCTGGGCCGGTTTGCGCTCTTCATGAGCTTCCGGCGCAAAAAGTGTAATTTTTTTTCCTCATCGGATGTAGAAAACCTGCTCACAGCGGCAGATTTTCTTGTCTTTTTTTGCTGGCAATCGTTTGCTTTTACCAAGTGGTCAGATAAAATGCCCGCTTTTCCACCGTGGGATTGCCGCCGATGTCCGTTAACACCATAGAGTCGCCTGATGCGCAACCGATTGCGCAGAAGCAAAATAGCGAACTGATTTACCGCCTTGAAGACCGCCCGCCGCTGCCGCAGACGCTTTTCGCCGCCTGCCAGCATCTTCTGGCGATGTTTGTTGCGGTGATCACCCCGGCGCTGCTGATCTGTCAGGCGCTCGGTTTACCGGCGCAGGACACGCAGCACATCATCAGCATGTCTCTCTTCGCCTCCGGCGTGGCCTCGATTATCCAGATTAAAGCGTGGGGTCCGGTGGGGTCGGGTTTACTGTCGATTCAGGGCACCAGCTTTAACTTTGTGGCGCCGCTGATCATGGGCGGTACGGCCCTGAAAACCGGCGGTGCGGATGTCCCGACCATGATGGCGGCGCTGTTCGGCACGCTGATGCTGGCCAGTTGCACGGAGATGGTGATCTCCCGCGTTCTGCATCTGGCTCGCCGCGTCATCACCCCGCTGGTTTCCGGCGTCGTCGTGATGATTATCGGCCTGTCGCTGATTCAGGTGGGCCTCACCTCCATCGGCGGCGGCTATGCCGCGATGAGCGACCACACCTTCGGCGCGCCAAAAAACCTGCTGCTGGCGGGCGTCGTGCTGGCCATCATTATTCTGCTTAACCGCCAGCGTAACCCATACCTGCGCGTCGCCTCGCTGGTGATCGCCATGGCGGCAGGCTACCTGCTGGCGTGGGCGCTGGGCATGCTGCCGGAGAACACCGCGCCAGCCAACAGCGCGCTGATCACTGTCCCTACGCCGCTGTATTACGGCCTGGGCATTGACTGGGGTCTGCTCCTGCCGCTGATGCTGGTCTTTATGATCACCTCTCTGGAGACCATCGGCGACATCACCGCCACCTCCGACGTCTCCGAGCAGCCCGTTTCCGGCCCGCTGTACATGAAGCGCCTGAAAGGCGGCGTGCTGGCGAACGGTCTGAATTCGTTTGTCTCTGCGGTCTTCAATACCTTCCCGAACTCCTGCTTCGGTCAGAACAACGGCGTGATCCAGCTGACCGGCGTGGCCAGCCGCTATGTCGGCTTCGTGGTGGCGCTGATGCTGATCGTCCTCGGCCTGTTCCCGGCGGTGAGCGGCTTTGTGCAGCACATCCCTGAGCCGGTGCTGGGCGGTGCAACGCTGGTGATGTTCGGGACGATCGCGGCCTCCGGCGTGCGTATCGTCTCCCGCGAGCCGCTGAACCGCCGCGCAATCATGATTATTGCGCTGTCGCTGGCCGTCGGTCTGGGCGTTTCTCAGCAGCCGCTGATCCTGCAGTTTGCCCCGGACTGGGTGAAAAACCTGCTCTCTTCCGGCATTGCCGCGGGCGGTATCACCGCTATCGTGCTGAACCTCGTTTTCCCGCCTGAAAAGAACTGATCCCCTTCACGGCAGGCAGTCAATGTCTGCCGTGACATCTATTTACACCATTCCCGCCTTGAGGATTGCGCATAAATCGTGCATAACTCCCTTATGTGCGTTTTGCGGGATGGAAGACCATGAAATTTATTGGAAAGCTACTCGTCTATCTTCTGGTAGCCCTGCTCATTGTGATACTGGCGCTCTATATTCTGCTCCAGACCCGCTGGGGCGCGACTCAGGTCAGCAGCTGGGTAACGGTGAATACAGACTACGAGCTCAGCTTCGACAAGATGAATCACCGCTTTTCGTCACCATCCCACATCATTCTGGAAAACGTCACCTTCGGCCGGGACGGTAAACCCGCCACGCTGGTGGCCAAAAAAGTGGATATCGGCCTCAGCAGCCGCCAGATAACCGATCCGCTGCACGTGGACACCATCACCCTGTTCGACGGCACGCTGAATCTCTCCCCCCAGACCGCGCCGCTGCCCTTCCAGGCGGATCGCCTGCAGCTGAACAATATGGCCTTTAACAGCCCGAATACCGAATGGGATCTGAGCGCGCAGAAGGTGACGGGCGGCGTCAGCCCGTGGCAGCCGGAAGCGGGCAACGTGCTGGGTAATCACGCGCAGATCCAGATGAGCGCAGGCTCGCTGACCCTCAACGGCGTACCGGCCACCAACGTGCTGATTGAGGGCCAGCTTAACGGCAAGGAAGTGGTGCTGAATACGATCGGCGCCGATATGGCCCGGGGCTCGCTCACCGGCTCGGCCCTGCGCAACGCCGACGGGAGCTGGATTATCGACACCATGCGCCTGAACGAGATCCGCCTGCAGAGCGATAAAACGCTGACGGCGTTCTTCGCACCGCTGGCCACTATCCCCTCTCTGCAGATTGGTCGTCTGGACGTGACCGACGCCCGGCTTCAGGGCCCGGACTGGGCGGTGACCGACCTCGATTTAAGCCTGCGCAACCTGACGCTGAGCAAAGGTGGCTGGCAGAGCCAGGAAGGCCGCCTGTCGATGAACGCCAGCGAGTTTATCTACGGCTCGCTGCATCTGTTTGACCCGATCCTGAATGCGGAGTTTTCCCCGCAGGGCATGGCGCTGCGCCAGTTCACCTCCCGCTGGGAAGGCGGCATGGTGCGCACGTCCGGTAACTGGCTGCGCGACGGTAAAGCGCTTGTGCTGGACGATGTCGCCATTGCCGGGCTGGAGTATACCCTGCCGCAAAACTGGAAAGCGCTGTGGATGGCGCCTCTGCCGGAATGGCTGAACAGCGTCACGCTGCAAAAATTTGGCCTGAGCCGCAACCTGGTGATCGACATCGATCCCGCCTTCCCGTGGCAGATCACCTCTCTGGACGGCTATGGCGCAAACCTGCAGCTGGTGAAAGATCGCCAGTGGGGCGTCTGGGGCGGCAGCGCAACCCTGAACGGCGCGGCGGCGACCTTTAACCGCGTGGATGTGCGCCGTCCGTCGCTGGCGCTGAATGCCAACGCCGCCACGGTGAATATTACCGACCTGAGCGCGTTTACCGAGAAAGGTATTCTGGAAGCCACGGCGACCGTTTCCCAGCTGCCGCAGCGGCAGACCACGGTGAGCCTCAACGGGCGCGGCGTTCCGCTCAGCGTGCTGCAGCAGTGGGGCTGGCCTGCGCTGCCGATTGCAGGTGACGGCAATATTCAGCTCACCGCCAGCGGCAGCGTGCAGGCCAGTGCGCCGCTGAAGCCAACGGTGAATGGGAAGCTGAGCGCGGTGAATATGGATAAGCAGCAGGTAGAGCAGACGATAACGGGCGGCGTGGTGTCGGCGATGGCGCCGGCACAGTAAAAAGCCGGATGGCGGCTTCGCCTTA